>NZ_JALIGE010000075.1:0-300000 GCF_024764835.1 Scandinavium hiltneri | reverse complement strand
GGCGACCAGGTAGAACTTCGCCGAGAGACGTAAGCGAGCGGAGCCCACAGAGTCGATACCCGACTCGAACGGGGTGTTCTTGCTACGCGCGCGCGCGCGGCCGCCGAGATACCAACCGCCAATCAGCATCAAACAGCAGAGGCCTATGGCAATGATGAGAAATATAGCGAATGCCCAGTGATGAGCGATGACTTCAGTGGATGTTGACATACGCAAAGCTTTACCAAAATAAGTAGCGCTGAAACTCTGCTCTGGCTGGCAGATGAACGCCACATGATTCATGGGGAGGAATGAAAAAACCACAAAATGTGTGCCACAAATGGCTTAAACATCTAAATGATGTGGTTTTTTACTCCTTTCTATAACCTTTTGTCAACTTTAACAAAAGTTTCCTCACATTAATTTACACCGAACACCTTTCATTAACATTAAATGCCCTTTAGCCTTTTCGCGATGAAATGACCGAGGGAATTTACGGTTGGTGAATCGTGTCCGTTTGAGGCTTAAACACTAATTACCCTTCTATTTTGACAGGAATCGCCGGTGATTCCTCCCCCTATTGGGGAGTATTTTCTTGATCTGAGACACGCTTCTGTTAATTCGCACTGGAAAATGGCAACAATCCGGCCGTTTTTTTAACATTAGCAGGAAGTGGGAAGTTGGGTTTGTAAAGAGTGGCGAATGGAGCCAGAGACTTAACAACCAAATGAAAAATAAGAATAAATAAACGAAACGGCACACATCCGTTCACTCTTTACCCACAAAAAAAGCCGCTGAACATAATTTACGCTTCAGCGGCCTTTTTTTACACTTACAAATTGTTACCAGATAGAACGGGACTCGTTACTCTAAATCCTTCTCAGCAACAAGGTTATCGTCTCCCCCTTCGGAGGTATATGTCCCGTACTGATACCAGGGATTATTGTAGCTATCCAGCGACTGGAAAATGGCCTGCACCAGCTCGTTCGGGCTGTGGGTATTGCAGCTCAGCAGATACTCAGTGTCGGGCAATTGCGGTAATCCGTCACTTTTACCCAGTACGCGCAGTTCCGGGCTCATCATCTCCACCGGACGCGCAGTTATGCCTAATCCAGCCTTCACGGCTGCCCGTACGGCAGACAGTGTAGAAGCGACGTACGCCAGACGCCACGGAATGCGTGCGGCATTCAGGGTATCAATAATCATATCGCGGAACGGGCTTGGATCGTCGAGCAACACCAGCGGTACGGGTTCGCCAGGCGGAAGCATGTAATCCGCGGCGCAATACCAGAGCGTTGGCGAGGTGCGCAATGAAATTGCGTCATACTGCGCCAGACGATGGGTGGTTAACACCAGATCAACTTCACTGGCCTGCAACATGTTGCCCATTTCGCCATGACGCTTAACGCGCACATCCAGCGCCAGCTTCGGGTAGACCGAACTGATTCGGTTGAGCAAGAAAGGCAGAATGGTGTCCGCTGATTCATCAGAAGAACCGATGGTTAACATCCCCTGCAGGGAACTAAACATCAGCGACGTACATGCTTCATCGTTAAAGCGCAGAATTTTGCGCGCATAGCCCAGCAGCTGTATGCCATGTTCCGTCAGCAGCTTATTCCGACCATGCCGGGCGAACAGCTCTTTACCAACCAACTGCTCAAGGCGCTGCATCTGCTGGCTGACAGCAGACTGGGTACGACACACAGCAGCCGCGGCTGCTGCAAAGGTATTCAGATCAGCGACCGCAACAAACGTTCTCAGCAGATCGAGATCGAGATTCAATATCGGACGATTTGCGTTAATCATATTCTTCACTTACAGGTTGCTTGTGCTGACCTGCCTGGTTGATGCTGTGCTCTAAGAAAATCAGGCAATTCCTTTTGAATCATATCCCCCGGCCCGGCAAGCCGGACGAATACCTGAAAGAGCGTTATTGCATTATAATTGCCTGCCTGCTTCTCTTTAAGCAGACCCCTTAGCTATATTTTCGTTTACATCTGAATGATGATTTAATTATTTCTGACACTTTTATGTGAGGGTTTTCAAAAAAAGCTGTTACTTTAACTTTAAACTCTTAAAGATCACTCAACAATAACATCAAAAATTACAAGCACATCAAACACAACAAAAATACGAGCAATAACATTAAGTTATATTGTTTTAGCAAACACAGACATCACCTGAACGCTGATACTCAGAGCCTGCTTACAACGGTATCCTACCGCAAAACCTTTATATTTATAAGTGTTATTAGGTATTATCTTACATAAATTTTTAAATGATAATCATGATCTCTAAATAAATTAACAAAACACAGCGACAACTTTGCAATTAATGAAAGAATATTAATTATTTAAATATTCATTCACTAACAACGCTTAACAATGTATTCACAGAAAGAGATATTAACCCTCATCCATAGGGTAGCAAACCGCCAGCTTTTAGTGGTTAAAATTTAGCCTGACATCCAAATACGCGAGGCAGGATAGTCGGCGGCGCCCCAGAAAAATTCAGTTAATAATCCAAGAGCCAAGACAAATGACAACATTAATCACCAAAGCTATTACTAAACATGGTGATTTAAGCAGACGAAGCGGCCAAATCGCAGACAAACAAATCACACAGACATCAGGTAATGTGCAAAATATTGTCCTGCCAACCCTTCAAAATACCCGGGATGGGGAGTACCTTATTCCGTGCAGACTTCCACGGCAGGGAGTGGCAAAACTAGCGAAAAGGTCAAGATTCATGTCCCCCATCGAAAAATCCAGCAAATTAGATAATGTCTGTTATGACATCCGCGGTCCGGTACTTAAAGAAGCGAAACGTCTTGAAGAAGAAGGCAATAAGGTTCTTAAACTGAATATCGGCAACCCGGCCCCGTTCGGCTTCGACGCCCCTGACGAAATCCTCGTCGATGTGATCCGTAATCTTCCAACGGCACAGGGCTATTGCGATTCCAAGGGCCTCTATTCGGCCCGTAAGGCCATCATGCAGCACTACCAGGCGCGCGATATGCGTGACGTCACGGTAGAAGATATCTACATCGGTAACGGTGTGTCTGAGCTCATTGTTCAGGCGATGCAGGCGCTGCTCAACAGCGGCGATGAAATGCTGGTTCCGGCCCCGGATTACCCGTTATGGACGGCGGCAGTGTCGCTCTCCAGCGGTAAAGCGGTGCATTATCTGTGTGATGAATCTGCAGGCTGGTTCCCGGACCTGGACGACATTCGCAGCAAAATCACCCCGCGCACCCGTGGGATCGTGATTATTAACCCGAATAACCCAACCGGCGCGGTGTACTCCAAAGAGCTGCTGCTGGAAATCGTGGAAATCGCGCGTCAGAACAACCTGATTATTTTCGCTGACGAAATCTACGATAAGATCCTCTACGATGAAGCCCAGCACCATTCGATCGCCGCCCTGGCGCCGGATCTGCTGACCGTCACTTTTAACGGTCTGTCAAAAACCTATCGCGTAGCGGGTTTCCGCCAGGGCTGGATGGTTCTGAACGGGCCGAAGAAACACGCGAAAGGCTATATCGAAGGGCTGGAAATGCTGGCCTCGATGCGTTTATGCGCCAACGTTCCGGCTCAGCACGCCATTCAGACGGCGCTGGGCGGTTATCAGAGCATCAGCGAATTTATCGTACCGGGCGGCCGTCTTTATGAGCAACGTAACCGTGCGTGGGAATTGATCAACGAAATCCCGGGCGTCAGCTGCGTGAAGCCAAACGGCGCGCTGTATATGTTCCCGAAAATCGACAGCAAGCGTTTTAATATTCACGACGACCAAAAAATGGTGCTCGATTTCCTGCTGCAGGAAAAAGTACTGCTGGTTCAGGGCTCCGCCTTCAACTGGCCGTGGCCAGATCACGTGCGTATCGTGACGCTGCCGCGTATGGATGACCTGGAAATGTCTATCTCGCGCTTCAGCCGCTTCCTGTCCGGCTACCGTCAGGCATAACACCGCCGGCCGCCGGGGTTTGCATCCGGCGGTCAACTCAGTGCACAATGGGTAACCTGCTGTAACGCATCAAGGACCCCCATGAGCCAGAGTCATTTCTTTGCCCATCTTTCCCGTCTGAAGTTGATCAACCGCTGGCCACTGATGCGCAACGTGCGCACCGAAAACGTCTCCGAGCACAGTTTGCAGGTGGCGATGGTCGCCCACGCGCTGGCAGCGATTAAAAACCGTAAATTTAACGGTTCAGTGAATGCCGAGCGCATCGCACTGTTGGCGATGTACCACGACGCGTCCGAAGTGCTGACAGGCGACCTGCCGACGCCGGTAAAATATTTCAACTCGCAAATTGCACAGGAATATAAAGCGATTGAGAAGATTGCCCAGCAGAAACTGGTCGATATGGTGCCGGAAGAACTGCGAGATATTTTCGCGCCGCTGATTGATGAGCATCAGTGTAGCGAAGAAGAAAGACTGCTGGTTAAACAGGCCGATGCGCTGTGTGCGTACCTGAAATGTCTGGAAGAACTTTCCGCAGGAAATAACGAATTTTTGCTGGCGAAAAGCCGTCTGGAAAAAACGCTGGAATCGCGTCGTAGCCCGGAGATGGACTATTTCATGCAGGTCTTTGTGCCGAGCTTCCAGCTTTCATTGGATGAAATCAGTCAGGATTCTCCGCTTTAACTCGCTCTGCCCGGCGGCGCGTATGGACTGCGAGCGCAGCCGGGATCGTATCAGAACGGGAACAGCACCGGAATCAGCACCACGCACACCACCATCACTAATACCGTGAACGGTACGCCTATCTTCACAAAATCACTGAATCTGTATTTCCCCGGTCCCAGCACAAGCGTGTTAACCGGTGAGGATACTGGCGTCATAAATGCCGCCGAGGCCGCCATCGCCACCATCATTGCAAACGGATAAGGCGAC
This sequence comes from Scandinavium hiltneri, assembly GCF_024764835.1. Classification (GTDB taxonomy): domain Bacteria; phylum Pseudomonadota; class Gammaproteobacteria; order Enterobacterales; family Enterobacteriaceae; genus Scandinavium; species Scandinavium hiltneri. The sequence goes on along the minus strand of NZ_JALIGE010000075.1, from coordinate 295,125 downwards.
ACGCCCATCGATTTTGCCGCAGCCAGCGCAATCGGCGCCATCAGCACCGCGGTGGCGGTGTTGGAAATAAACAGGCCAATCGTGGCGCACATCACGAACAGGCAGGTAAGCATCAGATACGGCCCCTGCCCGCCGCCGACGTCCATCAGCCCTTTCACCACCAAATCAACGCCGCCGGTTTTTTGCAGGGCGAGCGCAAACGGCATCATCCCGACAATCAAAATAATGCTCGGCCAGTGAATGGCTTTGTAGGCGCTTTCGGCATTGATGCAGCGGAATTTACCCATCAGCAAGCAAGAAACGATCGCGGCGATAGGATTAGGAATTTCGTCCGTCAGCATCAGAGCGACCATCAACACCAGGCAGAAAATGGCATGTGGCGCCTGGCTGTGCGCCGGGGAGGCATCGTTAACTTCGATTGGCATGTTATGCACCACAAAATCACGCCCACGCTGCGAGAGCTGTGCTATCTGTTTCCAGTTGCCAACCACCAGCAGAATGTCGCCCAGCGCGATGGTTTCATCCACCACTGCGCCGTCGACGGCTTTACCGTCGCGTTTCATGCCCACCACATTCAGCCCAAAGCGGGTACGAAATTCCATTTCCCGCACCGTTTTGCCTGCCAGTTCTGAATCCGGGATCAGCGATACTTCGGCCATGCCGACGTCCAGCGCCTGATCGGAGAAATATTCACCACGCAGCACCATCGGCTCCAGCAGCTGCTCCGTGCAAAACTGTCGCAGGTCGACGTCTGCCGCTGACATATCAATGAGCAGGACGTCACGCGCATGAAACTCCGACACGCCGTTAACGTTGACAATCACCCGACGGAAACGCCGCCAGCGCTCCACGCCGATCACGTTTGCGCCGTAGCGCTCACGCAGTTTGAGGTCATCCAGACGCTGCCCGACCAGCGGTGAGCCCGGACGAATAGCCAATCGGCGCGCGCGGCCGTTCAGGTGATACTCTTTGATTAAGTCGCGAAACGTGCGGCGTTTATCATTCTTTTGCTTCCCGTCGTCGCCGGGAAGCATAAAACGCACCAGCAGCATATACACGATGCCGAGCAGCAGTACCACCAGGCCAATCGGCGTCACGCTAAAGAAACTAAAACCTTGCAGACCTTCGCGGAGCAGTTCGCTGTTAATCACCAGGTTTGGCGGCGTAGCGACCAGCGTCATCATGCCGCTGATAAGCCCGGCAAAACTCAACGGCATCATTAAGCGCGACGGCGAGGTGTTCATGCGCATGCAGACACTAAGCACGACGGGAATGAAGATGGCGACCACGCCGGTGGAGCTCATAAACGCGCCAAGCCCCGCCACCGTCAGCATCAGGAATACCAGCATTTTGATTTCGCTGTTGCCCGCCACTTTCACCAGCCATGAGCCCATACTGGTGGCAACGCCGGTGCGCACGAGTCCGTCGCCGATGATAAACAGCGCAGCGATAAGGATGACGTTAGGATCACTGAAGCCGGAAAAGGCTTCGCTGAGGGTGAGCGTTCCGCTCAGAACAAAGGCAACAATAACCAGCAGGGCGACGGCATCCATGCGCACTTTACCGGTGGCGAAAAGCAGTACCGCTACCGCCAGCAGGCACAACACCCAAATCAGTTCACCGTTCACAACATGTCCTTGTCAGAAGAGAGTCTTGTCAGAAAAGAGAGCGATCATTGTGGCATAAAAAAGCCCCGCCGAAGCGAGGCCAGATCATGCGTTTAGTCTTTCAGACGCACATCAACCGTGCCATCGGACTGCCGGTTAATGCTTAACGCTTCGAGCGTGGTCAGCACGAAATCCGCTTCGTTTAACCGCGGTGCATCGCCGGGTACGTTTACGGCAATGACGCGACAGCCTGCCGCGAGACCAGAAAGCATCCCTGCCGCCGCGTCTTCCACTACTGCGCATTCAGCCGGGGCAAAGCCCAGCAGCTCTGCGCCAAGCAGATACGCATCCGGCTCCGGCTTACCGCGTTTTACCTGCTCAGCGGTGACAAACACTTTTGCGTCAGGCAGGCCCGCGGCGCGATGACGCGCATGTGCCACCGGAACGGAACCAGAGGTGACTATCGCCCAGGGAATACCGGCTTCATCCAGATGATTCAGCACCGCCAGCGCACCTGGCAGTGCGGTGATCCCGGCGGTGTCCTCGGACTCTATTCGCTCGAGCCAGCTGAACTCCACCTGAATTTCCGCTTCCGTACGGCCAGGCAGGAAGTGGCGTAGCGACGTAATCGCCTGCTTGCCGTGAATAAAATTCAGGACTTCACTGTGGCTCAGACCGTGACGATCAGCCCAGTGGCACCATGAACGTTCCACAACCGGCAGTGAATCCACCAGCGTACCGTCGAGATCAAACAAAAAGCCTTTGCACTGCACGGCGGCCTCCATCAGGCATTGATAATCTGATTAATTTCGTTGCTGCTCAGGTGATACTGGCGTGGACACGCGTGCCATGCGCTCAGCATACGCTGGTATTTTTCCCACATTGGGGTCTGGGCGTTGAAGCCGTGAGTACCGGCATCGAAATGCGTGTAGCGGCCTTCGGTGTTGACCATAAAGCGCACGTAGCCGAGATAGCGGGCTTCGGTTGCGGCGTCAAAGCCGAGGAAAGTCACGCGGCGTTCGTCCACACTGTCAGCGTCTTTGAGGTTGGCCCAGGAAACGTGCAGCGCGTGGTACATCTCCATGATGTCGATGATCACCCGGCAGGTCTCTTCGGTCAGTTGGCCAAATTCACGATCCAGCTCGCGCATTTGCAGACCGTAGCCGCGCTCGATGATCGTCTGCAGGCGGCGGTAACGCTCGGCGTTGTCGGGATCCATCATGGTCATCATTTTGTACTGATTCGACAAAATCAGACGTTGAGCGTTGGTCATTTCCATTTTCGACTCCTGTTGCGCTTACGCATGAAAAAAGAGGGCTTACAAAGTGTATGCCCTCATTTATATGCGTTTTTGATAGTTAATTACAAATCATCAAGGAAAGTTTTATCCAGTTGTTTGAATGCGCGCTTAAGCGTGTCAGCTAACGCCTGGTAATCTGGCTTCCCTTCAAAAGGTGCCAGCACCTGGCCTGACTCCTGCAATTTTCCGCGCACTTCATAGAACCAGCTCAAAATTGTTGGCGGCAGCGGAGTGGCGGAACGCTTGCCCAGCCACCATAATCCTTGCATCGGCAGGCTCAGCGCAAACAATGCGGTCGCAATGGCCGGGCCAAGTTGTCCGCCGAGAGCGATTTGCCAGCACAGCGTAAACACCGCAACCGGCGGCATGAAGCGTATAGCGTGGCGGGTGGCACGGATGACGCGGTTTTCAACAAACACCGGTGCCAGGCGTTTTTCCATCGGCCACGTCTTCGCATAGTGCTGCCCACGGCGGAATGAACTGAAAAAATTTACCGGGCGGTTCTCGGGTGTCGACATGGCGTTACCTCAACTTCACAGATAAAAAATCAAAATTTCGTGCAAAACAACAACTATGCATGACAACGTTCAAAACATTTTGGCAATAAAGGCGGCATTCAGGTATCCTGTGCGGCCTGAGATGGGCGTAGACCCACTCTCGCGATTCGTCAAATTATTGCACATTCTGCCATCGGTTGAAAATTGTGCAAAACTGAAGGATGAATCACCCGAATTCCTTTCATCATGCCTGCTAAAAGTATTGAGCATGATGTTAATCATAAATGTCAGCGTCATCATGCGCTACGCTCTTTGACTCACTGACGTTTTTTTAGCCACATAAGATTAATAGGTACTTCCATGTCGAGTAAGTTAGTACTGGTTCTGAACTGCGGTAGCTCTTCACTGAAATTCGCTGTCATCGACGCAATCAATGGTGAAGAATACCTCTCTGGTTTGGCCGAATGTTTCCATCTCCCTGAAGCACGTCTGAAATGGAAAATGGACGGCGCCAAACAAGAAGCGGCTTTAGGTGCAGGCGCCGCTCACAGTGAAGCGCTTAACTTTATCGTTAACACTATTCTGGCACAAAAACCAGAACTGTCTGCTCAGCTGGCGGCTATCGGTCACCGTGTTGTTCACGGCGGCGAAAAGTACACCGGTTCTGTGGTTATCGACGATTCCGTTATTCAGGGTATCAAAGATGCAGCCTCTTTTGCACCGCTGCACAACCCGGCACACCTGATCGGCATCGCGGAAGCGCTGAAATCCTTCCCGAACCTGAAAGACAAAAACGTTGCTGTCTTCGACACCGCGTTCCATCAGACCATGCCGGAAGAGTCTTACCTGTATGCTCTGCCGTACAGCCTGTACAAAGAACACGGCGTTCGTCGCTATGGCGCACACGGCACCAGCCACTTCTTCGTGACTCAGGAAGCCGCTAAAGTTCTGAACAAGCCGGTTGAAGAACTGAACATCATCACTTGCCACCTGGGCAACGGTGGTTCTGTTTCTGCTATCCGTAATGGCGAATGTGTTGATACCTCCATGGGTCTGACCCCGCTGGAAGGTCTGGTTATGGGCACCCGTTCAGGTGACATTGACCCGGCTATCATCTTCCATCTGCACGACACCTTGGGCATGAGCGTTGATGCAATCAACAAAATGCTGACCAAAGAGTCCGGCCTCCTGGGTCTGACCGAAGTCACCAGTGACTGCCGTTATGTTGAAGACAACTACGAAACCAAAGCAGACGCTAAACGTGCAATGGACGTTTACTGCCACCGCCTGGCGAAATACATCGGTTCTTACACCGCGCTGATGGACGGTCGTCTGGACGCCGTTGTCTTCACCGGTGGTATCGGCGAAAACGCCGCGATGGTTCGCGAACTGTCCCTGGGTAAACTGGGCGTTCTGGGCTTCGACGTTGATCACGAACGTAACCTGGCTGCCCGCTTCGGCAAGTCTGGCTTCATCAACAAAGAAGGCACCCGCCCTGCCGTGGTCATCCCGACCAACGAAGAATTGGTCATCGCACAAGACGCAGCTCGTCTGACTGCCTGATTCCACACCGCCAGCCTAGCTGGCGGTGCTGTTTTGGATCCCGCCAACCCCTGGCGGTAACGAAAGAGGATAAATCGTGTCCCGTACAATTATGCTGATCCCTACCGGAACCAGCGTCGGTCTGACCAGTGTCAGCCTTGGCGTTATCCGCGCTATGGAACGCAAAGGCGTTCGTCTTAGCGTCTTTAAGCCAATCGCTCAGCCGCGTGCCGGTGGCGATGCGCCAGACCAGACCACGGCTATCGTGCGTGCTAACTCCAATCTGCCAGCAGCTGAACCGCTGAAGATGAGCCATGTTGAATCTCTGCTCTCCAGCAATCAGAATGACGTGCTGATGGAAGAGATCATCGCTAACTACCACGCGAACACTCAGGATGCTGAAGTGGTGCTGGTTGAAGGCCTGGTTCCGACCCGTAAACACCAGTTCGCACAGTCCCTGAACTACGAGATTGCTAAGACGCTGAACGCGGAAATCGTGTTCGTGATGTCTCAGGGCACCGATACTCAGGAAGGCCTGAAAGAGCGTATCGAACTGACCCGTAGCAGCTTCGGCGGCGCGAAAAACACCAACATCACCGGCGTTATCGTTAACAAACTGAACGCACCGGTTGATGATCAGGGCCGTACTCGTCCTGACCTGTCTGAAATTTTCGACGACTCTTCCACTGCGAAAGTTGTGAAAATCAATCCGACAGATCTGGTAGCGACTAGCCCGCTTCCCATGCTGGGCGCGGTGCCATGGAGCTTTGATCTGATTGCTACCCGTGCAATCGATATGGCTCGTCACCTGAACGCGACCATCGTGAACGAAGGCGACATCAACACCCGCCGCGTGAAGTCCGTGACCTTCTGTGCGCGCAGCATTCCGCACATGCTGGAACATTTCCGCGCGGGCTCTCTGCTGGTGACTTCCGCAGACCGTCCAGACGTGCTGGTTGCAGCGTGTCTGGCAGCAATGAATGGCGTTGAAATCGGTGCCATCCTGCTGACCGGTGCATACGAAATGGATGCGCGAGTGAGCAAGCTGTGTGAACGTGCGTTCGCCACTGGCCTGCCAGTATTCATGGTCAACACCAACACCTGGCAGACTTCCCTGAGCCTGCAGAGCTTCAACCTCGAAGTGCCGGTTGATGACCATGCGCGTATCGAAAAAGTGCAGGAATATGTGGCTAGCCACATTGATGCCAACTGGATCGAATCCCTGACTGCAACGTCTGAGCGTAGCCGTCGTCTGTCTCCGCCAGCGTTCCGCTACCAGCTGACCGAGCTGGCGCGTAAAGCAGGCAAACGCGTTGTTCTTCCAGAAGGCGACGAACCACGTACCGTGAAAGCGGCTGCTATCTGTGCAGAACGTGGTATCGCGACCTGTGTGCTGCTCGGCAACCCGGAAGAAATCAACCGCGTTGCGGCTGACCAGGGTGTTGAACTGGGCGCGGGTATCGAAATCGTCGATCCAGAAGTGGTACGTGAAAGCTACATCGCGCGCTTGGTCGAACTGCGTAAAAGCAAAGGCATGACTGAAGCCGTGGCTCGCGAGCAACTGGAAGACAACGTTGTGCTCGGCACCATGATGCTGGAGCAGGACGAAGTTGACGGTCTGGTTTCTGGCGCGGTTCACACTACCGCCAACACCATCCGTCCACCGCTGCAGCTGATCAAAACTGCGCCGAACAGCTCACTGGTTTCTTCTGTGTTCTTCATGCTGCTGCCTGAACAGGTTTATGTTTACGGTGACTGCGCGATTAACCCGGATCCAACCGCTGAGCAGCTGGCCGAAATCGCTATCCAGTCTGCGGATTCCGCAGCTGCATTCGGTATCGACCCGCGCGTAGCCATGCTCTCTTACTCCACCGGGACTTCCGGCCAGGGTAGCGACGTTGAGAAAGTGCGTGAAGCCACTCGCATTGCACAGGAAAAACGTCCGGACCTGGTTATTGACGGCCCGCTGCAGTATGACGCCGCCGTAATGGCAGACGTTGCGAAATCCAAAGCGCCGAACTCTCCGGTTGCAGGTCGTGCTACCGTGTTCATCTTCCCAGACCTGAACACCGGTAACACCACCTACAAAGCGGTACAGCGTTCAGCCGACCTGATCTCCATCGGGCCAATGCTGCAGGGTATGCGCAAACCCGTCAACGACCTGTCTCGTGGCGCGCTGGTAGACGATATCGTCTACACCATCGCCCTGACCGCGATCCAGTCGTCTCAGCAGGACTAATCTCTGCCGAAGCCAGGGCTTCTAGTCGTCACTGTGAGTGACCGACCAGAGACCCTGGCTTTTTTTGCATCCCTGAAAGACATTTTTCCAAACCGATAATCGAAAATCATTCAGTCTGCCTTCCTGTATTCGTGAGTTTGTATTTTTTAACTCATTGTTTTAAATAACATCACTAAGATAAGAACATTCCTATCCTCGTTTTGATAAATAACACATTAAGTAATCTACTCTTTCAGATTAATCCTTAATACATAATAATAAGCTATGCGAATCGGGAACGCCTCTGTGGCCCCAGATATTCGCGAGCGCCATAAGTATATTTGCGATTAAAAACAGACGATCATTTACACTGCTTCAATATGGATATTTCCTCGAGCAATAAATATCAGAAATTAAATCACAAATGCTCTTGAGCTCAGTATTAATTACATCATCACTTTAGATTCATTATTGATGATATATATAATTTAAACGGACATAAAAGTGAAAAAATTAACTCTGTCAGTTTGTATTGCTGCCGCGTTCCTGGCTCAATCTGCAATGGCTGCAACAACTAATCATGCTATCAGCTATGTGACATCATGGGGCCTGCCTGATAATTCAGCCAGTATTCTTGACACCTCTAAAGTTGATACATACCTGTTAGCATTCGGTAAATGGAATTCTGATGGCTCTATCGAAACATCAGACAGTATTGCAACAATTCCAGCATATGATGCCTGGTATTTACCTGGTGGTTATAATGTCTGGACACAGTTGAAATTAGCTCATCCTGAAAAGAAAATGATGATCGCCTTTGGTGGTCAGAAATATGAAGAAATCTGGAGCCAGATTAATACGCCTGAGAAACGTACCATTGTGGCGAAAGGCCTGGCTGACCTGCTGAAAACGCCTTACCCGGTATACAAAAAAGGATTGGCCCCGTCAGAAATGGACGGCGCATGCCTGATGACTAAATGGGACGGCACCTGTGATATGGGCACCTACCAGAAAGCCGGTACGGTTTATCTTGATGGCGTTGATTTCGACTTCGAAAAAGCAGCGCGCCTGAGCGAAAAAGAAAACAGCGATCTGCTGGCACTGGCAACCGAACTGCGTGGCATGATCGGTAAAGACAAGCTTATGAGCCTGACCACCTACCATGTAGGGGCTGATCCTGAAAACTGTGCCGATAATACCGTTTTCGATAACTGCTCATTTGTGGAACACGATCGCTCTAGCCACAACGGTGAAGTGAAAAGCCTGCTTTCCGCCAGCAAAGGTCTGTTCGATTTCTACAACGTGATGGCCTACGACGCAGGCAGTAACTTTAAATATCAAACGGCGATGGCAAACTACGCTGCGGCGGTTGGAGATAAAACAAAAATCATTCTGGGCACCACCATTAATGCACAGTGGGCGCCAGAAGGTAGCTTTGTTGAAACCAAAGAAAACAACCTGGAGCGTGCACGCTGGCAGGCAGCTGAAGGTTATGGCGGTTACTTTGCCTGGGCGCTGGGTTCTAACACCCAGAGTATGAGCCTTACCGATCAGTCTGCATATCTGAATGAAATGAAAGATGTAGCTGATGCAGCCGTACCAGCTGATGTTGAACCTGAACCGGAAGATGAAGGTGAAGAGCAGGGCCCAGCAGATAGCGTAATCAGTGATACCGTAGTGGCTGCAGGAGAAATTATCGTGGTTATTCCGAACGACAATTTCAAAACTGATGATCTAACGGTTAAAAAGAATGATGTTATCGTCGGTACCCTCAATGATGGAAAGTACGAAAAAACCATGCAGTCGCAGGCAGTAAAAAAAACCAGCAGCTTCATGGGGCAACCCGTTCTGAGCTTCTATAGTGATCTGAAAGCCGGAGACGTGGTTAGCGTCATAGACACTTCGAGCAAGAAAGCATTGTCAACGGTTAATGTGACTGCTGAAATGCTGGCACCGATTGCTCCAGATGCCGGAACCATTACAAACGCGGCAACCGAATTCGGTAAGTCGACCAATGTTATTTTCAGCTCAGCACTGAAACATTTCAATAGTAACAATCGTACTGTAGTGAAATTGAATGGTCAGGTAATTGCAGAATCCTACGCGGGTAATCTTTTTGCAAATAATGCTACGCCACGCACACTGAACAAGAAGTCTCAACAGGTTGAAGTCGAATACGATATTCCTGTCTCCACCATGCAGGATTACGATATTCTCACCGTCGATGTAATGAGTGGTACACCGGGTCAGGAAGGATATGTATTACGTACACTGAACAAACATTATTATCTGACAAAGTAAGTAATTAGAGTGTTGATAATACGGCACCTAAAATAAAACTCTAAAATAAAAGGCATGCCTATAACGCATGCCTTTTTATTACCTGTGAAATGCTACAGCAAGGCTTTCGCCGCCTTCACGATCTCATCTGCCGTCAGACCATATTCCTGTTGCAGGAAATCCTGCGTTCCGACCTGACCATACCGCTCTTTCACGCCCACACGACGCATCGGCACCGGGCAGGTTTCAACCAGCACTTCCGCCACCGCCGACCCCAGGCCATTATGAATACTGTGATTTTCACAGGTCACAATACGCCCGGTTTTTTCGGCGTAGTTTTTCACCAGCATCCGGTCTATAGGCTTTAAGGTAAACATATCGATGACCGCCGCACTCACGCCTTCGCGCTCCAGGCGACGAGCGGCTTCCAGCGCTTCTGCCACCATAATGCCGTTGGCGATGAGCGTAATGTCGTCGCCTTCACGCAGCACGTTGCCTTTGCCGATGGTGAACGTTGAGCCTTCCTGATACACAGACGGGGCCTGCTTGCGGATGGTGCGCACCCAGTAAAAGCCTTCCAGGTCAATCAGCTGATTTAGGATGTCCTTAAACATGGTGGCATCGGTCACTTCCATCACCACCGAGTTCGCCAGCCCGCGCACAATGCCCATATCCTCAAATGACATGTGCGTCCCGCCGTTATGACAGGCGGTGACGCCCGCATCGGAGGCGATGACTTTGACGTTATTACGCTGGTAGTCGAGCGACATAAACAACTGATCGAAACAGCGGCGGCTGGCGAACGCGGTGAACGTATGCACGAACGGCTTACGACCGGTCAGCGATAATCCTGCCGCGGTGCCAATCACGTTCGCTTCCATAATCCCGCAGTTAATCACCTGCTGCGGGTATTTTTTATGGACGCTATCCATCGCCATCGAGCTCATCAGGTCGGCTTCAAGCGCGATGATTTCGCTGCCCGCTTCAATCTGATCCGCCACAAATCCGGCATAGACTTTACGCATCTCAATCGCGTCTTTTTCTCCCGCAGGTGCAACCTTAATCATGCGCGGCCTCCAGTTGGGCAATGGTGTCGTTCAGGGGTTTTCTCATGTCGTCGGTCAGGCGCAGGTGGTGCGAGTTACCCAGGTTTTCCAGATACGGCACGCCCTGCCCTTTGATACTGTCGAGGATAATCAGCCGTGGTCGGGCATCCGCTTCGGGCACCGGTTTCACCGCGTCTATCAGGCCTGGAATGTCGTCCCCTTTCACCGTGACTACGTCATAACCAAAGGCGGTGAATTTTTCGTGCAGGTCGAACGCGCAGATGATTTCATCCAGTTCGCCGTCGAGCTGCTGCTTGTTCCAGTCGATAAACACCGTCAGGTTATTGAGTTTGTGATGCGCGATGAACTGGAACGCTTCCCAGCACTGGCCTTCGTTCAGTTCGCCGTCGCCGACGATGCAGAACACGCGGTTACTGCGCCCCGCCAGTTTGTGCGAGAGCGCCATGCCTCCGGCAATGGAAATGCCCTGGCCCAGCGAACCGGTTGTGGCATCCACGCCGCGCGTTTTCAGCCTGTCCGGATGGCTCGGCAGTTTGGTGCCGTTCTGGTTCAGGGTGCTCAGTTCTTCCTGTGGAAAATAGCCTTTGATGGCGAGCGTGCTGTACAGCGCAGGGCCCGCGTGACCTTTCGACAGCACGAAATAGTCGCGCCCTTTCCAGTCCGGGTCGCCCGGGTCGATGCGCATTACATCGCCGTAGAGCACCGCCAGGGTTTCCACCACCGACATGCTGCCGCCGTAATGACCAAACCCAAGGTCCGTCAGCGATTTCAGGGTGGCAACGCGGATATCGCGCGCCAGTTGAGTGACTTCTGCAACCGTACTCATCATTTGGCTCCTGTATTTTGCGGGGAATCGTTGCCAGCGACTTTGCCTTTGGCCAGACAGTTGAACAGCACCAACAGCGCGAAGATAACCACCACCAGCCCGGTTATCGCCATTGGCGACAAATAACGCGCGAAGTTGCCCAGCACGATGCCCACCGCACCGAAATCGGCATCAGAGAACGTGGTGTTGGCAAAGCCCAACGCGCCGAGAACCGGTAGCAGTAATACCGGCAGGAAGGTGATCAGCAGGCCGTTAGCGAACGCGCCAATCATTGCCCCGCGACGTCCGCCGGTGGCGTTACCGAACACGCCCGCGGTTGCGCCTGTGAAGAAGTGAGGCACGACGCCCGGCAGAATAAGCACCCATTTGAACTGTCCGCAGAGGAACAGGCCCACCAGGCCGCCGAGGAAGCTGAACAGGAAGCCAATCAGCACCGCATTTGGGGCGTACGGATACACTACCGGGCAGTCGAGCGCCGGACGCGCATTCGGGACCAGTTTTTCCGAGAAGCCAGTAAATGCAGGAACGATTTCCGCCAGAATCAGTCGCACGCCCTGCAGGATGATGAACACGCCCGCCGCGAAGGTGATCGCCATGATGATGGCGTAGACGAGATAGTTCTGGCCGCCACTGAACTGCGCCTCAACGTACTCACGCCCGGCGCAAACCGCCATAATCAGATAAATGATCATCATGGTCAGTGAGATGGAAATGGAGCTGTCGCGCAGGAAACTGAGGTTTTTCGGCAGGTTCATCTCTTCGGTTGAGCGAGAACCTTTGCCCACTTTGCTGCCAATCCAGCCAGAAAGCACATAGCCGAGCGTCCCGAAGTGACCAAACGCGATGTCGTCATTCCCGGTTATGCGCTTCATATAACGCTGCGCAATGGACGGGAAAAACGCCATGATCAGGCCCAGGATCAGCGAGCCGGTAAACACCAGGCCGATACCTTCAAAACCTGCGACGGTGAGGATGACCCCAATCATGCAGGCCATGTAGAAGGTGTGGTGCCCGGTCAGGAAAATGTATTTCAGGCGGGTGAAGCGAGCTACCACAATGTTCGCCACCATGCCGAAGGCCATGATCAGCGCCGTCGCTGCACCATATTTCTCCAGCGCGATAGACACAATCGCTTCGTTATTCGGAATTATCCCTTGAATACTGAATGCATGTTCAAACATTCCACCCAGTGGGTTTAACGAGCCCACTAAAACACCCGCGCCACCGCCCAGTACAATAAATCCCAGAATGGTTTTTACCGTGCCTTTAACAACGTCTGAAAATGATTTTTTCTGCGCCACTAAACCAATCAGCGCGATTAAACCCACCAGCACTGATGGAACCTTAAGAATATCTACCACAAAATTAAGCGTCTCGAGGATAAACATACCTGCCCCTCACTCATTGCGGGTTAGCGGCTGGCGAAATAAGCACTGAGCTTATTTTCCAGTTCATTGATGTCGATAATATTATTAATAACCACCAGTTGGTTATCCGGCACGCTGGCGCTTTCGGCGATGTCTTTTGCCATCACAAAGAGATCGGCCGCCCCCGGCGTGGCGGATGACAGGTCTGAATGCTCCACCTCTGCTTCGATATTCAGTTTCTTGAGGACTTTTTTAATATTCATCTCGACCATAAAACTACTGCCAAGGCCGGATCCGCAAATCGCCATAATCTTCATTATTGTCACCTTTTTTTTTCGTAGAGTCAGCCCGCACTTTACCCGTGAGTAAAATGTTGGATATCAGGGTTAGAAATTAAAATAATCAGAAACGTGAGATTATATTTTTTATCTCCTCAAGGGATTTCGCCTGGTGTAGCGACAGTAATTCATCTTCGCTGGAAAATAATTCTGCCAGCGCGGAGATCATTTCAATGTGGCTGTGTTTATCCGGAGCCGCCAGCATAATAATCACATCCACCGGATCATGCTCGCTCGAACCAAAATTGACGCCGTGTTGCAGTTTCAGTAACGAAAGCCCTAAACCTTTTGCCCCCTCTTCCGGGCGAGCATGCGGCATCGCAAGACCGGGAGCCAACACATAATACGGCCCAAGTTTTTGGTGCTGTTCGATAATGGCGGTGACGTACTCCGGCAATATCACGCGCGCTTCCAGCAGCGGCTCGGCGCAAACCTCCAGAGCCTGCGGCCAGTTTTCGACGCGTTCCTGCAGCCGGATCGTTCCTTCGTGGAGCCATTGACTCAGCATTCGTGTTCTCCAGCATTCGGTAAGTGGACAAACTTTATGCAAGGTCCGGAATGCTGACCGTGATAACCGTCACAAAGATAGCGCTACCAAATTATCAGATACTGAAATTGTGATAGCGCTATCAAAATGTGAACATCGTGTAATAACTCAGCAAAAAGAGGGATTTCCGGCGTATACTGCATGCACTTTCAAAACGAGATTTCAATCAGGAAGAAGCATGTCTCTGACCCGAAAACGTCGCAGTACTGGCAAAGTCACGCTGGCAGATGTGGCAAAGCTGGCGGGCGTGGGAACGATGACCGTTTCCCGTGCGCTGCGTACGCCGGAACAGGTCTCCGATAAACTCCGGGAAAAGATTGAAGCGGCGGTTCAGGCGCTGGGATATATGCCCAACATGGCGGCAAGCGCGCTGGCATCCGCGTCATCCTGGACGATTGGCATGGTCGTTCCGAGCCTGGCACAGGTCGGTTGCTCAGAAATGTTCGCCGGACTGCAGCAAATCTTGCAGCCTGCGGGCTACCAAATCATGCTCGCGGAATCGCGTCATCATATCGACCAGGAAGAGAAACTGCTCGAAACGCTGCTGGCGTCTAACATTGCCGCTGCCATTCTGCTTAGCGTCGAGCACAGCGATACTACTCGCCAGTGGCTGGAAAACAGTGGTATTCCGGTGATGGAAATTGGCGCCAAACGTACCGACCCGCTGGACATGAATATCGGAATCGATAACGTCGCGGCCATGTTTGAACTGACGCAAACGTTGATTGAGCGCGGCTATCAGAATATCGGCCTGTTGTGCGCCAATCAGGAACAGTGGATTTTTCAGCAGCATTTACAGGGTTGGTACAAAGCGATGCTGCGCCATCATATGTCACCCAATCGCGTCATAAATGCCGCCGAACCGCCTACGTTTACAACGGGTGCGGCGCAATTGCCTGAATTTTTACTGGCGTGGCCTGAGCTGGATGCGTTGGTGTGTGTGTCGGATGAAATGGCCTGTGGCGCGCTGTATGAGTGCCAGCGTCGGCGTATCAAAGTGCCAGACGATCTGGCGATTGTGGGCTTCGGCGACAGCGACGTGAGCCGCGTCTGTCAACCGCCGCTGACTACGATTTCGGTGCCACACAAGCAAATAGGAATTGAGGCAGGACGCGCCCTGCTGGCGCGTCTCAATGATGAAGAGTGGGATGATAACCCCGCCATCTCCGCAAAACTCTGTTTACGGGACAGCTGCTAAAACGTTACTCGGTCTCTTCTTCTTTCGATGCGTCTTTTGATACATCTTTTGATGTGTCTTTCGCGGCTTCGTTCTTGGCATTGCGGGTCATCCACAGCGCCAGCGCCTTCAGTGAGTCGTTGGTGAATTCATCGCAACGGGCGGTTATCTCTTCCGGCGTTAGCCAGCAGACTTCGCTCACCTCTTCTTCCTGCAACGCAAACGGGCCGTGAGATACACAGCTGAAAAGGCTACCCCACACGCGGCAGTGTTTGTCTTCGAAGTAGAATTGTCCGTGATCTGCAAACGGCACGCCTGCAATTCCAAGCTCTTCTTCAGCTTCGCGACGTGCTGAGTCGAGCAGCTGCTCGTCAGACTGCACCACGCCGCCCGCAGTGGCATCCAGCATGCCCGGCATAAAATCTTTGGTGTCGGTCCGGCGCTGTACGAGAATTTTTCCCATGCCGTCATGAACCACAATATAAGTCGCGCGATGACGCAGACACTGCGCACGCATTTGTTCACGGCTGGACTGTGCGATGACCTCGTTGTCTTCGTTGACGATATCCACCCATTCTGTGCTTGCCAAATTCTGCTCCACCATCGGAAAACCTTCTCTTTATTACGCTCTCGCGGCGCGTTTACGGTTGTCGGGTAAATTACGGATTAATTGCCACCTCTGCAATAACCCGTTGATCATTGAGTGCTAAAACCCGAAATTTATTGCCCTCCATCATACCGTAGCTGGCGCTAAAGCCGCCTTTCGGAATGCTGATGGAACCCGGGTTGAAATGGAAGATGTCACCTCGACGTTCAGCAACCGGAATATGAGTATGACCATAAACCAGCACATCGCCAGCCGCGAGGGACGGCATATTGTCCGGACCAAACAAATGTCCGTGAGTCAAAAACAGACGCTGTTCAGGGGTCAACACCTGTTGCCATGGCGCAGTGATGGGAAAATGCAGCAGCATCTGGTCCACTTCACTGTCGCAGTTCCCGCGCACGGCAATAATCCGTTCTGCCTGCGTGTTTAAGCATTCAGCAACATCGGCAGGCGCATAACCTTCAGGTAACGCGTTACGCGGGCCATGATTTAACACATCGCCCAAAATGACCAGATATCTGGCATCACTCTGTATAAACAGAGACAGCACGCGTTCAGCGGCGGGTAAAGACCCGTGAATATCTGATGCAAACATCAGCTTCATCAATCATTCCTCCACAAAAAACCGCACCATCATAACGGATTATTGCGGCCGGTTCAGCCAGTGTGTTTCGCCGAGAGCGCAAGGAAACGCTGAACGGACGCTCGCTGCCACTGGAAGGAAGCATAATCGGCCAGCTGTTCCGGGACATCATCCCCGTTCAGCACCAGACGATTAATCATCAGCGCCAGGTCGGTATCCGCCACAGACCATTCGCCAAACAGATTTGGCTTGCCGTGGGACAGCAGCGCGCTTGCGGTGTCGTACAGTTTCGCTGCGGCTTTTTCGCCTGCATTACTGAGAGCCGGTTTCTTCACCCCGCCAAAGACAACGTCCGTGGAACGTTCTTCCCGGATGGGCATTAAATCGCTGCGTATCCAGGCCTGAATCTGCCGGGCACGGGCGCGCTTTTCGATATCATGTGGATAAAGACGCTCCCACTGCGGCGGGGCGAAACGCTCATCAAGGTATTCGGTGATGGCCGAAGATTCGGTCAGTTCAAAGGTATCCACCTCCAGCAGCGGCACCCGGCGGGTTAAGCCATAGCCCTTCCAGCCAGATTGCAGATGTTCACCCTTTGCCAAATCGACGGTCTTCAGGCTGAACGCCAGCCCTTTTTCCTGCAAAGCGACATAAACGGACATCACATACGGCGAGTAAAAATGGTTATCGGACCACAGCGTAATTACGGGACGAGTCATAGCTTCCTCAACGGTTTGCGGGTGAAAACGCCAACATATCGCGTCTTTGACAGGCTGTCACTTGATGAAAACTCACACAATTGACTTAACCACCTATACTCGAAAAGTCATGAAAATACCCCAGGTCCAGGAGTTAAAATGATTGACCTCTATTACGCCCCTACCCCTAACGGCCATAAAATCACGCTGTTTCTGGAAGAAGCACAGCTCGCTTACCGGCAGATCCGCGTGGATATCAGCAAGGGCGATCAGTTTCGTACGGAATTTCTGACAGTGTCGCCCAATAATAAGATCCCGGCCATTGTCGACCACGTTCCTGCCGACGGTGGAGCCCCTTTCAGCCTGTTTGAATCCGGTGAAATTTTGCTGTACCTGGCCGAAAAATCAGGAAAACTGCTCAGCGGTGAACTGCGAGAGCGTCATGTCACGCTGCAGTGGCTGTTCTGGCAGGTCGGCGGTCTGGGGCCAATGCTTGGGCAGAATCATCATTTCAACCACTTCGCGCCCCAGCCGGTGCCTTACGCCATTGAGCGTTATCAGGTTGAAACCCTGCGACTCTATAACGTGTTAAACAAGCGGCTGAGCACCTCACCCTGGCTCGGCGGCGAGCATTACAGCATTGCCGATATCGCCTGCTGGCCGTGGGTTAACGCGCATCTGCGACAGCGCATCGACTTGCAAAACTTCCCGGCGGTGAACAACTGGTTTGAACGGATACGCCAGCGCCCAGCTACAGAGCGCGCGATGCAGAAGGCCCAGGCAAATTAACGGCGCTTTGTTGTATTATGGTTGGGATAATAACAAGGAGGAAACCTGCAATGTCCCAGCCAGACGCCATTATTCGTATCAAGAACCTGCGCCTGCGTACCTATATCGGTATCAAAGAAGAAGAGATAGCTAATCGTCAGGATATCGTCATCAATGTGGCTATCCACTATGCTGCTGAAAACGCACGCAATAGCGAAGACATCAACGATGCGCTGAATTACCGCACCATCACTAAGTGCATTATTCAGCATGTAGAGAATAACCGCTTCTCTTTGCTGGAAAAATTAACTCAGGATGTGCTTAATATCGCATGCGAACATCACTGGGTCACTTATGCTGAAGTGGAAATCGACAAACTTCACGCGCTGCGCTATGCCGATTCTGTCTCCATGACCATGAGCTGGCGAGGCTAAGCGCAATCCGGAGGTGGCATGAAGATCCTGATTACCGGCGGTACTGGCCTGATTGGCCGTCATTTGATCCCACGCTTGCTGGAGCTCGGTCACAGCGTCATTGTGGTGACGCGTAGCCCAGAGAAAGCACGCCAGCAGCTGGATGCCCGCGTTGAACTCTGGAAAGGACTCAACGAACACAGCACGCTTGAGGGTATCGACGCGGTAATCAATCTTGCAGGCGAACCCATCGCCGACAAACGCTGGACCGAAGATCAAAAACAGCGGTTGTGCACCAGCCGCTGGCACATCACCCAAAAGCTGGTTGAGCTGTTTGCCGCAAGCGCTCAGCCACCGAGAGTGCTGATTTCCGGTTCTGCCGCGGGATATTACGGCGACCTCGGTGAAGTGGTGGTGACAGAAGAAGAACCTCCGCATAACGAATTCACCCATAAACTCTGCGCCCGCTGGGAGCAAATTGCCTGCGATGCGCAAAGCGAGAACACCCGCGTTTGTTTGTTGCGTACCGGTGTCGTGCTGGCGCCTAAAGGTGGGATTCTCGGCAAAATGGTCCCGCCTTTCAAACTCGGCCTTGGCGGCCCTATCGGCACGGGTCGTCAATACCTCGCGTGGATCCATATCGACGATATGGTTAACGGCATTATTTGGCTGCTGGATAATGACCTGCGCGGCCCGTTCAACATGGTTTCACCTTATCCTGTTCGCAACGAACAATTCGCGCATGCGCTTGGCCATGCGCTGCATCGCCCCGCAGTGCTGAGAGCCCCTGCAGCCGCCGTCAGGTTGCTCATGGGGGAATCTTCTGTGCTGGTCTTAGGTGGACAACGCGCGCTGCCTAAGCGTCTTGAAGAGTCTGGTTTCGGCTTCCGTTGGTACGATCTTGAGGAAGCGTTGGGCGACGTCTTGCCTTAATCCCCTTTCCCGCATTTATCATCTTCATTTGTACGTTCCAGCGTGACGGTTTCAGTCACGCTGGAAGCGTGCTCGCATCCTTGAAAAATTCTCATCCATTTCCCCCACCTTTCAGCATGAATGATCTGCAGCTGGCGTATTCTCTGCGCGAGCACAACGGGTTAAATTTCACCCTAACAAACCGTTGACATCGGTCAACACTGTATTCATACTGCACTGGACAACAAACGATGAAGGAACATCCTGACAAGCATATACGGGCAGCAATCCGTTATGCAGAGTTAAAAGGCTGGATATTTGCCCCGGCTGGTAACAGCTCACACTGTTATGGTCGGTTGAAATGCGGAATATCCGAGCACCGGCAGCATATGATGAGCGTCTGGTCTACGCCCGGTAGCCCGCAGAATCATGCCTGGCAAATCGTCAGGAAAGTGGATAGCTGTACTCCACTGCCTGCATGAAGAGATTACTGGATTAACGGGAACAAGGAGTCACCATGTCACTTTTCAATTTTACCCTGACGCTGTCAGGCGTAACGTCAGATACCACCGCGCTGGAAGACCGCCTTTTTACCGCGGGCTGCAATGATGCCCTGGTCTGCTTTTACGGCACAGCCGTGTATCTTGAATTCGATCGTGATGCACAAAGCCTGGCGCAGGCCGTGCTTTGTGCAGTCAATGATATTGAATCAGCAGGAATTGGTGCGCGAGTTGAATCCGTCGATTCCACGCTGGTCGGATTAAGCGATATTGCCGAACTGACCGGCCTCACTCGCCAGGCCATCGCTTTGCTCAAAGATGGTGCCAGAGGCTCACGTCAGTTTCCTGGCCCGGTACAGCGCGTAAAGGGAAACTCCCCGCTCTGGCACTGGCGCACGGTTGTTGACTGGCTGGCGAGTGAAGGGCGTATTCCGCCTGACTCACCGCTTATTACCAACGCACACATTCTCGACAGTATGAATCTGGCATTGCAGCTTCGTTCTTCACTCGAAAAAGGAACGGTGATGAACTACCTGCACCAGCTGGAACACAAAGGGGCTGCATCAACGCCTCAATAATCAGGAGACACCATGCCGGCATTGCTTACCTCGCGCCTGAGGCTTTCCCCGTTGTCTGAAAATGACTGGCCCTGTTTTCTCGCTCTGCGCATCAACCCACAGGTAATGCGCTTTATGGGAGTACCGCTCTCAGAAGCAGAACTGCGTTTGAAGTTCAGTTCACGGCTTTCAGGTAATGTATTCGCAATACATGAACGCGAAGGAGAATGCGTGGGTGATATCGGGCTGCAGGTTAGCACGCATAACGCTCAGGAAGCGGATATCGGTTACGCATTGTTGCCTCAGGCACAGGGCAAAGGGTACGCCCAGGAAGCCCTGACGGCCATTTGCGAACATGGTTTTTCTACACTCGGCCTGCAGGCGATTAACGCCTGGGTGCTGGCAGATAACGCCGGATCGGTGCGATTGCTGGAAAAGCTTGGGTTTATACGCACGCAGGTGCTGGAAAAGGCCTTCGAGATTAACGGCGAGCTGTACGACGATTGGGTGTATCGGCTGGCGCGTTGAATATTCCCCTCGCCGCGTTGGACGAGGGGAAATAGCTTATTTTAACGAACCTTTCAGGAACTGCTGCAGGCGTGGGCTTTTCGGGCTTCCGAAGACATCATCCGGATGGCCTTCTTCTTCAATCAGCCCCTGATGCAGGAAAATCACGTGGGAAGACACATCGCGGGCAAAGCCCATTTCATGCGTCACCACCACCATGGTTTTCCCCTCTTCCGCCAGTTTCTGCATGATGCGCAGCACTTCACCGACAAGTTCCGGGTCAAGGGCTGAAGTCGGTTCATCAAATAACAGCACTTCTGGTTCCATCGCCAGCGCACGGGCAATAGACACACGTTGCTGCTGACCACCGGAAAGGTGAACTGGATATTTGATCTGCTGGCGCTCGTCGATACCCACTTTCGCGAGATATTTCACCGCACGTTCGCGCGCTTCCTGTTTGCTGAGGCCAAGAACCTGAATCGGTGCTTCCATAACGTTTTCCAGCACCGTCATGTGGCTCCACAGGTTGAAGTGCTGGAACACCATAGTCAAACGCGTACGCAGCAGGCGCAGCTGGTTTTTATCCGCCACTTTCAGCTGACCGTCTTTATCACGCACCAGGCCGATATTCTGCCCGCTGACCACAATATTCCCTTCGCTTGGCTTTTCGAGGAAGTTAATGCAGCGCAGGAAGGTACTTTTCCCGGAGCCAGACGAGCCAATAATACTGATAACATCACCGGCGTTGGCCTTCAGTGACACCCCTTTCAGCACTTCATGTTCGCCGTAGCGCTTGTGCAGGTCGATAACGTTTAATTTATTGTCAGGCATGATGTTCTCAGTGTGTCGAAGAGGGTTTCACATGTTGCAGCCAGCGTTTTTCCGCCTTGCGGAACAGGCTAATCAGCACATAAGAGATAATCAGATACAGCACCGCCGCTATCCCAAACGCGGTAAACGGTTGGTAAGTGGCAGAGTTAATATCACGGGCGATTTTCAGCAAATCCGGCACCGTGGCCGTAAACGCCAGCGCCGTGGAATGCAGCATCAAAATCACTTCGTTGCTGTAGGCTGGGAGCGCGATACGCAGCGCTGACGGCAAAATGATGCACCGATAAAGCTTCACGCCGGAAAAACCGTAGGCGCGCGCGGCTTCCACTTCTCCCGCTGGCACAGAGCGAATTGCCCCGGCAAAAATTTCCGTGGTGTACGCACAGGTGTTGAGCGTCAGCGCCAGTACCGTACAGTTCAGGCCACTGCGGAAAAAGGCGTTCAGCAGTTCGGTGCCTTTAACAATCTCGAGCGTGTACATCCCGGAATAAAACACTAACAGTTGCACATACAGCGGCGTACCGCGGAAAATGTAAGTGAACAGCCAAATCGGAAACTGAACGAATTTATTGCTGGATACGCGGCCGATAGCTAAAAACACCGCCAGAATGCCACCCATCAGCACTGAAGAAATCAGCAGCCAAAGGGTGATCGCCACGCCGGTAAGGCGATACCCGTCGGTCCACAGCAAGGACTTCCAGTATTCGTGAATAATATCAATCACAGGTCAGCCCTCTTCACACCCACGGAATAACGACGCTCGAGCAGAAGCAGCACGCCATTGGATACCGTCGTAAAGACCAGATAAATCAGTCCGCAGACAATGGCGAAGTAGAACGGCTCCCAGGTACTTTTCCCGGCAAGCTGCGTCGCTTTCACCACATCTTCCAGACCCAGCAATGACACCAGGGCTGTCGCTTTGAGGATAACCTGCCAGTTGTTGCCAATCCCCGGCAGCGCAAACCGCATCATTGCCGGAAACAGAATACGCACAAACGTCTGACGGCTGGTAAAGCCGAAGGCGGTTGCCGCTTCAATATGGCCTCTGGGTACTGCCAGAAATGCACCGCGGAAAGTTTCGGTGAAGTAGGCTCCGTAGATAAAACCAAGGGTAATGATACCGGCAATCATTGGGTCGATATCAAACTGTGCCACGCCCAGCGCATCGGTAACGCTGTTGAGCGCAATTTGCAGGCCGTAGAAAATCAGCAGCATCAGCACCAGATCCGGTACGCCACGAATTAACGTGGTATAGCCTTCAAAAATAAGCGCCACTGCACGATTGCCGGAAAGTTTGCCCGCAGCGCCAGCCAGACCGATAAGCACGGCCAGCACTACGGAGCTGAGGGCCAGCTCAAGGGTGACCAGGGCCCCCTGAAATATCACTTGTGAAAACCCGTACAGCATTGAGCCTGTCCTGTCAGTCCTGCGCCGCTGGCCCCGGGAACGTCGGGGTCAGCGGTGCAAACAGCGATTACTCGCCGTATACGTTAAAATCGAAATACTTCTTCGCCAGCTTGTCGTAGGTGCCGTCAGCGCGCATCTCAGCAAAGGCTTTATTCAGGGCAACACGGAGTTCGTTATCCTCTTTACGCAGGCCCATACCGGTACCTACGCCGAACAGTTTTTCATCCTTAATGGACGGGCCACCAAACTGATAATCTTTACCGACAGGCTGCTTGAGGAAGCCTTCGCTTGCCGCCACTTCATCCTGGAATGCGGCATCAATACGTCCGGCCGTCAGGTCAGAATAGATATTATCCTGGCCCTGGTAGGAGACGATTTCGATGCCTTTTGGTGCCCAGTGCTCATTGCCGTATGTTTCCTGCGTGGTGCCTTGCAGGACGCCCACACGCTTGCCTTTCAGGGTATTCAGATCCGGCGTAACCGGGCTGCCTTTTTTAACCACCAGGCGGGAATCTGCGGCATAGAGTTTGTCCGTGAAGGCAATCTGCTGCTGGCGTTTTTCCGTAATGGAGAGTGAGGACATAATGACGTCGATTTTCTTCGCCTGCAGAGACGGGATCAGCGCATCCAGCGGGTTTTCAACGAAGGTACATTGCGTTTTAATTCGCTTACACAGCTCTTTTGCCAAATCGATGTCAAAACCAACTAATTGCCCCTGCGCATTCTTGGATTCGAAGGGGGCATAAGTCGGATCTGTGCCAATACGAACTTTCGACGGAATGGCTGCGAAAACCGTAGAAATGCTGGAAAGTGCCAACGCAAGAGAAAGAGACAACGCCAGTTTTTTCATAACTATCCTCAACAGACTGTCATTTAACGGGTAATCAGAAGTATCAAGAACAGTTATCGTGCCACCTTTTATGCGGATAAGGCAAAAGGTTCTGGGGGCATATACGCAATTTTTTGCATTAATGTTGCTTAACTATGCAATAACGCACCATTTTAGTGCGTTTGTTGCACCAGAAAACAGCATTATGCCGATATGCCACACATGTATAGATAACTGCTTAGCCCGAAAGGCCCGGTTTCCCGGGCCTGTACAGTCTTAATCACCGTAGACGTTAAAGTCGAAATACTTCTTCGCCATCTTGTCGTAGGTACCATCTTTACGCAGTCCGTCGAGTGCTTTGTCGAAGGCTGCTTTCAGCTCGGTATCATCCTTACGCATACCTACGCCGGTACCGTCGCCAAAGTATTTCTTGTCTTTAACGGACGGGCCCGCAAAGGCGTAATCTTTACCGGCTGGCTGCTTCAGGAAGCCTTCGCTGGCGGCGACTTCGTCCTGGAAAGCGGCGTCGAGACGGCCGGCGGTAAGGTCAGAATAGATAAGATCCTGGTTCTGATAAGCCACCACGTCGATGCCTTTGCTGCGCCAGTGATCGTTTGCATACGCTTCCTGGGTAGAGCCTTGCAGAACGCCCACATGTTTGCCTTTCAAGGAATCCAGGGTCGGGACAATAGGGGAACCTTTTGCGGCAATCAGACGAGAGTCAGCCGCGTACAGCTTCCCGGAAAAACCGATTTCCTGCTGGCGTTTTTCGGTGATCGACAGAGAGGAGATGATAGCGTCGATTTTCTTCGCCTTCAGAGATGGGATAAGGGAGTCGAAATCGATGCCAACCCAGGTACATTTCACCTGCATACGCTTGCACATCTCGTTGCCCAAATCGATATCAAAGCCGACGAAATCCCCTTTCGCATCCTTGGATGAGAACGGCGCGTAAGTGGCGTCAGTACCGATACGAACCGTCTGCGGCAGCACGGCAAATACGCTGGAAGCACTGCTAATCCCCAGCATTAAAGAGAGAGCCAGAACTGTCTTCTTCATACATTACCCTTAAGTGTCGTGATGGTGTTGTGTCTTATGTAGTCAGTTGTGTTGTGTGTTGCCAGACAGCTCTGCACGTTTTATGCCATCTAAACATCTGCTCAAAAAAACAGCGTTAAATGTGTTAATGAATAGTTGCAGAGTTGTCTTAAGATTGAAAGATAACAGCTCTAACGGATAAACCGCAGCGCTAAACAGCGAAAAGAGGGATTAAATGTTGAGGATTTGATCGGGATTGCAAAATCGTCGGGCGGCCACACATGCACCAAAAAGATGCACTATCTTAGTGCACCTATTCCGCGCCCTGCCAGCGGGTAAAAAGCTCTTTTGGCAAAGTGATATCAAACTGGTCCAGTACACGATTAACCGCTTGATCAATCACGTCATCCAGCGTTTGCGGCCGGTGATAAAACGCCGGGACCGGCGGCATAATGATCGCGCCAATTTCCGCCGCTTGAGTCATCAGTCGTAAATGTCCCAGATGCAGCGGCGTCTCACGCACGCAAAGCACCAGGCGACGGCGCTCTTTTAGCACCACATCCGCGGCGCGGGTCAGTAAACCATCGGTGTAGCTGTGGACGATGCCTGAGAGCGTTTTGATGGAGCATGGCAGGATAACCATTCCGTCGGTTTTAAACGAACCCGAAGAGATGCTGGCGGCGATATCACGCGCATCGTGAACGACATTGGCGAGGGCCTGAACTTCACGTAAAGAGAAATCGGTTTCGAGGGACAGCGTCTGTCGCGCGGCCTGACTCATCACCAAATGGGTTTCCACTTCTGCGACATCGCGCAGCACCTGCAACAGCCGAACGCCATAGATAGCGCCGCTGGCACCGGAAATTCCAATAATGAGTCGTTTCATGATCCCGCCCTGTCTTCGTACTGGGCCTGACTTTGCCGGAATTCAGAGGGAGTTGCAAGGAAAGACGCCCTCTCAGCACGAGAGGGCGTGGAGACGATTAACCTTCGTTATGCATCTCAAGGCTTTCAACTTCGTTCTGACGCGCAAGCGCTTTGCTGTCGTCATTACGCAGGGAGTCGAGATAATCGAGATATTGCTGGTTCACGTCTTTGGTGACGTACACGCCGTTGAATACCGAGCATTCAAACTGCTGAATATCCGGGTTCTCAGCGCGAACCGCTTCAATCAGATCGTTCAGATCCTGGAAAATCAAACCGTCGGCGCCGATAATCTGGCGGATCTCATCCACTTCACGACCGTGAGCAATCAGTTCCGTGGCACTCGGCATATCGATTCCGTAGACATTCGGGAAGCGAATTTCCGGTGCAGCAGAGGCCAGGTATACTTTCTTCGCACCAGCTTCGCGCGCCATTTCGATGATCTGCTCTGACGTCGTACCACGCACAATCGAGTCATCCACCAGCAGCACGTTCTTATCACGGAACTCTGCGCGGTTGGCGTTCAGTTTACGGCGCACCGATTTACGGCGCAGCTGCTGGCCTGGCATGATGAACGTACGACCCACGTAGCGGTTTTTCACAAACCCCTGACGGTACGGTTTGTTCAGAATGCGGGCTATTTCCAGCGCGATATCGCAAGAGGTTTCCGGAATCGGGATAACCACATCAATATCCAGATCTTCCCACTCTCGAGCGATTTTCTCACCGAGCTTAGTACCCATGTTCACGCGCGCGCTGTAGACGGAAATCTTGTCGATGAACGAGTCCGGACGAGCGAAGTAGACATACTCGAACAGGCACGGATTGCTCACCGGGTTGTCAGCACACTGACGGGTGAACAACTGGCCTTTTTCGGTGATGTAAATCGCTTCGCCTGGCGCCACGTCACGCAGGAATTCAAAGCCCAGCGTATCAAGCGCGACGCTTTCCGATGCCACCATATATTCGGTGCGACCATCGCCGATATCACGCTTGCCGAGCACCAGCGGGCGAATGCCGTTAGGGTCGCGGAAAGCCACCATGCCATGCCCGATAATCATCGCCACACACGCGTACGCCCCGCGAATCTGACGATTTGTCGCAGCAATCGCAGCGAAAATGTTGTCAGCTTCCAGCGGATAGTGGCGGAAGTTGTCCAGCTCACTGGCGAAGATGTTCAGCAGAATTTCAGAATCGGAGGTGGTGTTGATATGGCGGCGCTTTTCTTCGAACAGCTTTTTGCGCAGCTCGTGAGCGTTGGTCAAGTTGCCGTTGTGCGCAAGGGTGATGCCATAAGGTGAGTTAACGTAGAAAGGTTGAGCCTCAGACGCGCTGGAGCTGCCGGCGGTTGGGTAACGGACATGGCCGATACCCATATTGCCCTGCAGGCGCTGCATATGCACGGCGCCAAACACATCGCTCACCAGGCCGTTGGCTTTACGCAAACGGAAGCAGTTGTTTGCATCAATGGTGATGATGCCCGCGGCATCCTGCCCACGGTGCTGAAGCACCGTTAACGCGTCATAAATCGACTGGTTTACCGGCATAACACCGGCGATACCGACAATACCGCACATACGTCATTTTCCTCGTTCAGAACTCCCCAAAGCTTATGCTTTGGGCAAGAAACTTGACGAGCTTTGCAGATAGTCAAAGAACATTCTGATGACGACGCTGAACTGAGGGATCAGCTGAGACTTTTGCCAATCGTCGCTTTTTGAAAAGCCGGTGAAGGTATCGAGGAAAAACAATATGGCGGCGACGATCAATACTCCACGCAGCGCACCAAAACAGATCCCAAGCACCCTGTCGGTTCCCGACAGGCCCGTCTTCTCTACCAGCGTACCGATAACGTAGTTAACGATAGCACCGACGATAAGCGTCGCGACAAAGAGCAGCGCGATAGCAATCCCGTTTCGAACCAGTTCGTCTTCAAAGCCCGTAAACCAGACAGACAGATAAGTGTAGTAATGACTGGCAACAAAGAAAGCACAACCCCACGTTACCAGTGACAATGCTTCACGAACAAAGCCGCGGATGAGGCTTACCAAACAGGAAAAACCAATCACCGCAATAATGGCGTAATCAATCCAGACCATAGTTGTCCCACGATTTTACGCCCTGTCGTCCAGTTCGGGGCGCATTCTAACAGAAAAAGAAAACGTTTGCGTAGGGAAATCCTTTCCCCGCCCAAATAAAAATGGCGCTGAAAAAACGTTCAACGCCGCATGAGCTTTTGGCCTCTGAGGGCACTTTCAGCCCAGTCGATTTTCATCGATTTCGTTGTATTCCCGACGGTCCGCCGGGAATCTAAAGATCAATTCGGACTGTAGCCCATCACCACACCGTTCAGACCTGACAGCTGTTTCAGCTCACCAAGCGAACCTTTCATCTTGTCTTTCGACGCGTCCGGCCCCACCAGAATGCGGGTGATTTTGCCCTGCACTGGCGTAGACGGCGCGGTAAAGACGCGATATCCGGCGCCGCGCAGTTTGCTGACAATCTCATTGACCTTGTCGGCATTCTTCAAGGCACCGAGCTGCACGACGTAGGCTTTACCCGTCGGGGCCGGTTTGTCTTCGGCAACAGGCTTCGGTTGAGCAGGAGGCGCTTGCGTCTCAGCTGCTGACTGTGCGTTTGTGGTATCACGTTGTGGTCTGGTTTGCGTCTGAACCTGAGGCTTTGGTGCTACCGGTTTTGGTGCCGGTTGCGCGGTATCATCTATTTCATTCGCACCGCTGTTCGCCGCATAGCGCGACGTATCAAGCGATGGTGCTGCTGCATCACCTGCCCTGACCTCTTCAGCCGCTCCTTCCGGAGGCTGAGAAGGTAGCGCCTGCGTAACCGCTGGCAGCATATCCGGCTCTTCTTTATCACCCGGTTTAGGGACCAGGGGAATTGCCGCGAACTCATCCTGATAATGCTTTTTCTGACCATCCAGCAGCCCTGGAAGCACAATAACCCCCAGTGCCACCAGCGCAATGGTTCCGACTAAACGATTCTGAAACTTACTCGCCACCGGTTCTCCCCGCGTCCATCTCTTCCATTACATGAGCCACCGTGTGGAACGAACCACACACCAGCACCGTATCTTGTGGGCCAGCATCCGCCATCGCGGCATGCCATGCCTGCGCTACAGTGGCATAGACTGCGCCATCGCGCAAATGTTCCACCAGCTGTTCCGCCGTAGCCCCACGAGGGCCTTCCAGCGGGGCGCAATACCAGCTGTCGACAACGTCCGACAGACAGGCCAGCGTCCCGGCAATATCTTTATCATGAAGCATACCAATCACCGCCAGCGTACGCCCGGCCGCAGGCTGCATTTTCAGACGTTCCGCCAGATAGGCCGCCGCATGAGGATTATGCGCCACGTCGAGGATCAGACGTGGTGAATCGCTCACAATCTGGAAACGCCCCGGCAGCATCGCGTTTTGAATACCGTCTCGCACTGCCTGCTCACCAATCGCCAGCCCGCTCGCCCGCAACGCCGCCAGTGCCGTCGCGGCATTGGGCTGTGGCACCTGCGGTAACGGCAGCGAGGTCAGTTCGCCTTGAGCATCGCTGAACGTCCAGCGGTCACCCGTTACCTCATAACGCCAGTCAACGCCACGACGCAGCAGCACAGCGTCTTTTTCAGCGGCAACATCGGCAATGGTCTGCGGCATATCAGGTTCGCCGACAACCGCCGGTATACCGCCGCGGAACACGCCCGCTTTTTCACGGCCAATGCTTTCGCGATCCGGCCCCAGCCAATCGGTATGATCGAGCGCAATGCTGGTGACAACCGCCACGTCGGCATCGACGATATTGGTCGCGTCCAGACGTCCGCCGAGTCCCACTTCCAGAATGACCACGTCCAGCTGCGCCTGTTTAAACAACCACAGCGCCGACAGCGTGCCAAATTCAAAGTAGGTCAGGGAGATGTCGCCGCGTGCCTTTTCGATTTCAGCAAACGACGCGGTATGCGCAGACTCAGCCAGCTCGCCACCCTGCACGCGTACGCGTTCGGTGTAGCGAACCAGGTGCGGAGAGCTGTATACACCGACCTTAAAGCCTGCGGCCATCAGCACCGATTCAAGTGTGCGGCAGGTCGTACCTTTGCCGTTAGTACCCGCGACGGTGAAGACGAATGGAGCAGGTTTCAGCACGCCCATTCGGCCCGCAACCTCGCTGACGCGCGCCAGTCCCAGGTCGATGGTTTTGCTGTGCAGGTGTTCCAGATAAGAAAGCCACGCGGCGAGGGGCGACGTGGCGAGTGGAGTGATGTCTTTTTCCATGATACCCGCGATAGTTAACGGTTAGCACAAGCAAAAAGGGCAGCGCCGTCTGGCCCTGCCCTTTGCATTTATCAGGCCTCTGGTTCCTGATCCGGTACCGGCGGTACCACCACTTCTTCAAGCGGTGCATCCGGGTTCGGTGCCGGGAGATTCATCAGCTTTGCCAGCACGCTGGCAATCTTGAAGCGCATCTCCGGACGACGGACGATCATGTCGATCGCGCCCTTCTCGATAAGGAATTCACTGCGCTGGAAGCCCGGCGGCAGTTTTTCACGCACGGTCTGCTCGATAACACGTGGGCCGGCAAAGCCGATCAGCGCTTTCGGCTCAGCGATGTTGAGGTCACCCAGCATTGCGAAGCTTGCGGAAACGCCACCCATGGTCGGGTCGGTCAGCACAGAAATGTACGGCAGACCG
Organism: Scandinavium hiltneri; assembly: GCF_024764835.1. Taxonomy (GTDB): domain Bacteria; phylum Pseudomonadota; class Gammaproteobacteria; order Enterobacterales; family Enterobacteriaceae; genus Scandinavium; species Scandinavium hiltneri. The sequence goes on along the minus strand of NZ_JALIGE010000075.1, from coordinate 265,091 downwards.
CGTTCCTGCATTTTTGCCAGCGCTGCAGAGGTTTTCGCCATCTGCATCAGTGACATCAGCGCTTCCTGCATACGCGCACCACCTGAGGCTGAGAAGCACACCATCGGGCAATTGTTTTCCAGCGCATACTCAACGGCACGCACGAAACGAGCGCCGACCACAGAACCCATCGAGCCGCCCATAAAGGAAAACTCAAAGGCAGCGGCAACGACAGGTGCACCAAACAGGGTCCCCTTCATTACCACCAGCGCGTCTTTCTCACCGGTTTCTTTCTGAGCAGAGGCCAGACGATCTTTGTATTTCTTAGAGTCGCGGAACTTCAGCAGATCTTTCGGCTCAAGCTCGCTACCCAGCTCCACCAGAGTACCTTCATCCATCAGGCTATGCAGGCGGTTGCGCGCTGACATACGCATGTGGTGATCGCACTTCGGACAAACCTCCAGGTTACGCTCCAGCTCTGCGCGGTACAGTACCTGTCCGCAGCTGTCACATTTGGTCCATACCCCTTCCGGAATACTCGCCTTGCGCGTGGGGGTTATGTTGCTTTTAATTCGTTCAATCCAGCTCATTGATAACCTTTCTGCCTGAACCTGGTCGATGCCAGTTTTTGCTGTAAGCGGCGAATAATGCCATTTTTAGGGCTTACAGACCATGAAATGTTGCACATTAAAACATAAGAGCCCTGAACATGGGATAAAAAAGTGGTCTAACCGGTGTCACTTTGCGCCACTTTCCGGGCTCTGTAATTATTTAACCTGCTTTGCTGCGGCACGCTTGTGACGGATTATCTCGATAACACCTGGCAGGACCGACAGCACGATGATGGCCACGATCAGCAGTTTCAGGTTTTCCTGCACGATAGGCAGGTCACCGAACAGATAACCCGCGTAGGTAAACAGCACCACCCACAGCAGCGCGCCAATCACGTTATACGCAGCAAAATGACGATAAGACATGTGCCCCATTCCCGCCACAAACGGCGCGAAGGTTCTGACGATCGGCACAAAACGGGCGAGGATGATGGTCTTCCCCCCGTGCTTTTCATAAAACTGGTGCGTTTTATCGAGATAGCTACGACGGAAAATTTTCGAATTCGGATTGCTGAACAACCGTTCGCCAAACACGCGACCAATGGTGTAGTTCAGTGCATCGCCGACAATCGCCGCGATCACCATCAATACCACCATCAAATGCACGTTCAGATCGTTTGTTGGCAGCGCAGAAAGCGCACCGGCGACAAACAGCAGCGAATCACCTGGCAGGAAAGGTGTTACCACCAGCCCTGTTTCACAGAACAAAATCAGGAACAAAATAGCGTAGACCCAGACGCCGTACTGCGCGACCAGTTCAGCCAGATGCACATCAATATGCAAAATAAAATCAATCAGAAAGCGAATCAGATCCATAGTGACTTAACCTTAAGTGACTGCATTCAGTCCGCTAAAAATAGCGGGCCCATAGGCGGCTTAGGAAGGTCGAACCGTTCCGGGTAATCCACCGAAACGAGATACAGCCCTTCAGCTTTGGCCGTCGCTGCCGCAAGCGTTCTGTCCTTCGCTTCCAACAGCTCTGCAATCCAGCTCTCCGGCTGGTTTCCGGCACCCACTTCCATCAGGCTGCCCACAATATTCCGCACCATATGATGGACAAAAGCATTCGCTTTGATATCCACCACCACATAGGCACCGTAACGTTCAACGCTAATGTGCATCACGTTTCGCCACGGCGTGCGTGACTGGCACTGGACCGCACGAAACGAGGTAAAATCATTCTCACCGAGCAGACTTTGTGCCGCACGCTGCATGCGTTCGGCATCCAGCGCCTGGTGACAATGCGTCACGCCATGGCTTAGGACCGCCGGGCGAAGACGATGATTGTAGATAATGTAACGATACCGACGAGCGGTGGCGCTGAAACGCGCGTGGAAATCGTCGGGCACAGCTTTCACCCAACGCACCGCAATGTCTTTAGGTAAATTCGCATTTACCCCCAGCGTCCAGGCCGCATCTTTGCGCTGCGCCCGCGTTTCAAAATGCACAACCTGACCCGTGCCGTGCACGCCAGCGTCGGTTCGACCCGCGCAATACACGCTAATCGGTTCGTTCGCGACCTGCGACAGCGCCTTTTCCAGTTTTTCCTGCACGCTGCGCACGTCGTTCTGCCGTTGCCAGCCGTAGTATTTGCTGCCGTCGTACTCGATGCCGAGCGCGACTTTAATGACCGGCAGCGCTTCCACTTCAGACATCAGTACATATACTCCTGAACCAGTTTCTCAGCGATTTTCACCGCCATCAGCGCGCCGCCAAAACGGACGTTATCGGCTACCGACCAGAACTGAATTTGCTCTGGCATGCCGTAGTCATTACGCACGCAGCCTACAGAAAGGTGCGAGCTGCCGGAGGCATCGGACACCTGAGTTGGGAAATCAGTATCCGCAGACAGGGCGATATCCTCAGTGCGTTCGAACGCGTCACGCGCTTCTTCTGCTGCCAGCGGGCGCAGCGCTTCGAAGCTGACCATTTGCGCCAGACCGTAAAACACCGGCGCACGTACGCACTGAGCAGAAATCATCAGGCCGTCGTCCTGCATGATTTTGCGGGCCTGATCGACAATACGACGTTCTTCCGCAATACCGCCTTCACGGTCAACCAGTAGAGGCAGCATATTGAAGGCTAACTGACGGCCAAAGAAATCATCTTCATCAATTGGAATGCCGTTCAGCAGCTTGGCGCTCTGCCCTGCCAGCGCGTCGACGGCCTTCTTGCCCTGTGAGGACGCTGACATCAGGCTGGTAACCGCGATACGCGACAGACCACCGTCGTCGATCAGCGGCTTCAACGCAGTCAGAAGCTGGCTGGTCAGGCTGTCTGGCACCGCCACGATATTGCGGTTGCGGTAGTCCGCCAGCACAAACGGGTTCACATCCGGCACAACCAGCGGCACGTCCGGCTCAAGCGCGAACAGACCGCTTAAATCAATGACCAGACAGCCCGCATTAGCGGCTTCGTCAGCCCAGGCCGCAGAGGCTTCTACACCTGCGGCAAAAAAGGCCAGTTGAACCTGAGTCCAGTCAAACTCGGCAACGTCCTGCACGCGCACGGTTTTACCTTCGTAGCGCAGGGATTCGCCGGCGCTTTCGCTACGCGCCAGACCGTAAATCTCTCCCACCGGGAACTGACGCTCTGCAAGAGTTTCAAGCAGGGCAACACCTACGGCACCCGTTGCGCCCAGTACGGCAATATTCCAGCCTTCAGACATGGTGGTTTACTCCAGAAATAAAAATAGCCGCCCGGCCAGAGTATCTGGCCGGGCGTATTAAGAAGACATTAATGCGCTGCGTGATGAACGGCGTTAAATCCCAGATTTTTGAGTAACACGGCAGCCTGCTCATCGTCACACAGGACGTTCAGCGAAGACCACTCGCGGCGTTCAGAATAGTTTTTACGCAGCTTGTCGAACTCACCCGGAATACCCGCCACTTTCCGCAGCGGTGCATCATCGCGGCGCACATCATACACCAAATGCACCAGCCTTTTTAGCGTCGCCTGATCGAGCGGACCGTGCAGTGTGATGCGACCAAATTCCGGCGCAGGCAGCAGCGTATCCAGCGATACCTGGTGGCGATTACCGATAAACTCGCTATAGACCTCAAATACCTGAGTGGTGCCACGCGCTTTGCCTTCCAGCGTATAGCCCGCAATGTGTGCGGTGCCGATATCGACAAGAGAGAGCAGTTCAGTATTGAGTTCTGGCTCCGGTTCCCAGACGTCCAGTACCACGCTTAAGTCCTGTCCTGCTTGTAAGCATTTGAGCAGTGCGGCGTTATCCACCACCGGTCCACGGCAGGCGTTTATCAGAATAGTGCCAGGCTTCAGACGTGAAATCAGCGCTTCATCTGCCAGGTGCAGCGACTTATACGGCCCGTCTTTAAACAACGGCGTGTGGAACGTCAGAATGTCGGCATTTTGCGCCAGGTCGTCGAGGCTGCGGAAATCACCTTCATCGCCGTTATCGGCACGCGGTGGATCGCATAACAACGTGCGAATACCCAGCGCCTCGAGGCGTTTTTGCAAACGCCCTCCGACGTTACCCACCCCGACGATCCCGACAGTGCGATCGGCCAGCGCGAAACCATCACGCTCGGCCAGCATCAGCAGCGATGAAAAGACATACTCCACCACCGCGATGGCGTTGCAGCCGGGGGCGGCAGAAAAACCGATTCCGGCCTGCGCCAGCCATTTCTCATCGACATGGTCGGTACCCGCAGTTGCGGTACCCACGAATTTAATCCCCTTCCCGGCCAGCAGCGCCTCATTCACTTTGGTGACTGAGCGCACCATTAACGCATCGGCATCATCCAGCTCATGCTGGGGAATTGGACGGCCAGGGACCGCCTTTACATCACCCAAACGGCTGAACAGCTCGCGGGCATAGGGCATATTTTCATCAACAAGGATTTTCACGGTACAGTACCTGTCTGGAACGAGAGTTAACCGGGGAAGTGTGCCATAATCTCGCGGCCAGGAACACTGAGCCTTGAGAACACCGACGGACATTCAGGATTTATCATGACGCAACCTATTTCAGGCGTGCCCGCCCGCCCTCCGGGGGAAGCAACACCGACGAGTCACATCGGCGAGCAACCGCTCTCCACCCAGCAGCGCACCGTGCTCGAACGGCTAATCACGCGTCTTGTCGCGCTGACGTCGCAGCAAAGCGCCGGGGTATGGGCCGGGATGAAACACGATTTGGGTCTGAAAAATGATGCGCAGCTGCTCTCAAGGCACTTCCCCGCGGCGGAACAGAATCTCAATCAGCGTCTGGTCAGCGCTCAGCAGACTCACGAAGTGCGCCAGATTGTCGCCCAGTTGACCGAGCTGCTGAGTCAGGGCAATAACCGTCAGGCGGTGAGCGATTTTATTCGCCAGCAGTATGGTCACACGACGTTAAGCCAGCTGACGCCCGATCAGCTTAAAAATGTGCTGCAACTGCTGCAAAACAACGAGCTGGCCATTCCGCAACCGCAACAGCGCCCGGCAACGGACAGGTCGTTACTGCCTGCCGAGCACCACACGCTGAATCAGATGGTGACCAAGGTGGCCGCGGCGACCGGGGAATCCAGCAAGATGATTTGGCAGTCGATGCTTGAGCTTTCAGGGGTGAAAACCGGCGATCTCATCCCGGCGAAACACTTCAACCAGCTGATGACCTGGCTACAGGCGCGTCAGACGTTGAGCGACCAGAAAGCGCCGACGCTTAACACGCTGCAGGCGGCGCTGAAACAGCCGATGGAAACGCAGGAGTTTAACGCTCTGCGCGACTATGCCCAGCAAACCTGGCAGGCGACGCCGCAAACGGTGTTAACCCAGGCGCAGGTGCAGGATCTGCTGAATCAGGTATTCCTCAAGCGCGTCGAACGCGCACAGGACACCGTCGACACCCGTTATATTCAGCCGATCTTTAATCCGTTCACGCCGTTCATCGAGAACATGAAGGCGATGTCAGCCCGCCCAGGTCTGATGCTGGTTGGGCTGCTGGTGATAATCTTCTTGCTGTGGCTCCTGTTCTAAGCCCGACGAAACGACACCAGGGTGACCACAATCCCGACGACTGCGGATATCGCGCCAGCCAGGAACACCGACGAGTAACCGAACGAGGTCGCAAGCAGCCCTGCGAGCGGCCCGGTAACGCCGTATGAGATATCCTGAAAAGCCGCATAGCCGCCAAGCGCCGTACCGCGCACCTGCTGCGGTACGCGTTTAACCACCTCAACGCCCAGCGCCGGGAAGATAAGCGAACAACCGGACCCGGTTAATGCCGCGCCCACCAGCGCAACCCAGGCATTTGGCGCCTGCCACAACAGAAGCAGACCCACAGTTTCCACCAGCAGTGAAACCGTCGCCACCTTCACCCCGCCGAAACGGTCCGGCATCCAGCCAAACAGAATGCGCATCAGCACGAACGCGCCGCCAAAAGCGGTCAGCGTAAAGCCCGCCATTGCCCAGCCGTGGCTCATAAAATAGAGCGAAATAAAGGTGCCGATCACCGCAAAGCCCACGCCTTGTAAGGCCAGCCCCATTCCCGGCTTCCAGATAAGACCGACCACGCTCCACAGCGACGGACGCTCACCGGCATGGGCAGGAACTTTCCGCACCGAGCCGTTAAACGCCCAGGCCAGCAGCGGCAGTACCATGGTAGTACCCGCCAGTGCGGCATAGCCGAAATGGCTGTGAATGAGTAAGCCCAGCGGTGCACCGGCCGCCAGCGCGCCATAAATCGCCATCCCGTTCCATGACATCACTTTGCCGGAACGCGTTGGCCCCACCAGCCCCATGCCCCAGGTCAGCGTCCCGGTCAGCAGCTGGCTTTCACCAAAACCGAGGATCAGACGCCCAACGACCAGCAGTGCAAACTTACCTTCGGCGCCAATCGGTAGCAGAGCCGCCAGCAGCCACGCTCCGCCCGCCAGACCGCAGGCGAACATTCCCTGCAACGCTGAGCGTTTAGCCCCGCGCTGATCCGCCAGTCGCCCGGCATAGCCGCGCGTTAAAACGGTAGCGAGGAATTGAATACCGACGGCAAAACCGACCATCATGTTGCCGTAGCCGAGTTCGTTATGCACAAACAGCGGAATAACCGGCAAAGGCAGGCCCACGGTCATATAGGTGAGGAACACCGCAAAGGCGATGCGAAACAGCGAAGTATTCGCTGAAGAGGATTTTACAGATCCATTAACTGTAGACATGTGGGACTCCATGACGAAAAAAAGGAGCCTTTCGGCTCCTTTATGTTCTACAAGAATTCGTTACGCTTTCAGCTTACGCATAACCAGAGTGGCGTTGGTGCCACCGAAGCCGAAGCTGTTGGACATCACGGTGTTCAGCTGACGCTCGGTCGGCTGAGTCACGATGTTCAGGCCTTCAGCCTTCTCATCCATCTCGTCGATGTTGATGCTTGGGGCAACGAAGCCGTGTTCCAGCATCAGCAGAGAGTAGATTGCTTCCTGAACGCCTGCGGCCCCCAGAGAGTGGCCGGTCATCGCTTTAGTCGCAGAAATCGCTGGGGTGTTGTCACCGAAGACTTCACGGATTGCGCCCAGTTCTTTCACATCGCCAACTGGCGTAGAGGTACCGTGGGAGTTCAGGTAGTCGATTGGAGAATCAACACCGTCCATCGCCAGCTTCATGCAGCGTACTGCGCCTTCGCCAGACGGAGCAACCATGTCTGCGCCATCAGAGGTTGCGCCGTAGCCAACCACTTCTGCGTAGATATGTGCGCCACGCGCCAGAGCGTGTTCCAGTTCTTCAACCACAACCATACCGCCACCGCCTGCGATAACGAAACCGTCACGGCTCGCATCATAGGTACGGGACGCTTTGTCCGGGGTTTCATTGTATTTGGTAGACAGTGCGCCCATCGCGTCGAACTCACAGGCCATTTCCCAGCACAGCTCTTCGCCGCCACCAGCAAATACGATGTCCTGTTTGCCCAGCTGAATTTGCTCAACCGCACTGCCGATGCAGTGTGCAGAAGTCGCACAAGCGGAGCTGATAGAGTAGTTCACACCGTGAATTTTGAACGGGGTGGCGAGGCACGCGGAAACCGCAGAAGCCATCGCTTTGGTCACAACGTAAGGACCGACCGCTTTCAGGCCACGCGGGCTACGCATTGCGTCTGCACCGAAGACCTGAGATTTAGAAGAACCACCGGAACCTGCAATCAGGCCCACGCGTGGGTTGTTCTGATAAACGTCTTCTTTCAATCCAGCATCTTCAACAGCCTGCTGCATTGAGAGGTAAGCATAGATAGAGGCATCGTTCATGAAACGGACCACTTTGCGGTCGATAAGACCCGTGGTGTCCAGTTTGACGTTACCCCACACGTGGCTACGCATACCAGAATCTTTGAATTCTTGAGAGAAAGTGATCCCCGAGCGTCCTTCACGCAGAGATTCCAGGACTTCCTGCTGGTTGTTACCGATGCTGGAAACGATGCCCAGGCCAGTAATCACTGCACGTTTCATTCAATACCTCTGTAAGTCATATACTATTTTAAGTTTCGAGTCGCACAATAGCGTACACTTGTACGCTGAACAAGTCCGATCAGACAAATTAAGTATAAATTTGCGCCACCCGGCACACATCGCTAAGATCGCCGGACGCCTTGCACTGCGAGTAACTTACGTGAAACAAAACGCCATACAACCTGCCAACCTCGAATTTAACAGTGAGGGTACACCTGTTTCCCGAGATTTTGATGACGTCTACTTTTCTAATGATAACGGACTGGAAGAGACCCGATATGTTTTTCTTGGGGGAAACAGACTAACGGAGCGCTTTACGTCTCACGATCGTTCCCACCTGGTGGTTGCCGAGAGTGGATTTGGTACCGGATTGAATTTCCTCACTCTCTGGCAGGCATTTAAGACTTTTCGCGACTCGCAGCCTGACGCTACCCTACAAAGATTACATTTCATCAGTTTCGAAAAATTCCCGCTGCGTCTGAACGACCTGAAACTTGCTCATCAGCACTGGCCTGAACTGGCTGATTTTGCCGCGCAGTTACAGGCGCAATGGCCCCTGCCCTTTTCCGGTTGTCACCGCTTAGTGCTGGATGAAGGTCAGGTCACGCTGGATCTGTGGTTTGGCGATATTAACGAACTGGTCGACACTCTGGATGACTCCCTGAATCAGCAGGTCGATGCGTGGTTCCTTGACGGTTTTGCGCCCGCCAAAAACCCGGATATGTGGACGCCAACGCTGTTTAACGCGATGGCAAAACTGGCGCGTCCCGGCGCCACGGTGGCGACGTTTACCTCAGCGGGCTTTGTGCGTCGCGGCTTAAATGACGCCGGTTTTTGCATGAAAAAGAGCAAAGGCTTTGGGCGCAAGCGAGAAATGCTGACCGGGTATCGGGATGATTCTCAACCAGCAACTGCCACCGCGCCGTGGTTTGCCCGCTCCGGAAGTGAAACCCGAGAAACGGCGATTATCGGCGGTGGTATTGCCAGTGCACTGCTGTCTCTGGCGCTGCTGCGCCGCGGCTGGCAGGTTACGCTGTATTGCGAAGATGACGTTCCGGCACAGGGTGCCTCCGGCAACCGCCAGGGCGCGCTCTACCCGCTGCTGAGCGCTCATGATCCGGCAATGGAAACCTTCTTCCCGGCGGCGTTTACCTTTGCTCGACGTCTGTACGACTCCCTGCCCGTTGCTTTTGATCATGACTGGTGCGGCGTGACGCAGCTCGGCTGGGATGAAAAAAGCAGCCACAAAATTGCTCAGATGCTGAAACTGGCACTGCCGCCAGAAATTGCTGTTGAAGTGGATAGGGCCGAAGTGCAGCGCACACTTGGCGTCGAAACGGGCTGCGCGGGCATTCAGTACCCGCTCGGCGGCTGGTTGTGTCCGGCACAGCTCACGGCGGCGGTTATCGAACTGGCCTGTCAGAATGGGCTGAACGTTCTCTGGAATCATCATTGTGAAACGCTCGACGCGCAGGCCAACGGCTGGGTGCTACATTTTGCGAACAGTGAAACACTACATCACACCAGCGTGGTGCTCGCCAACGGCCATCAGATTAATCAGTTCTCGCAAACGGCGGAGCTGCCGGTATCTGCGGTGGGCGGTCAGGTCAGCCATATTCCGACCACGCCGGAGCTGGCGAAGTTACGTCAGGTGCTGTGTTACGACGGCTATCTCACGCCGCAAAATCCGCACAATCAGCAGCACTGCATCGGTGCCAGCTACCAGCGGGGGCAAACGGACATGGCCTACAGCGAGGACGATCAGCAGCATAATCGGCAGCGTTTGCTCGACTGTTTCCCGGATGCCATGTGGGCACAGGAAGTCGACGTCAGCGACGGTGAAGCCCGCTGCGGCGTGCGCTGCGCCACGCGCGATCATTTACCCATGATGGGCAACGTGCCGGATTATCCGCAAACGCTGGACACCTACGCCACGCTGGCTGAAAACCGCGACAATGCCAAATCAGCGCCTGTTCACAACAACCTGTTCATGCTCGGTGGCCTTGGGTCACGCGGCCTGTGCTCTGCCCCGCTGGCGGCAGAAGTTCTGGCTTCACAGATGAGTCATGAACCGCTGCCGCTCGACGCCAGAACTCTGGCAGCGCTGAATCCGAACCGGCTGTGGGTGCGTAAACTGCTGAAAGGCAAAGCGGTTATCAAAGCAGATTAATGCGCTGCTGCGCCTGTTTGCGATACTGCAACGGCGTCTGGCGCATCATCCGTTTAAAGCAGGTGATGAAGTAGGTAACCTCCTGAAAACCGACTTTCGCCGCAATCGCATCGACGCTCATTTCACTGGTGCGCAGCAAATCACAGCTGCGCTTCAGCCGCCGGGTGAGCAAATACTCGTGAATACTCCCACCTGTCTGTTGGCGGAAAATGCGTGACGTATAGCTGCGCGAAAGCCCAATATCCCGCGCCAAATCCTCCAGCGAAAACTTCTCGCCGTAATGCGCTTCCAGCCACTGCATGATTTGCGCCGACGCGGTTTGCTGCTGCGGTGCGCTGGCCTGCGGTAACGCGGGCAGGAGCGACATTATCTGCATCACCAAAAAAGCCACTTCGTCTGCCGGATAGTGCTCTCTGGATTCCAGTGCCGCAAACTGTGCCAGAACGGTTTCCATATATTCGGCATGCTCACTCAGATCGTACGCCTGGGCTGGCGCGTGGCTGGCGGCCAGACGGGCAAACTGCGTCTGAAAACGCGGGAACTGCTGTAGATTACTTTCCACCGCCGACTGCTCGATATGCATCGTGGAGCGGTGATAATGGTTACGCTCGCTGTCATCGACATGCACTTTGTGCAGGCGAAACGGCGGGAAGATAAACAGTCTGCCGGGGCGTGCGGTGTAGTGCTGATTATCTACCACCACAATGCCGTAGCCTTGTGAAATAAAGAGAAACTCCACGCACTGATGCCAGTGATAATAGACCGCGCTGGAGCCCCACATTCGGTTAAAAGAAATCGCCTGTTTTTCTAAGGTTATTCTTTCCAGTAACTGTACATCGCTCATTCCGTCACCATGACAACAAAATTAAATTTTTAGCCTACGGTTTGCAATTTATTGCGCTCTCAGTGGGGAAAATCCAGCGAATTTAAAATAGCGGTTCATTTTTGTGAACCTGCTCACTCAGCCATTGAAGGAAAAGCGGCTAGGCTTGGTTTCGCCGACTGATTCAGTCGCGGTAAAAATCCAATAACAATAACGTTTAATTTTCTCGTGTCTGACGGGAGGGCCTCGTGCAACCTGAACACATTACCTTTGAAAATCCTTTACAACAGCGCAGTGACCTCACCCAATGGGTGAATGAAATATTGAATGCGGTCACCCCCTTTTTTAAAAATAATGCCAGCGGTGTGGATCTGGCGAATTTCACCACCCATTACGGCCAGCGCATCGCCAATATGGAAGCGTTCTCCCGTTTATTATGGGGCGTCACGCCGTTACTGGCAGGCGGACAGGAACCTGAACAGCTTTCTCTGTACATTCAGGCTATTAAAAACGGCACCCATCCGGCGCACCCGGAATACTGGGGAGAAATTGGCCATAGCGATCAGCGGGTAGTGGAAATGGCTGCCTACGGTCTGCTGCTGGCGCTGGCACATCAACCGTTGCTGGCGCACTTCAACGAGCAAGAAAAACAGCATCTGTGGCAATGGCTGAAGCAAAGCGAAACCGCCACTATTCCTGACAACAACTGGCACTTCTTTCCCATTCTGGTGCAGGTCGGTTTTCATCACGCCGGAATGCCCGTCAACCACGAAGTCATTGCGCGCCATTTTGCGGCGATGGAACATTACTGGCTCGGCGACGGCTGGTACAGCGACGGCCCGGATCGCCCACGCGATTACTACATTTCGATGGGTTTCCACTTCTACGGCCTGATTTATTCCAGGCTGATGAAAGAGGTCGATCCGCAGCGCTGTGCCACGTTGCGCGAACGTGCCACCGTCTTTGCCGCTGACTTTATCCATTTCTTTGACGAAAACGGCGCCGCGATTCCGTTTGGGCGCAGTCTGACCTATCGCTTTGCGCAGGCCGCATTCTGGAGTGCCGCCGCTTTTGCCGGACTGGACGTATATTCGCCGGGCATTCTTAAAGGCCTGGTGTTGCGCCATCTGCGTTGGTGGCAACAACAGCAGCCGTTCGACCGCGACGGCGTGCTAAGCGTCGGTTACAGCTATCCAAACCTGATCATGGCCGAAGACTATAACGCGCCAGGCTCGCCGTACTGGGCGCTGAAAACCGTACTGGTGCTGGCGTTGGGCGAAAACAGTGATTTCTGGCAGGCCAAAGAAGAACCGCTGCCGCCACGCGAAACGCCGCACGCCATCCCGAAAGCCGCACAGATCCTGGTCCACCAGCCAAATCATCTATGGATGCTGACGTCTGGCCAGCTGGAGCGGAACAATTTCGTCAACACCGAAGCAAAGTACTGCAAATTTGCCTACTCGACGCGCTATGCCTTTAACGTCGAACGTGGGCGCTTTGGCCTGGCACACGCCTCGCCGGACTCAATGCTGCTGCTCAGTGAGAAGGACAACTACTGGCGCGGACGCCGCGAATGCCAGCGGGTCAGCGTGCATGAAAATTACATCTACAGCCGCTGGCTGCCGTGGAATGACGTTACCGTCGACAGCTGGCTGGTCGCACACGGCGACTGGCAGGTGCGCGTGCATCAGCTGCAAACCGCCCGTGAACTGGATTGCGCCGAGGGTGGCTTCAGCATCAATTCCCGCCCGCTGCCGCAACAACAGTTGGAAGCCGGAACCAGCCGTCTGACCGGCGAGCATGACACCAGCGCCATTGTGTGTCTGAGTGAAAAACGCCGTCAGGGTGAGGTGGTATTAACCCCACCAAACAGCAACCTTCTGTTTGCCGACCGCGCCGCCGTACCGGTACTTCGCGGTGAATTATCACGCGGTACACATTTGCTGATAAGCGCCGTCTGGGCCGGAGATCCGCAGGATTTCGACGTCACCCGTGCCCCCGAAGTCAGCGTTGAGCAAGGCGTTATTCACCTGACGTCGGCCACGCAGAAAACGCATTTTCCCCTGACCGAACTGCCGTGAGACTGAGGAGACAATCATGACCGCGACAACCTCGCGCACTGCGCAAATTAAGATGAGCAGCTTTATCTTTCTCTACTTCTTTACCTGGTCCTCCAGCTTTGGACTTTATGCCCTGTGGTTAAGCCAGAAAGTCGGTCTGGACAGCATCACCATCGGCAGCGTTTTCGCCATCAACGGCGTGTTTGCGGTGATCATGAAGCCAGTGTACGGCTACATCATGGACAAAATCGGCATGAGCAAATGGCTGCTCTATTTTGTCTGTGCCGTGTCTGCACTGATGGCGCCATTTTTTATCTTTGTCTATCAACCGTTACTGCTGAGCCATACCCTCGTCGGGATTATTATCGGCGCGCTGTATCTTAGCCTCGGCTGGTACGCTGGCGTGGCGGCATCGGAATCTTACGCAGACCGCTTCAGCCGTTTGTATAACCTCGAATTTGGCCGCATTCGTATGTGGGGATCGCTTGGCTGGGCGCTGGCGGCATCGCTTTCTGGCGTGCTGTTCAACCTCACGCCGCTGGCAAATTTCCTCGTCAGTAGCGGTACCTCGGTGTTGATGCTGTTGGTGTTGATCAGCCTGAAAATCGGCGATGAGCAACTGCGCAGTAATAACGTTATCTCTGACAACAAAATCGTCTTTGGTGATGTCATCTTACTGCTCAAAAACCGCAAATTCTGGATGTTCAGCCTGTATGTCGCCGGTGTGGCCTGGATGATGTTTGTCGCCGAGCAGCAGTTCCCGCGCTACTTCGTCTCGTTTTTTAGCACCAAAGAACAGGGTAACGCCTGGTACGGCTATCTGAGCATGATCCAGTCCGGCACTGAGTTTGTGATGATGATGTTTGTCCCGATGCTGGTGAACAAGTACGGCGCCAAAAAAGGATTATTACTCTGCGGCCTGGTGGTCGGTTCGCGTCTTATCGCCTCAGGCCTGACGACCGATCCGCTGGCTATCTCGATAATCAAACCGTTATACGGCGTGGAGATCGCCCTACTGCTGATTTCGGTGTTCAAATATATCGCTGAGCATTTCCACAAGAAGGTCAACGCCACCATGTACCTGCTTGGCTATCAGGCGATGATCTACGTCGGATCCGTCGTTGTCGCGCCGCCTGCAGGCTATCTGTACGCCAAAATCGGCTTCGAGCAGACCTACCTGATGATGGGCTGCTGCGCCCTGCTCTTTACGCTGATTTCCACTCTAACTCTTTCACGCTGCCGCTCAGAGCGCGACCCTCATCCCGAGGACGCGCAGACGCTGGACGCGGTATCCATTGCCCCTGCAAAAAGTCATTAAGGAGAAGTCATGACCCGTTCTGTTGTTACCGAGCCGCTGCGCCCCGTTGAGCTGTATGCCATCGACCGGCCTGCACTGCGTCAAAGTCTGGACGCCGCCCTGACGCGTATCACGCGAAAACTGGATACCAACATTGCCGCTTTCGGCGACTGTTTCCCTGGAGAGGCCTGTGAAAACGGCGTCTGGCCACGGACCCAAAACGTGGAGTGGACCACCAGCTTCTGGACCGGGCAGCTGTGGCTGGCGTGGGAAATGACCGGCGAAGCGCGTTTCCGTGAAGCAGCAGAGCGCACCCTGCCCTCGTTTGCTGAACGCATTGAGAAACGCATTGAAACCGCGACCCATGACCTGGGCTTTCTGTACTCACTTTCCTGCGTCAGCGCGTGGCGACTGACCGGCGACGAAGACGCGCGCCGCACAGCATTACAGGCTGCCGATACGCTGATGGAACGTTTTAACCCGACGGCGAAAATCATTCAGGCCTGGGGCGACCTGAACGATCCAGAGCAGCAAGGCCGGATGATTATCGACTGCAACATGAACCTGCCGCTGCTGTACTGGGCCAGCGAGCAAACCGGCGACCCGAGCTATGCCGACGCTGCGACGGCTCACGTTGAACAAGCCGCGCGGTATATTGTGCGCCCGGATGCCTCGACGTATCACACTTACTACATGGACGTGGTGACCGGTGAACCGCGCTTCGGTAACACGCATCAGGGTTACAGCGACACGTCCTGCTGGTCTCGCGGCCAGGCATGGGGAATTTACGGCTTTATGCTGAGCTACCTGCACACCGGTGACACTAGCATGGTCGAACTCACGCGTAGTCTGGCGCACTACTTCCTCAACCGCCTGCCGGAAGATGAAGTTTGCCACTGGGATTTAGCACTGCTGGGAACGGACGCCGTGCGCGACAGTTCCGCCGCGGCCATTGCCGTTTGTGGTTTGCTGGAGCTGGTGAAGGCATTACCGACGCTGGATCCGCATCGCGCACATTATGAAGAAATGGCGCTGCGCATCATGAAGTCTCTGACCGAAAACTATCTCGCTCGCGACGACGAGCCGTGCGAAGGTCTGCTCAAGCATTCGGTCTATCACATGGCGAGCGGCAAAGGCGTGGATCAGTGCTGTAGCTGGGGCGATTATTTCTATCTCGAAGCCATGGCGCGTTTGCGTCAGATTTGGCCGCTGTACTGGTAAACCGTCAGGTGTAAAAAAGCCCTCGATTTTTGCAATCGGGGGCTTGTTGTTTTCAGCAGCATGCTTACTTAAATTTTGCCTTCTGGAACAGCGTATCCCACATGCCGAGCACCAGCGCCTGATCGCGCGGATTCAGTTCACCGGCGTGAATGGCTTTTTCCAGGCTCTGGGTCACTTTTTCATACACCGCTTCCGGAGAGTGATCGTCACCCGCTTCCAGGTCTGCGACCGCAAGCGTCAGGTGGCCGCGGAGGTAGCCGCTGGCAAACAGTTCATCGTCGCTGGCGTGCTCTACCATGTCATCAATTAACGCCAGAATGCGCGATTCAAATTCTGCGATCATCTTCTTTCCTCAATTTAGATCTTCCGGCCAGGGGAAGTGTTCCGCCGTTAACGTCGGCGTTTGATAATATTTTTGTAATGCCGCGATGAAGCGCGCCGGACGCGCCGGGATCCCTTCTGCGAGATACGTCATTACCTGCGCATGAACCCGACGCTGGAATACAATGCGGTCAGGCTCAACATCCCCTTCGAGATTGTCGCAGCTGACGTTAAACGGAAAACCTGCGGCGGCGCAAAACAGCCAGTCGAACGCCTGTGGTTTAACTTCCACATCTTCGAACTGACCCTGCGTTTTCGCATCGCGTCCATCCGGGCAGTACCAGTAACCGAAATCCACCCGCTTACGGCGCTCGGCACCGGCAATACACCAGTGCGAAATCTCGTGCAGGGCGCTGGCATAAAAGCCGTGCGCAAAGACGATGCGGTTGTACGGTGCATCGTCATCAGCAGGAAGATAAATCGGTTCGTCTTCGCCTGAAATCAGACGGGTATTAAAATCATCAGCAAAACAGCTATCGAATATGTCGATCAGCTGCTGAAAATGGTGTTGTTGCATTAATGAATTCCCAACCACTGGAGGATCTCCGCCCCGTGACTGTCATAGAGAAGTTTAGCGCTCATCACCGCCGAAACGATGACGATCATCGGCCGGATCAGCGTTTGTCCTTTGCTGAGCACCAGTCGCGATCCCATTCGCGCCCCTAAAAATTGTCCTGCCATCATCACAAAACCGGTTCCCCAAATCACCTTGCCACCGATGATAAACAGCAGCAAACCGCCGACGTTTGAGGTGGCGTTCAGCACTTTTGCATGCGCGGTAGATTTGGCGAGATTAAATCCGGCCAGCGTCACAAACGCCAGCGCATAAAATGAACCCGCTCCGGGGCCGAAAAAGCCGTCATAGAAACCGACACAGCCACCGGCGACCAGTGCAAACGGCAGCCCGTGCAGGCGGCGCTGGCGGTCTTCTTCTCCGAGCCTGGGCATCAACAGGAAGTACAGGCCGATGCCAATCACCAGCAGCGGCAGGATCTGACGCAGAACGTCGGACTGCACATGCTGAACCAGCAACGCCCCGCTCATTGAGCCGATAAAGGTCATCAGAATATTGAGTTTTTGGTCCGCCAGACTGACGACTTTTCGGCGAACAAAATAGAGCGAAGATGACAGTGACCCGCCGCAGGCCTGCAGTTTGTTGGTTGCCAGGGCGTTTGCCGGAGACATACCCACCGCCAGCAACGCCGGAATGGTCAGCAGGCCGCCGCCGCCCGCCAGAGAGTCAATAAACCCGGCCAGTAATGCGATAAAGAAAAGTGCCACCAGCAACAACGGTGACACCATAAATATCTCAGTGAAATGTTCCATTAAAGGACATGCTCATCCAGTAGCGCCTGGCAGGAACGCGGCAACGGTGGCGGCGTTTTCTTCACAGGTTTGGTTGTTCCCGGTTTCGGTGGCGCGAACCAGCTTTGCAGCTCTGCGCCACAGCCATCACCCGGTGGAGGTGGCGCCTGATCTTCACACTCAAGGCTCCCCGCCGGACAGCGTAAACGCACGTGCATGTGGGCACGATGCTGGAACCACGGACGCACTTTACGCAGCCAGTCGCGGTCGGTACCCGCATCCAGACACAGCTGCTGTTTGATAGCCGGATTGACGAAGATGCGCGTCACATCATTATCTTTGGCGGCGAGTTTAACCAGCGCGCTGATTTTTGGCGACCACAGCGAGGGCACCACACGCTTGCCATCAGCGGCCACTAAATCCAGCGCCTGTGGTTTTAACAGCTGCGCCGAAGTCCAGCGAGTCTGCGGAAGTTGCAGGAAAACGTCGACGTCCAGCCCGGACTGATGGCTGGCGTGACCGCCATTAAAGCGTCCGCCCGCGGGCATCCCCATATCGCCAATCAGCATCGTTCCCAGTCCCAGGTTGTGCACCTGATTGCTGAGCCGCTGAATGAACAGAATCAAATCCGGATGGCCGAAGTAGCGACGCTGATCGGTACGCATCACCTGATAGTTATCGGAGCGCAGCGGCAGCGCTTGCGCCCCGACGATACAACCATTGGCAAAAGCCCCAATCGACTGAGCTGTGCCCGGAATTGGCTGGGTGATTTTTTGCCACGGCGTGGCAGCGAACCCCACGTGACTGACCAGCAAAGCCAGCAGCACTATGACGATTTTTTTCATTTTCCCACGTTTCCCTGGAAAGGCTTACCAGCGAGGCAGCGTTGTGGTCACATCCGCATTTTGTGCGCGCTGGCGCAGCAGATGATCCATCAGCACGATAGCCAGCATCGCTTCTGCGATTGGCACCGCACGGATCCCAACGCACGGATCGTGTCGACCTTTGGTTACCATTTCCACTTCTTCACCAAAACGGTTGATCGTGCGGCCCGGTACGGTGATGCTCGAGGTCGGTTTCAGCGCCATGTGGGCGATGATTTGCTGCCCGCTGCTGATCCCGCCCAGTACGCCACCGGCATGGTTGCTCTGGAATCCCTCTTTGGTGATTTCGTCCCGGTTTTGGCTGCCGCGCAGGTTAACAACGTCAAAGCCATCGCCGATTTCCACGCCCTTCACTGCATTGATGCTCATCAGCGCGTGCGCGATATCGGCATCCAGGCGGTCAAAGACCGGCTCACCGAGGCCCGGCGGCACGCCGTCAGCGACCACAGTGATTTTCGCCCCAATCGAGTCGCCTTCTTTTTTCAGGCCGCGCATCAGTTCATCAAGCGCGTCGATTTTATCCGGATCCGGGCAGAAGAACGGGTTCTGTTCCACCTGGCTCCAGTCCTTGATTTCCAGCGGAATATCACCCATTTGGGTCATGCAGCCGCGGATGACCACGCCGAATTTCTCTGCGAGGTATTTTTTGGCAATCGCCCCTGCCGCTACGCGCATCGCGGTTTCGCGAGCGGAAGAACGGCCGCCGCCGCGATAGTCACGCAGGCCGTATTTTTGTTCGTAGGTGTAATCAGCGTGGCCCGGGCGGAAGACATCTTTGATAGCGCTATAATCCTGGGAGCGCTGATCGGTATTCTCAATCAGCAGGCCAATGCTGGTGCCGGTGGTGACACCTTCAAACACGCCAGACAGGATTTTCACCTGGTCCGGTTCGCGACGCTGCGTGGTGTAACGCGAGGTTCCCGGACGGCGTCTGTCGAGATCGTGCTGCAGATCAGCTTCCGTCAGAGGAATGCCCGGCGGCACGCCGTCCACGATGCAGCCGAGGGCCACACCGTGGGATTCGCCGAAGGTGGTTACGCGAAAGAGTTGTCCAATTGTGTTTCCTGCCATTACAGCCCCGTCGAATTTTAATTAGTCTTTATAGATGCTGAAGTGTTCATGGGCAGCCAGAAGCTGCGCTTTGGTGAGCATGAAGACGCCGTCGCCGCCGTTATCAAACTCAAGCCAGGTGAACGGAACGTCAGGATACTGCTCTATCAGATGTACCATGCTGTTCCCGACTTCACAAATCAGAATGCCGTCGTCAGTCAGGTAATCCGGCGCATTGCCCAGAATGCGGCGCGTCAGTTTCAGGCCGTCAGAGCCTGACGCCAGACCCAGTTCCGGCTCGTGGCGATATTCGTTCGGCAGGTCGGCCATGTCTTCCGCATCAACATACGGCGGATTGGTGACGATCAGGTCGTACTGCACTTTCGGCAGGTCGCGGAACAGGTCAGAACGGATTGGCGTGACGTGATGGATGAGGCCGTGATCTTCGATATTTTGCTCAGCCACCGCCAGCGCATCCGGGGAGATATCGACGCCGTCAACTTCCGCTTCCGGGAAGGCGTACGCACAGGCGATAGCGATACAGCCACTGCCGGTACACATATCCAGAATATGTTCAGGCTGATGAGCAATCAGGCCAGCAAAGCGGTTGTTGATGAGTTCACCAATCGGCGAACGCGGAACCAGGACGCGTTCATCCACGTAGAATTCGTGGCCGCAGAACCAGGCTTTATTGGTCAGATAGGAGACGGGAATGCGCTCGTTGACGCGGCGAATCACGCGCTCAACGATACGGTGTTTTTCACTGGAGGTCAGACGCGCAGTATGCATGTCTTCCGGAATATCCAGCGGTAAATAGAGTGACGGCAGCACCAGCTGAACCGCCTCATCCCACGGGTTGTCCGTGCCATGACCGTACCAGATGCCCGCGGCGCTAAAGCGGCTCACCGACCAACGCAACATATCCTGAATGGTATGCAGCTCATTGACTGCTTCATCGACAAAAATTTTATCCACTTTCCCCTCCAGGGCCCATCGCTGAAATTCGGCGGCTAGTTTGCCATGAAGACGCCGATAAATCAGCATTCTTGCGTCATGAGAGCGGGGAAAAAATGCGTTTTCGCTGCCCGTAAGCGAAGAGAGTCGGGTAAACTGTCGCAAAGCGAAAATGAGATGAAAGAATGAAGAAGAAAACCTCACTGAGCGAAGAGGATCAGGCGCTGTTCCGTCAGCTGATGACCGGTACCCGCAAGATTAAGCAGGACACCATAGTCCATCGCCCGGCGCGTAAGAAAATCACTGAAGTACCGGTGAAGCGTTTGCTTCAGGAGCAAGCCGATAACAGCCACTATTTTTCCGATGAGTTTCAGCCGCTGCTGAATACCGAAGGCGCGATGAAATACGTGCGCGCGGACGTCAGCCATTTTGAGGCTAAGAAGCTGCGTCGCGGAGATTATTCACCAGAGCTGTATCTGGATTTGCACGGATTGACTCAGATGCAGGCCAAGCAGGAATTAGGCGCGTTAATTGCGGCTTGTCGTCGTGAGCATGTATTTTGTGCCTGCGTGATGCACGGCCACGGAAAACATATTCTGAAGCAGCAGACGCCGCTGTGGCTGGCACAGCACCCGCACGTGATGGCGTTTCATCAGGCACCGAAAGAGTATGGCGGAGATGCCGCATTGGTGGTGTTGATTGAAGTGGAAGAGTGGCAGCCGCCAGAATTACCGTAGGGATAAACAAGGCGGGGAAGTGACAGGTAAAAGTGGCGGGAAGCGCACGGCTCACCCGCCTTTTACTCAGATGGCCTTGGCCATCTTCAGATTGCAGGGGCTCATTTGCCAGTTAAACTGGCCTTGCCCGCTGGCATCTAGCGTGACGTTCGCAATGGCGGATGTCGAGAACATCGGCGGAGCTTCACTCGGGCAGAGCTCAGACACCAGGTAGCCTACCAACGGCAGGTGGGAAACCACCAACGCAGAGGCAACACCTTCGTTCGCCAGCGCCTGCAGATAGGCGCTTACCAGACCCACATCGCCGCAAGGCGTGAGTTCCGGCAGGACATCGATCTCTTTTGGCAGGTTCATGCACTCCCCCACCACATCCAGCGTTTGCTCTGCTCGTAAGAACGGGCTGACCAGAACGCGCTCAATATCCACTTTTTGACCTTTCAGCCAGTTCGCCATCTGACGGGATTCATCGCAACCACAAGTGGTAAGAGGACGAACCGAGTCGCTGGCTGCATCGAGGGCAGCATCACCGTGACGCATAATAAAAACTTGCATATTGCACCGCTTTTGTTAACCAGAAGCACCGGGGAAAAACACACGTACAAAATACGCTGTCTATTCGGTGGTCGGGCATTGTGCCTGATCCATTCGATGAATGAAACGCTGTTTTTTACCTTAATGGCGTAAGTATAGTCAATCTCTGTTTACAAATTAACCACACAGCAGCGTTATGCCTCACTTGGATTTACCTTTATTTGACCTCAACTTAACGTCTCAGTTTCATTTGCGGGCCAAAAGGCCAGGCCCTGTTCTGCCATCCTGATTAATGCCTCGCACGGTGTGAACCGTGGGCCATATTGCGTCGTCAGGCGTTGCAGAATCGCCACGACTTCTCCCGCCCCAAGGCTGTCCATATAACGGAACGGGCCGCCCAAAAAGGGAGGAAAACCAATACCAAAAACCGCACCGATGTCACCATCGCGTGCGCTACGTACCACCTGCTCATCAAAGCAACGTGCGGCTTCATTGAGCATCATCATCACACAGCGCTCGGCAATTTGTTGCCCAGACAGCATTCCCTTCTGCCCGCCGCCAATAAGCGTATAAATTGCAGGGTCAGGTTGTTTTTTGCTTTTACGCCCTTTTGCGCTGTAAAGATAGAAACCGCGACCATTTTTTCTGCCTTTGCGATCGTCGTTCAAAATTGCGCTAATGATATTTGCAGGTGCGCTGAAACGTTCCCCGTAAGCGCTTTCCAGTACTGGAATAATTTTAGTTCCCGTATCGATTCCGACCTCATCCAAAAGTTGGATTGGGCCTACCGGGAAGCCATATTTCGTCAGCGCCCCATCAATTTTTTCAATAGATTCGCCCTCTGTCAGCAGTCGCATCGCCTCATTGATATACGGTGCCAGAATGCGATTGACGTAAAAACCGGCTTTATCCGCTACCACCACCGGTGTTTTACCGAGCTGTTTCGCCAGCTTCACAGTGGTGGCAATCGTGGTTTCCGATGTGCCCGCGTGGGGAATCACTTCAACCAGCGGCATTTTCTCTACCGGGCTGAAGAAATGCAGACCAATCACCTGTTCCGGACGCTGCGCCTGCGCGGCAATATCGCCAATCGGCAGCGACGAGGTGTTTGAGGCAAAAATAGTGTGCGGCGCAAAGTTAGCTTCCACTTCCGCCACCATTTGTTGTTTCAGCGATAAATCTTCGAACACCGCTTCAATCACCACGTCACGGTGGGCAAAACCGCTGTAATCGGTGGTACCGGAAATTAGCGCCAGCTGGCTGTCGCGCTCACTGGCTCTGATATGGCGGCGACGCACCTTCTTATCAAGCAGCTCCCAGCTGTACTTCAGCGCATGGTTGATACCGTTGGTATTGATATCCTTTATACGGACCGGCAATGTCGCTTTGCTGGCGGTGACAAACGCGATACCGCCGCCCATCAGGCCCCCGCCCAGAACCGCCACTGAATGCAGAGGCTGCGGTTCGGCGTTAGCGGCCGGATCTTTTTTCACGTCGGTACTGGCAAAGAAGACTGAGCGCAGCGCTTTTGATTGCGGCGTCATTGCCAGTTCGCCAAACGCCTGAGCTTCCTCGGCATAGCCGCTGCTGCTGCCCTGCGCCAGGCCCGTTTCGAGCACCTTCAAAATGCGCCCGGTGGCGGGATAATTTCCCTGCGTTTTCTGTTCTGTTTTTTTCGCCGCCAGGCTGAACACCAGGCTGCGTCCCAGCGGACCGGCCAGAATGCGTTCCCGCACCGGCAGACGTCGGCTGGCCGGGCGTTCCTGTTTAGCCAGCTCAATCGCCGCGTCGAGAAGAATAGCGTGCGGTACGACGTCATCCACCAGACCGACTTTTAATGCCTGCCGGGCGCGAAGCTGTTTCCCGGTGAGGATCATGTCCAGCGCGGTGCTGATGCCGACCAGGCGCGGCAAACGCTGCGTGCCGCCTGAACCCGGCAGCAGGCCTAACTGAACTTCCGGTAAGCCCAGCACCGTTTTCGCATCATCGGTACAAATTCGGCTGTGACAAGCTAACGCCAGTTCAAGGCCACCGCCGAGACAGGCACCGTGGATCGCGGCGATGACAGGGATAGGCAGGGCATGAATTTCCGCCATGATTTGCTGCCCCTGGCGCGCCAGCGTTTCGGCTTCCTGCGCCGACGTACAGTTGCCAATCATGTTTATATCGGCCCCGGCGATAAAGTTATCCGGTTTGGCGGAAATGAACACCACGCCGCGCAGGGCTTTGTTGTCGCGGATTTGCTTGAAGATAGCCCGCACCTGAACGCCAAACTCGGCCTTCAGGGTGTTCATTTTTTCGCCGGGAACGTTGATAGTAATGACCGCCACGTTATCGAGGCGTTCGGTTAGCGTAAATGCGGATGTCGTTTCCATTATTCGGCCTCCAGAACCATGGCTGCGCCTAAACCACCTGCCGCACAGGCGGTCACCAGACCAAAGCCACCGCCGCGACGACGCAGCTCGTTAAGAGTTTGGGTGATCATGCGCGCACCTGTTGCTGCAAAAGGGTGTCCGTAAGCAATGGAGCCGCCCAGCACGTTGAATTTACTGTTGTCCACTTCACCGGTCGCATGGCTGCGGCCCAGCACGTCGCGGGCAAAGCGCTCGCTCGCCATCAGTTGCAGGTTCGCCAGTGTCTGGGCGGCAAAGGCTTCATGCATATCAAAGAGGGTTAAATCGGCCATCGTCAGCCCGGCGCGCTCCAGCGCCAGCGGCGTTGACCACGCAGGCCCCAGCAGCATGTCCTGCATGACATCAATCGCGGTAAACGCGTAGCTTCGCAGATAGCCGAGCGGCTTCAGGCCCAGCTCTTTTGCGCGAGATTCCGTCATCAAAATAACTGCCGCCGCGCCGTCGGTCAGCGGGGTGCTGTTGGCCGCGGTCACCGTGCCATGTTTGCGGTCAAAGGCCGGACGCAGCTTTGCGTAGTCCGCCAGCGAGGAATTAGTGCGCACGTTGTTGTCCTGCGCGAACGGCTCACGGAACGGCGGCGAATAGGCCGTCATCACTTCATCCGTCAGCTTGCCGTCGGCCCAGGCTTTGGCTGCATGAAGATGCGAGCGATGCGCCAGCGCATCCTGCTGTTCACGGGTGATGCCCCAGGTTTTCGCCATTTGTTCGGCGGTGTCGCCCATCCGTAACCCGGTAGAGTACTCCGCCACGGCCGGCGGCACGGGGGCCAAATCTTTGAGGCGCAGACGAGAGAAGAGTTTGAGTTTCTGCCCCAGCGTGCGGGCTTTGTTGGCATCAACCAGCGTGCGGGCCAGCGCTTTACTCACGCCAATCGGCAATACGGAAGATGAATCTGCCCCACCGGCGATCCCGGCGCGAATAGTCCCCGCCATCAGGCTTTCTGCGACGTTAGCGACGGCCTGGAAACTGGTTGCGCAGGCGCGGCTGACGCTATAAGCATCGGTATGTACGCTCATGCCGGTGCCGAGCACAATTTCACGGGCGATGTTTGGCGCCTCCGGCATTTGCACGACCTGGCCGAAAACTAACTGCTCGATAACTTCAGGAGGAATTTCGCTGCGAGCCAGCAGTTCACCGACAACCATTTTCCCCAGATCAATCGCGGGAATGCCGTGAAAAGCCGTCGCCTGGCGGGCAAAAGGCGTACGTAACCCGCTGACAATGGCAATGCGATCGCCCTTGCGGGTGATAAGCGGTAATGCCTGACTCATAACTGTCCCCTGGTAAACGTAAAAAAAGTGGTCTGACCTGATAACAGTCTTAACTAATTTTTTACATCCAGCCAATCAGGGAAGCATAAAAGTGAGAGCCAAAACACATTGAGATAAAAAAGAAAACGCCCCTGCTGTGAACTGAGCAGAGGCGTTTTAGAGAAGGGATTAACGCAGTCCGAGCTGGAAAATCAGGGTTTCAGCTTCGCAGCAGAACACAAAATCGATATCCAGCTGCACACCGCCGTCGACGTCTTTATAGGTCGGGATGATTTTGCACGGATCGGACTCAACACCACGGGCTCTTTCGCTCAATGCAGCCAGCGTTTCGTCAGCTTCAGCGCGGTTCGCAAAAACACGGCTGTAGGACGCGGTGCAATCGGTGTTGTCCATAATGGTACCAACATCCATACAGCAGCAAACCGGGGTTTCATCAGCACTGCATTTACTCATCGTAGATTTCCTCTGTATTCGCACCCAGGGTGCCAGATAAACAATGCCTTTATTTTACGCCCCTGCCCTGACCGTCTCCAGTTGATATTTCGTTCAGCCGCCATAAGTGAGCTAAATCACAATTAAAAATGATCTAAAACAAAAATCGCCCTCTCAAGGGAACTTTCATGACCCTAATTTTGCCAGCTGGATCGCGTTTCTTAGATCACAATTGAAAAATCCCATAAACATACTTGCAACATTCCATCTGGTCAGACCTATACTCTCGGCACTGGTCTGATTTCTCTGACGTAACACAGACCCTACACTTCGCGCTTCTGTTACGGCATGTAACAATTTTTGCATAAAAATAACTCGATTGAGGTTATGGTCATGAGCCAAAAAACCCGTTTTACAAAATCCGCTCTCGCAGTTGCAGTGGCACTCGTTTCCTCTCATGCCTGGTCAGCAGGCTTTCAATTAAATGAATTTTCTGCCTCAGGCTTAGGGCGTGCTTATTCCGGTGAAGGCGCTATTGCCGACGATCCGGGTAACGCCAGCCGTAACCCCGCTTTGATTATGATGTATGACCGCATGCAATTTTCTGCGGGTGGTATATTTATCGATCCTGACGTGAATATTTCCGGTAAATCGCCATCCGGTAAAAGCACCGACGCCGATAATATCGCGCCAATCGCATGGGTTCCGAACTTACACTTTGTCATGCCTATTAACGATCAATTCGGTTGGGGCGCATCCGTTACCTCCAATTATGGTCTGGCAACCGAGTACAGCGACAACTACGCTGCGGGTAGCGTCGGCGGCACAACTGACCTTACCACCGTGAACATGAACCTGAGCGGCGCTTACCGCCTGAACAGCAACTGGAGCTTCGGCGTCGGTTTTGATGCGGTCTACGCGAAAGCGAAAATTGAGCGCTATGCCGGTGACTTAGGTCAGATTGTGGCCGGTTCTGGTGCACTGCCGCCTGCACTGGCGGGCCAGGTGGCACAAATTCCTGGAGATACTCAGATTGCTCGCCTGAAGGGTGATGACTGGGGCTTCGGCTGGAACGCCGGTATCCTGTATGAACTGGATAAAAACAACCGTTACGGCTTTACCTACCGTTCAGAAGTCAAAGTCGACTTCGATAAAGGCGAGTACAAGAGCAACCTGCCATCAGCTTACAACCAGATCCTCGGCAACTTCGGTCTGCCACAGGGCACCGATGGGCACACTGTTGATGGTTCTCTGACCCTCAACCTGCCAGAAATGTGGGAACTGTCTGGTTATAACCGTGTTGCGCCGCAGTGGGCAGTCCACTATAGCGCCACGTATACCAGCTGGAGCCAGTTCCAGGAGCTGAAAGCGAATGGTAGCAATGGCGATACGCTGTTCTATAAAGATGAAAGCTTCAAAGATGCCTGGCGTCTGGCGCTGGGTACCACCTATTACTACGACGACAACTGGACATTCCGTACCGGTATCGCGTTTGATGATAGTCCGGTTCCAGCCGATCACCGCTCTATCTCCATCCCGGATCAGGACCGTCTGTGGCTAAGCGCCGGGGCAACCTACGCGTTTAATGCGGATGCCTCTATCGACGTGGGTGCGTCTTATATGCACGGCCAGAACGTGACTATCGAAGAAGGTCCGTACACCTTCCGTTCTGACGGTAAAGCGTGGCTGTTCGGTTCTAACTTCAACTACCGCTTCTGATAATTCTGTTTCAGGCATAAAAAAAGGTGAGCGCGATGCTCACCTTTTTATTTTCGACTTAGCTTACTGCGAATCAATATCTTTCAGATCGCCTTCAATTGCTTTGGCGTTTGGATTGTCTTCCGTACTGAGTTTTCCGCCGTTAGCAATGAAATCATGCTGCTGGAAGTACGCTTCACGCACCGTAATATACGGGTCGGTCGATTGCCGCAGCAGGCCGTCGGAATCCAGCAGTTGCGCACGGGTTTCAACCCCTTCTATCACCCACTTGCCGATTGACATCGGCCAGGTCAGCCATGAAAGCGCCGGATACAAGTCGTCCGCCATATCGCCGACATCATCACGCACGGTAAAGCTACCGTAGAACGGTAACTGCAGATACGGACCATAGCCCACACCATAATGCCCCATGGTGCTACCGAAACGGTGTGGCTGAACGCGCTGCAATTTCTGATTCGCCATTCCCGCGACATCAATGAAACCGCCCATCCCTAAAATAGTGTTCAGGAAGAAACGCGTGAAATGAACCATACCCTGATACGGGTCGCCCTGCAGGAACATGTTCACCATGATCGCAGGCTCTTCGATGTTGCTGGTGAAGTTGCCGATACCGTTACGCGCAGGCTGCGGGACGTAGTCTCGCCATGCGACAGCAACCGGGCGGACCAGATAAGGGTCCAGCACGTTAAAGTTGAAGTCGTACATGGTGCGGTTGAATCCTTCGAACGGATCTGAACGCCCCTGCTGCTGGTCACCGGTACTGGCACAGCCCACCAACAGCGTAGCGCTCAGCGCAAGCGCAGACAGGCGAAAATTCATAAATATCTCCCTGTAAAGAAATCACTGCTCTTACTGATTTTATACATATTTTGAAACAGACGTATCGCTATTCATGGCATAACACCAAAATTAAGAGTCAGGCCCGGGGAGACTGTCAGTAAAACCCGCTACGCTTTAGCAAGGTTCCGTTGACGAAGGTAACACCCTATGGACAGTATCGAAAAAGAGAAAATTGACCGCCATACGGGAGAACTGGAAGTCGAAAGCGATGAAAAAAATCGGGGCGAAGAAATAGAGGTCGATGAACAGCGGCTTCCTTCGCGGGCAATGGCCATCCACGAGCACATTCGTCAGGACGGTGAAAAAGAACTCGAACGCGATGCCATGGCGCTGCTGTGGTCGGCAATCGCCGCCGGGCTGTCGATGGGTGCGTCGCTACTGGCGAAAGGGATTTTTCACGTACAGCTCGAAGGCGTTCCTGGCGGTTTCCTGCTGGAAAATCTGGGCTATACCTTCGGCTTCGTCATCGTGATAATGGCCCGCCAACAGTTGTTTACAGAGAACACCGTTACCGCCGTTTTACCCGTCATGCAAAGCCCAACGATGGGCAATTTTGGCCTGCTGATGCGCCTCTGGGGCGTGGTGTTACTGGGGAATCTCATCGGTACCGGCATTGCCGCCTGGGCGTTCGAATACATGCCGATTTTTGATGAGCCTACGCGCGATGCCTTCACCAAAATCGGTATGGACGTCATGAAAAACACACCGGGAGAAATGTTCGCCAACGCTATTATTTCAGGCTGGCTTATCGCGACCATGGTGTGGATGTTCCCCTCCGCAGGCGCCGCGAAAATTGTCGTCATTATTCTCATGACCTGGCTGATTGCACTGGGCGACACCACGCATATCGTGGTCGGCACCGTAGAGATTCTGTATCTGGTTTTTAGCGAGACCCTGCACTGGCAGGATTTCTTCTGGCCTTTCGCACTGCCGACGCTCGCCGGGAATATTTGCGGTGGCACCTTTATTTTCGCCTTGATGAGTCACGCGCAAATTCGCAACGACATGAGCAATAAACGGAAAGCTGAGGAGAAAGCGAAAGCCCAGCAACGTGAAAAATCACAACAGAAATGAAGGACAATGGTGACACTTTGAGCAGTCAGATGGCTATGTGCTTAACGCGCCTGCTAAAAAACGCTATACTCGTGCCGCTTCGTCCCCTTAGTTAAATGGATATAACGAGCCCCTCCTAAGGGCTAGTTGCAGGTTCGATTCCTGCAGGGGACACCATTAAGTCATTTCACATCACTTCAGCTCACTTCAAAAACCCAGTAATACCAAACCTCTCAGCAAATTTATACGTTAAATAGCTTTCATATCTCTTCATGACAATACAGTGTCATGATGGTATAAATGATGGTACTCATCAGTTCGATATCCAGATACCATCATTTTGCCTCTCAAGGGGTACACATATGGCTATAAATGAGCTTTCCCCCAAACAGATCGAGAATGCCAAACCACAGAATGCCGATTACAAGTTAACCGATGGTCGCAGCTTGTATTTGTTGGTAACAAAAGCTGGTGGTAAATATTGGCGTATAAATTATCGTTTCGACGGCAAGCAAGCGACATTAGCGTTAGGTGTTTATCCAGATGTGCCGCTGGCAGCAGCCCGTAAACGTCGAGATGAAGCCAGGCAACTGCTGGCCGATGGCAAAGATCCACGCGAGCTAAAAAAAGCTGAAAGCAATGAGCCAACTTCACCGTCATTTGAAACTATCGCTCGCGAGTGGCATTTCGGATCTATGGGCCATCCAGAATGGAAAGAGATCACCCGCAATAAAATACTGAGGGAGATGGAGAACCACATATTCCCTATTATCGGTAGCAAACCCATCGACAGCCTAAAAACAAGAGATCTATTGCCCTTACTTATCAGCATGAACGAACAAGGCATCGGTGCTACGACGGGGAGAGTTAAGACCACGATGAGTAGCGTTTTCCGCTATGCGGTTCAGCGTGGTGTTGTCGAGTACAATCCAGCTAATGATCTAAAAGGTGCTTTAACGAGTCCCAAAACTAAACACCGCCCTGCCCTTGCCCTGGATCGTCTACCTGAATTGATGGCTAAAACTGCAACGTATACAGGTAGACCACTCACCAGACTTGCAGTGTTATTTTCTCTACATACATTTGTACGTTCAAGCGAACTTCGGCACGCTCGCTGGGACGAGATAAATTTTGAAACTGCAATGTGGACAATCCCTGGTCAGCGAGAAGAAATTGCGGGTGTAAAATTCTCTGAACGTGGGGCTAAAATGGGCAGTGCGCATTTTGTGCCGCTATCCTCTCAGGCTATGGATGTATTGAAGTCGATCAAATTTATTAGCGGTGAATACACACTGATTTTTCCTGGTGATAGCAACCCTTATAAACCTATGAGTGAGAATACGGTTAACAAAGCGCTCCGTACTATGGGTTATGATACTCAGGCTGACGTTTGTTTACATGGTTTCCGGGCAATGGCCTGCTCTGCTCTTACCGAGTCAGGTTTGTGGTCGCGAGATGCTGTAGAACGACAAATGAGCCATCAGGAACGTAACGAAGTACGGGCTGCGTATGTTCATCTGGCGCAGCACATGCAGGAGCGCCACCGGATGATGCAGTGGTGGTCAGATTATCTTGAAGCAAACTCTGATAAACATGTTGCACCATACGACATGAAGAAATTACGGGTTGTAGGTAGTTAATCGAACAGATTGAGGCTAGCCTGGCCAAGCGAAAAGCAGTAACACCTGCTGCCTGCCTCAGTTTTCATCAGGTGCACGTATAAGGTGACGTGATGACTACAAGAAAAAAAGTATCCTCGAGCATCCAAGAGGAAATCAACATATGGAAAAAAAATAATATACCGGCATTAGAATACTGTGATCTCCACCGAGCAACTGAATTACTTAACTGTAAATTAAATGATTTACTTCACTGGGCTGAAATTGGTGCTATTGAGCTGTGCTTAAAATTTACAGGATTTGAGGTGTGCTTAACATACGAAGACGATATTAAGCATCTCAACGATCTGAAGGAGTGGCTCAGATATCGCCTTTCAAATAATAAGACTGATAAAATTAAATTAAGCGGAATAATACCCTGTCATATCCCAGGATCAAATGTTAACAGTGATGACTGTGATGAGATGTTTGCTTATATGTACCATATTTTCGGCCTATGGACTCCGATAATTCCCCCCTATAATAATCTTTATTCATCCTTACAATTTAATAGGGAAAAACAAATTACATCGAATTTATTACTTAAGCCTGCAGATGAAGATTCAACCTCAATACGTGCAATGGTGCTACCAACTGAAATGCAGAATGAGATATTTGACTCCATTCACCCAGCAAAGAAATTATTCAGCATTACCCCATCAGATTTATTCATTACAAAAAATCAAATTGAAAAAATATACAATCATGATGGGAAACCAATCCCTAACTATATAAATGGTGGCATCGATATTCCTTTAGGGATTGAAATGCCAATCAAACCTGAAAACATTAACCTGAATACAAATATGTTGGGGCAACTCATAGACATGTTGATATCTTCAGTGCCAGAACTAGGCCCAGATGTTGCTAAAACAAATCCAAATAGGAAAAGAGGATTTCTGGTTGCTTACCTAAATGACCAGCAAAATATAAAAAAACTGGTTGATTACAAAATCCCTAATTACGACACATTTGTAAAGTACTTCAAAAAATAAGCATCGTTCCGATTTCTATAAATCTCGTTTCGAAATCGGAACATGTCCTCTGATTTACGAGGTTTAATCTGCCATGTTGATTACACAAACGACATAACATGACAGGTGATACCTATGATTACACAACCATATCCTCACTCAGGACACGCTCGCCCACGAGCTACGGCTGACTTTTTAAAAGTTAGCACAGTCACCCTCTGGCGCTGGGAAACAAGCAAGCCTGATTTTCCAAAATCTATTCGCCTCTCTGAACGCGTCACTGTCTACGATGCAGCAGAGATCCGCTCCTGGCTGGAAGCCAAGAAACACAACTAACCCCAAGAGTAAAAACTATGAAATTACAAAATTCTGGCTTAACTGCCAGCGGCCAAACTCACGCTAAAAACAGTAGTGTTCTAATTATCAAACACAGCAAAGGAGCAGCCGATGCGTAATATCGACCTTATTCACGAAGTCACTCACGCCGCTGCCGGTCGTTGGCCATCAGTACTGGCAAGCCTCAATATCGATGTCCCTGATTCACCGCGTAAGCACACCTCATGCCCTGCTTGCGGTGGCAAAGATCGCTTTCGTTTCGACGATAACGGACGCGGTTCCCATATTTGCGGTCAGTGTGGCGCAGGAGATGGTTTAGACCTGATTAAGAAAGTAAATAACTGCGACACCACACAGGCCGCACGCCTTGCGGCTAATGTACTGGGTATTGATTACCAGGCAAAGGAAACAGACCCGACGACAGCCAGCCAGAGACGGAAGCGGCTGGGAGCCGAACAGCAGCAGCGCGAACAGGAATACAAGAAACAAGCCGCAGAAGACGTAAAACAGCGTCGAGATATGTTTGCCCGTCTGTATACCGGAATACGCCAGCAAGCTGTGCAGGGTGAATCTGATTATCTGCGATCAAAAGGACTGAGTGGGTTCACTTTCCCCATACTGACCAATGGTTCAATCCTCCTGCCGCTGGTGGATGAATCTGGGACTGTTGTGGCAGCACAAACCATCACTCCACAAGGAGAAAAACGCCTTGTGTCGGGGTCGGCAAAGCGAGGGGCATATCACACCGTAAGCACACCAGAGCAATCGCAGGAAGTGATTATTGCCGAAGGGCTAGCAACAGCCCTTTCTGTCCATCTGATGCGCCCTGACGCGCTGACGGTGTGTGCCATTGATGCCGGTAATCTATTACCCGTGGCAGAAGCCATGCGCCGAAGCCACCCAGTACTGCCAATTATCATCGCCGCCGATAACGATCAGCAGACAGGAGACGCCAAAACCGGAGACACCAATACCGGGAAGATTGCCGCAGAGAAGGCAGCTTCATCCGTGGCTGGCAGGGTGTCACTGCCACCTACAGACCACAAATCCGACTGGAACGACTATCACCAGCAATACGGATTGGAAACCGCTACACAGGCATTTAATGAATGTATATATCAACCAGTAGGGGGAATGCATGAAACCACAGTTAACAGCCATTGAAAGCGGTGAGAATGAGAATAAACCGGGCAATGTCGCTCTGAAGCCTTATATCGATAAAAGGCATGGACGATTGTATTACATCGAAAGAAAGCAAAATAAAACCACCGGGGCAATTGATGAGTCAGAAACATGGGTTGCTGATGAATTGGAAACGGTTGGAATTGGTAGCGATGGGAAGGATGGTTATTTAGTGGTAAGAATGAAACAGGAAGGAAGCAACACGATTATTAGCGAAGCCATTCCACGCCGTGAAATTGGTATGCCGCAGGGATGGGCAAGGCTCAGGTCTCGCGGAGTAAATATAACAGCCAAACGCGGGCATTTAGATTTACTGGCTAACTATCTACAGCAAAACGGCAAGCGTGAGCAGTGGACGATCACCCATACAGCAGGTTGGCATGAAGGCGCATATATCATGCCAGACGGGGAAATTATTGGAGCCCCAAACCGCCCAGTCGCATTCTGTGGTGGTACATCATCTGTAGCTGGTTATGTTGTCCGTGGAACACTAAACGGATGGCGGTATCATGTTGCCAGACTGATGAACGGAAACCAGTCAATGGTAGTTGGAGCGCTTACTGCCTTTGCCGCCCCACTCAACTCTCTGGCCGGCGGTAGTTGCTTTGGCATTCATCTGTTCGCTCAGTCATCTGCAGGAAAGACTACTACCGTAGAAGCAGCATCTAGCATTTATGGCGTACCGGATGAGTTAAAACTCACATGGGACGCCACACGATACGGTTTAACAGTAGAGGCGGCATCACGTAATGATGGTTTCATGCCAATCGATGAGATTGGACAGGGTAACGACGTGAAGCACGTAGCCGGGAGTGCATACAGCCTGTTTAATGGAACTGGGCGCATTCAGGG
This sequence comes from Scandinavium hiltneri, assembly GCF_024764835.1. Classification (GTDB taxonomy): domain Bacteria; phylum Pseudomonadota; class Gammaproteobacteria; order Enterobacterales; family Enterobacteriaceae; genus Scandinavium; species Scandinavium hiltneri. The sequence continues at coordinate 230,924 of NZ_JALIGE010000075.1, read as the reverse complement.
TCACAAGGACGGGGGCAATAAAGCTGTGTTGCGATGGTCTATCGTGGCGCTATCGACAGGAGAGGAAGACTTTGAAACCTATCTGCTACGCAATGGCATTACGCCAAAGGCTGGGCAGCTTGTGCGACTGGTCAGCGTGCCATTTTCCGACACCACAGAGTTTCATGATTTAGATGATGGTGATCAGCATTCCAGAGCGATTAAACGTGAATCAATGCGTCATTGCGGAGTCGTGGGGCGGGCATGGATAGCGTTGCTGGCCAGTGACAAAGAAGCAGCCTGCAAGAAAGTAGATGAAAAAGAAAAAGAATGGTTAGCCAGTTTACCCACTGACCTTTCCCCGCAGGCAAAGCGCGTTGCTGTCAGATTCGCCCTGCTTGATGCCACTGCTGAACTCTCTGCCCCGCTGACTGGCTGGAACGCTGGAGAATGTAGCCTACACATCCGCGCCAGCTTTAACGAGTGGCTGGAGAATTACGGCACTGGCAACCGCGAAAAATACCAGGTTGTCAGCCGCGCCCGTGACTTTATCCAGCGTCATGCACTAAACCGTTTTCAGCCGTACACCTTTGGCAAAAGAAACGGAGACATGGACAGAAACCACGCATCACGAATTAATAATCTTGCCGGTTATCTGGTATATGGAAGGCGGGCAGATGGCGGAAACGAGTATCACTTTATCCCCTCAGTGTTTGAGGAGGAAATTTTATGTGGAATACAAAAGAAACTTGGCGCTGAGTCACTGGAAGAAGTCGGGATGTTGGTCAGACCGGAGCCGAACCGCATTGATGGTAAAACCATCACTATAGACGGCAGTCAACAGCGTTTCATCGTGCTGATTGATGGCGGCAACGAATAGACAGCCAGAGTGACATCTTCGTGATGAATCAAAAATGCTGGAATAAGTGGGATAACGGGATAAGAAATAAAGAATCTTTAATTATCAAATGAATATTCAGTAGTAACTTATCCCAAGTTATCCTTGGTTATCCCAAAAATATGATGCCAGCTTGTTGGGTAATGTTAATGAGCTGCTCAACTTATCCCGGTAAAAAGTTGTTTGGGATAAATTTTCAGGGGCATTGGAATATTTAAGCCACTGTATGTTTTGAAAAAAATGCTACTTATCCCGTTATCCCAAAGAGATTGTATATTTCATATATAGATAGATGGAAATGACATGAGCAAAATAAGAAAAAATACAAATCAACGCTGGTGGTGATTGCCTTTAATAAGGCTACGATTACCGTGGTAATTGAACACGAATAGACGACAACAACCCCTCATGGACGCTACTATCAGCCAAGGCCTGCAGGGTATATCACAAACCGCTCATCTGGATCCCAGGATCAGCCCTGCTCGTAGCTTTTAGTGTTTGAGGATCTTATCAGAGCCTGAACACCATGCGACCATTGAGCCCGCGCCATAAACTGTGGCAATTAGCTGGTTGTATTATCCAACAGGAAGGAACACAAATATGAATTGGTTCAAAGATATTTTCGGTTTTGAGGAGTCCGTTTATGCGGAAACACAAGCCAATTTCTATCTGGAGGGAGGTCTTCTTCATACCAGAACCCAGCCACCTCGTTCTTTTTATGCAGGTACGCTGACCCTGCCGAGCCTTGCAGAGTTGAGAGCTGAGATTAATTCATTAGCCCCCACATCTGATGAAAAATTGAAACTTAGCAACCTGGCCGCTGATGCCCATGATTTACATCGCTGGCCAGAGACAAACGGTGCTCTTGTTCAGGTGGCCAGCCAGTTCAATTTGCTGGAGATGCCAGGCCCTGGCACCACACCAGAACAGGGTATTTCGGGTTATCAGTACGATCATACTCAAGGCCCTGCATGTGCCATGGCTTGTGCGGCAGCCACTGTGTTTCGTAACTATCTGGTTCAAATTGGCGACCAGGTTGGTCAAACCCAATCGAACCAGCTCAATACCCTGGAAGATTTAGACCGAGCCATCAACATTCCGGGCATCCGGATGCAGAATGGTTACGCACTCCTTCAACCTGAAACAATAGAGGCGATTGGGCAATATATTCAGACGTTAGATGTGGCGTCATTGGATGATCTGCGCCAACGGCTACGTATTGGTCTGCATAGCGATACCGAAGTCACTATTCCAGGTGTCGCAAAGACCCAACGTGTCAGCCAGGTTCTTTGCTCAGCCCTGCCCGTGGCGTACCACCGTGGTTCATCTCGGTATTGGGCTCCTTTCGCCTCTTTAGTTCTGGAAGCAAGCTATGAGGCCACTTTACTGGCAGGGGTACTCAATTTTCATCGTACCGGAAACCCTCGTGTCTACCTGACTCTGGTTGGCGGTGGAGCATTTGGTAATGAAACTGACTGGATACTGTCGTCACTGAAACGTGCACTGCGACTCGTTAGACACCATCCACTGGAAGTGATACTCGTCAGTTACCGACATGTGCCACAAGAATTGGTGATGTTGGTTGAGGAATTTAATGCCGATATTTAAGACCTATTGCCGTTTTGCAGCAGCCATTTAATCAAGAAGATAAAGCCGTAGAATTGAGTGACTACTACACCAAAAATCTACGGCTCAGCAATTTCAGGCCAAAACCTCTTCCCCTGGCAGTCTAGTCTTCCTGAGTTTCATAGTTGGACAAGGTATATACAGTCAGCTCCGTGACTACACGTGCGGCGGGACGACAGACCAGATCCTGTTGCTTTCGCCAAATCGGCACATCAGTTCCGTCCAAACGAATACCCAAGCCTTTTTCCCAGTAGGATAGGTAGGCCTCACCGTTGTAAGAAGCGTAGACGTTACCATTGCCGGCAGAGCAGTCTAACGCATACTCCCAGTTATTCTCACGCATGCATACGCCATGCTCGGGATGAGGTAGTTTACCCAAGCCAGTTAAGTATTCTGCGCTCTTGCCATCCAACGGTCGAAACACCGCTACCCGTAGTCGCCCGTCCTCCGTTGCCGTGATCGCAGCGATCAGGGTATCGCCACGCTGAATTGTCACAATCCTGTCCCCGAGATTTACTGGGCCAATCTCAAGCCACCAGTCATCACCAATCGCTGGAATAACCTCTTGTAAATCGTCAGATGTCAGCAATTTGGCGAACTCATCCATCTCAGGTTCAAGTTGCTGCCATTTCGCATCGCCAGTACTGCTACATTTTTGCAGCCCATATAACTTCATGATCAGCGACAACTCCCCTTCCCCAAGTTGAGTTGATTGCATATCGACTGGAAGATCGGCTTTCATTGTCACTTTTTCTGACAGTTTTCCGAGTTGTAATTGAGAGGCTGGTACGTCGACATCTTGCGCATTAGTCCCTGTCATGGGCTCGTCAGAATCACTGTTGTATTTTGTTTTTACCAACAACTCTTGAGCATTCGGCTGGCAAAGTGATATACGCGCAACGTTGAGCGCTGCCAATACCGGCTTGTCCGCAGGACCATTGAGCATTGAATCCAGTTTTTCTGGCGGTACAAGCGACACGGCCTGCGACTCCCAGCCCATATCAGCAGGCGTACCTGCCAGACGGCGGGCAAGATAATAACGTGTCACCGATGTCGTACGTTCGAAATCACCTAATACCTCCATAATTTCAACGTATAAACCAGATTCTTCGAACACCTCTTTAATTGCTGTGGCCTGTAAAGAGAGTCGATTATCCACTCGCCCTTTCGGAAAGGTGGTGACATACCCGCCAAATTGATTAGAAGGATGAACCACCCACACCCGGCCATCTGATTCAACGACAACTGCCCCGGCAGACAATTTTTTACCGTTGATCGACTGAAGCTGTTCTTCCTCAAGAGTTTGATTGATGCCCTGTACAAAATTCCATCCCTGCACTGTTTTAGGTGCCCCGGCCCAAGGTATTAAATTTAGGTCATTGAGAGTCTCAGGCACCGAACCATCAGGTATACAGGTAGCAATTTTAGTGGCATCACGCCAGCTCGTCATTATTGTTGCCGTAGACGGATTTGTGAGCGTCACGATGTTATTTTTATTATCACGACGGGGGTGTTGGGTTGGATCAGCAATCATTTCATCCTCCACTGTCTTATAAAAAATAGTCTTCTGTTCAGTAGCGTTGGTTAGGACCTTGCCCGATGACATCTTTTAACGTCTTATGCCGCCATCTATTTTCATTGCAAATAGAGAAGAATTCATCCAATGAACAAGAGTTAATTTCAATCACTAAAACCCAATTTATCCCAGGCATCTTTCCAGCTAGCAACGCGCTTTATCGAAATAGCATGATGAGTTGACTCATCATTTTCCGCACGGTGACCACCATGTTTAGTGAGATAGTCCATATGAGCCTGATAGATATCATTATTTATCCAGGATAATGGCGTGACATAAAAAATATTTGGTTTCTGACCTATATCGACAAAAACCCAAAATTCATTATCGTCTTTATTAAATGTACACGAAGCACCATAATTTGTTGTTGTTTGCCATGTACCTGATGTTTTCGTTCGGGTAGTTACTTTGTAACCTTTGCCATTTGGGGCATCGAATGTAATGAATGACCTGTTGCCCTCTTTCTGGACGATGACATTTCTGGCCCCAAGGCTTGTTAGTTTCTGCAAAACCATTAACTGCCCTAATTCTGCTGTAGTCATACTTCCCCCAGATCGATTTAAAATATTATCAGCAATCACATCAAATTTGAGGCGATAAAGTCACACAACTAAAACAGTGAAGCAACTCCTGACGCTTATTAAAAAAAAGCATTATGGATTACGTGGTGAAATCGCCCAAACAGCTTGCAGCCAGGTTAGCCTCTGTTGCAGTTGTGGGATGAACTTATTGAGCCAATAAAGTGAGGAAACATAGCCTGAAGATCCACCGCCACGGCTAAATCGTTTTACAAAAAACTCGTCGTCCCCTACCCGATGAATTAATGATTTTCTGGTCAATGCCTGGAATGCGCCCGAGATTATATTTTCCAACTCGTCTTCGTCTTCCGGGATACTCACCTGACATAAAGCCCGACGCATCTCCAGCCATAAAAAGAGGCTTCCACGCGATCCCCAGCCAGTCGGCGCAGGTTCAAACAGGTCTGATACAACGGCCCACTCACGTTCCGGAAAGCTAATCTTTTTTGCTGCAACTTGATGTACCAGCGGGAAAAATATCAGTCTGAAAAACTCAGCCTCTACCGTAAATGTAAAATGTTCAGCAACATCAAAGTGAATAGTGTCAGCCGTTGATATCGCTTTACCCGTCAACGCAAAAAAGAGGTGACTTAGCCTGTTATCCAGTTCGTTAAGGTCATCAGGACATTGTTCAATACCTAAAGCCGCAATCATTTTATCGACCAAAATCTGGTTGCCATCATAAGCTGTGAACAATTGCCGCTCAGTGGCAACTACTTTCCTGAGGAGTTGCGCGATAGTCATTTTTTGTGGGAAAAGCAGATAATCCAGTTCAGGTCGCTTGTGCTTTTCAACCGCGATGTCATAAGCCGTCTGCCGTTTAGATTGAGTAACAACTCCACGGTCTGCGCCAAGAGATAACAGTTCTCCAATTACCGACAAATTGGCCCCATGCCATGCAGCTTGGTGTAGCGGAGTGTATCCCTTGGGTTCACTGGAAATATTCACCAGACGAGGATTCTCACGAAGAATGGGTAACAGGGTATCCCATTTGCCCTGGAAGGCGAGTTTCAATACGTTATCGTTCATTGACATCATTCCACCCCCTCTTACTAAGAACGTTCGTTATCCCAGAGTAAAAAATTACGCTTTAGCTTATCAACAGTATGCCGCCATTTCGGCGTTATGGGCTTACACACTGTGTTTTGATTGCCGAAGAATCCGACCTCGTTCACCGCCTCTTGCTCACTGCGGGTTTCCAGCCATTTCACGGGGACAAAGTACTCAGACTTATCAGGATCGTCAGCATTCTGTCGATACAGGTCACCGTATTTAAGTACGTCCATCGCCAGTTTTTCGCCATCATCAGTGTTGATTGTGAAACTGTTGGCAGGTTCAACTGCGCTCTGGGCAATACCAACTCCAACGTAACCCGTTCCCGGAATTTTTACCCAGACGCGATCGCCAGGTTGAAGCTGTTTTAGAGTCTGACTGTACCAACTTCCATCACCTGCGCTGATAAAACCGTAGTTCCGTGCGTCCTCCCAGCTACGACTTGTTTGGCCACCAAACGAGACGTAAAATTCCCCGTTCCAGGGTTCTTTTGCATTGGCATTGGTGGCCGTGGCCTGCGCAGCATTGGTTTGCGTTTCGCTTGGGTCGATAAGCCAGGCACGGCTCAGGAACTGCTCATCACCGTGCTGGAACACCTTAAAGAACAGCACGTTTATTGAAATGCCATTCTTACTGAGGTAGTCGACAATGCGTTCGGTGGACGGATCCAGCTCCGCTGCCACAATAATGATTTGATGTGACTGGTTGATGGAATCATCTTCCAGCTCAGCGTTGAAGCGTTGTTTGAACGCATCACCTAAATTACCACCATCGGAAAACTTCTCGTAAATCTGCGACAGACGCTCGGCACTTAAATCATCCACCCAGGAGGCGTAATCCAGCGCCTGGGCAACAACTTCACGCGGCGTGCGGTCGCGTTTTAGCTCAATCAGGATCAGCGAGGCATCTGGTGCGATTGCCAGCAGGTCAATACGCCCTTTATCGAGGGTATATTCCTGGTGACCGATAATCATCCACTGGTCAGAGAGAATAGTGGGATCGTTTAAGATCATCTTCTCCAGCAGTTGCTCGCTGGCGAGTTTGCTGATGGTTAGCGGTTGAGGATTCTCTCCCACCCGCCAGATAGCATGTTGAACCGGCATCGTCTTTTCCTTAGCTTAAGGTTGCGTCTGTGAGCGCATCCGCTAGGTGGAGCTGGGTTTGCTGGGCGGATTGCAGGCGGGATTTTAGTTGATCACATATTTCTGACATCATTCCAATAGTTGTGATTATTCTGTCCTGTTCTGCAGTTGGTGGCACTGGAATTAAAAGTTCCGTAATATCATTCATTTTTAAGTTGGGCTGTAACCCAGAGTTATTAAACCTCGATTGATAAATATTCAATACAGTTTCACTACTCATATATTTATAATAAAAGCTTGATTTATGATATAGTCTGATAGCACAAACTCGCTGATTTAATAAAGAACTATCATATAAATTTGGGCACACACATACTTTAAGGCCATCACTAATATAAGGTCTAGTCATGGCTAATAACAAATCACCACATCGAACCAACGAATCGCTATAAATATTCAAAAAATCAACAGGTAAGTAGTCATTAGTATGAGCAAAATCATTAACACCTACATTTGTTATTTTAATGCACTTCGCACCGCTTTCATTATTAAAGTCTTCGCTTTTGAAAGTGCTTCCAGAAAATACATAAGCGATATCAGCTAAACGACGCCACTCCCATCCGCCCGGTAGCTCAAACAGTTTTTCCTCTTCACTAATCGGCGGCAAAGGTTTTTGTTTTTTAATTTTGCCTTCTTTCACCAGTTGCGTTTTTTCCTGCTCAATGCGTTTAAGCAGTTCTGAGGCGGGTTCGTCGTTAGGATCTTGCGGTACCAGTTTACCCATCACCGCCAGTTGCAGAATGGTTTGTTTAAGGGCGTCAATACTCGCTTCGGTGGTAAATAGCGTGTCGAAATGCTGGCTGACTCGCGCCCAGTTTTCGGCTAATTGTTCTGCATTTTGGCTATCGGTAAGCGTTGCCAGCAGCGTTTCAACAAGCTGAGAGTGCGCATCCAGACTAGTCAGAGATTGCTGTTCCAGTTGGTCGCAGAGGGACATGAGCTCTGCTGCTTTGTCGTTTATCCTTTCCTGTTCCATTTGTGGAGGAAATGGAACTAAGAAAGAAGTAACAACGGAAGAATTTAATTCCGCCTGATTGGTTGTACCTGATAATAATGTATTCGAGTGTTTTGGATCGAAACGCTGCTGTATCCCATAAGTGGATATATAGTTACTAATAAACTGTCCATTATCTCTAACTGTTCGAATTAACGTAACGTGACTATCGACAACAAGTTTTTCTTTAACCACAGGAAGATAAATAACCCTACCGGCCGTACCACCAGCACCAGTTGAGTTCCAAAGGACATCCCTATCTTTCAAAAAGCGATCTTCAGTGTATGAATGAATAGATTCATCCGTTATCCAACGAGATTGTTCTAATTTAAAACCACTCCATTGCACACATTTCTGAGATACAACTTTTACAGAGCCATGTTCAGCATACTTTGGACCTTTTCCTCGTTGTATATACCCACTGATATCACTTAGCCTCACCCACTCCCACCCCACCGGCAATTCAAACGGTTTCTCATCCTCACTAATTTCCGGCAGTAGCTTCTGCTTTTTAATCTTACCCTGTTTTACTAATTCCGCTTTCTCAGCGGCAATTCGCTTTAACAACTCAGATGCCGGTTCATCATTCGGATCCTGAGGCACCAGCTTACCGCGCACCGCCAGTTCCAAAATCAGCTCACGCAGTTTCTTAATTCCATAGAGGTCGATTTTACCGTTGCTGCCGCGCCCGGCAGTTGAGCGGGTTTGCAGCGCAGAAGTCCATGTATCGATATGCTGGGTGATCAGTTTTTCAACAGCCATCAGTTCGCCCCCTTGTTACCTGCCAATGCAGCAGCGAGGATGTCACGTAACTGGTTACGCAGTTCGCTGATTTCCGACTGCTGAGTCTGATACTGCGCCAGCAGTTCGTCCGGATCGTGGCTGATGGTTTCGCCCTGGTAAGGGTTTTTAATATCGAGGTTAAAGTTGCGCGCAATGATGTCGTCAATGCCCACTTTCCACGCCTGGTTGTTTTCTTCGCGGCTGGCAAAGCCGTCCGCTTCACTGCCCCACCAGTCGATTTCAGTCTGGAACTCTTCATACTTCATCGGTTTGGTTTTGCTGTAGTTCTTCACGCCTGCCGGGTACGGGTGCTCGTAGAACCAGATCTCTTTGGTCGGCTGGCCTTTGGTGAAGAACAGAATATTGGTTTTGATGCCGGTGTACGGGTTAAACACCCCGTTTGGCAGACGCACAATGGTGTGCAGGTTGCACTCTTCGGTGAGCAGCTTTTTGATTTTGGTTTTTACGCCTTCGCCAAACAGCGTGCCGTCTGGCAATACTACCGCCGCACGGCCTTTATTGGTCAACACTTCAATAATCAGTTGCAGGAACAGGTCGGCGGTTTCGCGGGTCTGCATTTCTGCCGGGAAGTTTTTCTCGATACCGTCTTCTTCGGTGCCGCCAAACGGTGGGTTGGTGACAATCACATCGAGCTGCTCATCCCAGGAAGAAAGCGGTTTGTTCAGGGTGTTGTCGTGGCGGATTTGTACCGGTACTTCAATGCCGTGCAGCAGCATATTGGTGGTACACAACAGATGCGGAAGCTGCTTTTTCTCCACACCGAAAATCTGTTTTTGCAGCGTTTTATGGTCTTCGGTGGTTTTAACGTAATGCTCTTTCACATGGTCGAACGAACAGGCGAGGAAACCGCCAGTACCGCAGGCCGGGTCCATAATGGATTCGCCCAGTTTTGGGTCGATGCGGTTGACCATAAAGCGCGTCACCGCACGCGGAGTATAGAACTCGCCCGCATTGCCCGCGTTTTGCAGGTCGCGCAGGATTTGTTCGTAAATGTCACCAAACAGATGGCGTTCGGAACTGCTGCTAAAGTCGATTTCATTGAGTTTGTTAATGACCTGGCGCAGCAACGTGCCGTTTTTCATGTAGTTGTAGGCATCGCTAAATGCTTGCTTCACCACAAAGCCGCGTGGGTTTTGGTCGATCGGTGCAATCATACTTTTCAGGGTCGGGAAGAGATCATCGTTGACGAATTCCAGCAACTCGTCGCCGGTGATGCCTTCACTGTTAGCCGCCCAGGTGCGCCACAAGTAACGTTTCGGGATCGGTAACTGATAATCATCCTGCTCCAGTTCCAGCTCCTCTTCCTGAGTGTCAAAAATTTTCAGAAACAGCAACCAGGAAAGCTGGCCTAAGCGTTGGGCATCGCCATCCACGCCTGCGTCTTTACGCATGATGTCCTGAAGGGATTTAATGACTGAGCTAATTGACATGTTTTCTTTCCGTTTTTAAAAAATGATGCCACCGGGAGCCGTAAGCGCCAGGTGGCAGAATAGTCGTTGGGTTATCAGGCTGAGCGTGGCGGCAACTGGTAGATTTCCTTCTCCAGCTCTTCAACCGCCTTCTTATAGGCTTGCTTATCACCGAAGCGGGTTTTGATAATTTCCGGCATGCGGCCAAGCTTGTCGAACGGCTTCAGTTTCAGCACCTGAACGTCTTCAATTTCCTGCACGCCTTCGTCAGCGTATTTATCCAGCAGCGTGTTAAGCACCTGCTGTGCCGGTTCAGCGTATCTGGTGAAATAATTACGCTTACGCACGTTGGCAGCGCGCTCCTGGCGCGTTAATGGGGGCTGACCGTACACCACGTGGCAGAGCAAATCAAACGGGTCGAGATCTTTGCCCACCTCTTCGGCCAGCACGTCCCACAGAATACCCAACTGCTCCAGTTCTTCGATAATGACGTGTTTGCGCGGGGCATCCTGCCATTTGCGCACAAAGCTATCCAGTGAGGCGTATTCACTGTCTTTAAGTACCGTTTTACGGGTGTAATCCTGGAAGGACTCCGTTACCAGTTTACCGTCGGCATCGTAATACTGAACGCGTTTGGCCAGTACACTGACGGAAACTCCATTCACATAGAATTTTCGGACTTTGTTTTCGTCATCTTCGCGGAACTCACCATTGCCCGCGAACTTGTCACGGTCAACCTGATATTCAGCTCTGTCTTCGCGTACTTCATTGGCAGTATCATCACTTTCATCGACGTCATCTTCAGCATCGAGCCGTTCAATAAAGTCAGAGTTTTGATCGGTAATATCGTTGGGTTTCACCACCAGCACTTTTTCCGGTACACCATCAAAACGTTCATCGGCAAACAGTTCGGTGGCTTTTTTGAAGTCGAGAATAGTGAACCACAACTTACCGTGCTTTTCGTTAATACGCGTGCCGCGCCCGATAATCTGTTTGAATTTGGTCATCGACTGAATGTTTTGATCCAGCACCACCAGTTTGCAGGTTTGGGCATCCACACCGGTGCTCATCAGTTCAGACGTGGTAGCAATCACTGGATAAGGCTTTTTAGGGTTGATGAAGTTATCCAGTTGCCCTTTGCCTATCTCATCATCGCCGGTGATTTTCATCACGTACTTTTCGTTCTTGAGCACCTGCTCTGGATTGAGTACCACCAACGCATGACGCATGCGGTCAGCATGATCGATGTCGTTGCAGAAGACGATGGTTTTATCCATTGGATTAGTGCGCTTGAGGTAATCGGTGATGGTCTGCGCCACCAGCATGGTTCGCTCATCAATCACCAGCGTGCGGTCGAAATCTTTCAGGTTGTAGATGCGGTCTTCAATCTCTTCGCCGTATTTATCCAGTTGGCCTTTGATGGGCCGCCAGCCCTGCACGTCTACATCGATATCGACGCGCACCACTTTGTAAGGCGCGAGGAAACCATCTTCAATGCCTTCTTTTAGCGAATAGGTATAAACCGGCTCACCGAAGTAGTCGATGTTGGAGACGTCTTCGGTTTCTTTCGGCGTTGCCGTCAGCCCTATCTGGGTGGCACTGCCAAAATACTCCAGAATCTCACGCCAGGCAGAGTCTTCGGATGCGCTTCCACGGTGACATTCGTCGATGACAATCAGATCGAAGAAATCCGGGGCTACCTGCTTATAGGCTTTCTGATGTTCTTCCGGCCCGGTTATGGCCTGATATAGCGCCAGATGCACTTCATAAGCGGGGTCGATTGTACGCCCGGTGACTTTGGTCATTACAGTGCCAAACGGCTGAAAATCATTGTTCTTGGTCTGATCGACCAGGATGTTACGGTCTGCGAGGAAAAGAATGCGTTTTTTGTTTTTCGCCTTCCACAACCGCCAGATTATCTGGAATGCGGTGTAGGTTTTCCCGGTTCCTGTCGCCATGACCAACAGCACACGGTTCTTGCCTGCCGACACCGCATCTACCGTTCGGTTAACCGCCTGCATCTGGTAATAACGAGGGGATTTTCCGCTACCGTTATCGTAGTAATCCTGACTGATGATCGGCAGCTGTTCCTGAGTAAACCCTTTCCAGACACAGTATTTCTGCCAGAGCTGTTCAGGCGTCGGGAAATCGGCGAGAGTAATTTCTGATTCGAGCTGCCCCGGGTTGGTTTTATCGTGGAAAATAAAACCGTCACCGTTGGTGGCAAATGCAAAAGGAACATCAAGCAGGCTGGCATAGTCCAGAGCCTGTTGCATCCCTTTACTGATGGCGTGCTGATTGGCCTTGGCTTCGATAACTGCCAACGGCAAGTTCGGCTTGTGGTACAAAACGATATCTGCAGATTTGACCTTAATGCGCGAGGCCAGATTTCCACGTACAACAATTTTGCCATCACGGAGTTTTACCTCCTGGCGGATCTGCGTCATCACGTCCCAGCCGGCGTCTTTAACCGCAGGCAGAATGAACTTGGTGATGATATCTGTTTCAGTCAGATGCGTTTTGTTTACGCCAGCCATAGCAGAGCTCTCAACGATATTGGGTTAGGTCTGATTTTACACAGATTAGTTCATCAGGTAATGACCTGAAGCGAAGTTTTGAGCCAACGCTGTGAAAACCCTTATTCGTTAGCATGGCTTCTGCTTTTGATTGACTCATGTAACCGCACAAACAAGTCAACACAACGCCTGGAAAACTCACCGTTGTTCATTTCAAGCCAGGCCCGGTTATGCCTTTGCCATCTTTAATTGTTCGAAACAGCTATTGTAACAGCCCACAAACCCAACCGATGGGATGACCCGCTCATAAAAAGGCAGGGTGCAAATTCAATGCCTGTTACTTTCCCAGGTTCTATTGCCGCGATACCCAGAATTGGATCAGTCACCATCACTTGATGGTATCTGTGATGGTACTGAGAAAGCCAATACAAGATAAATATCTTTATATCAACGAATTAAACGATAATTCGATTCCTGCAGGGACCATTTACTCCCCCTGTTTCATCTCATCGCCCAATACATCCCTGCTAACACAACCATCAGATTCACTATCACGCTAATGGCAAAGTAGGTTTTGAACGGCTGCTTTTGTGTTTTATGCCGAAAGATTTGCTGCCCCAGAATGGCGCCAAACCAGCCACCGACCACACCGAAAATCAGCAAAGTGAACTCAGGTACACGGTACCCATTCTTTCGCGCTGCTAATTTGTCCGCCCCATACAGCAGCAGAGTGAGCACATTAACGGAAATAATCCACACCAGCAGCGAGTCACGAAAGAATGCACTGATGGTGGCCACCACGGCTAAAAGCAGATAACCAAGTCGATTAAATATCATGACTTATCATAACCTTATCGACTACTTCCTCGCTATGGTTTCGTCCGAAAAAATCGCAGATGTGCATTCCACAAAGGGGATTTGTTCGTCAAACCTCATAGACTTTGACTGAATTGTTTAAATTTAATAATGGGCTTCAGTTCAGTAACCGGAATGTCGCTATTACTTTCCTGGTAAATTTACAAACAGGCACGGGTATAGCAGCATGAAAAATGAATTGTCTTTGCGGTTAGAACATCTTTCCCGAAAAAATAAAAAAGAGAAAGTCGTCCTGTTTTTTGGCCGCGAGACTTTCAGTGATAATACAAAATACCTGTATCTCAAGGCGTTAGAAGAACAGAGAGATTATACCTGTCTCTGGTGTAGCTGTGAAAAAACACTCATTAACTCTCTCAAAGAGAAAAATCTCCCATGCCATCTGATTGATGCTGATTCGTTTGAAGAAACCATGCGGCTTTTTCTGTCTGCTGCGGTGGCTGTTTTTTCAGTCAACCCCTCACAAAGCCTCAATGGGAGCGAAGAGCTGTTCGCCTGTCTGCATGGAGCCCGACACTTTCAGTTGTGGCATGGTGTCTCAGTCAAGCACCTGCTGCTGATGTTGATGAAGCATTTGTCGCTTGCTGATTACAATTTTCGCCGCCCAGTCGCCTTTGCCTCACGGGCTGACACTGTATTAAGTCCCTCTTCATGCCTCGATAGTTTTTTCAATGAAGCATTTGGGTGTAAACGAATCATTCGGGCCGGATATCCCAGGAATGAAGTGATATTACGCGGCGCAACTGAGCTAGAATGCATCGGTAGTGAACTTCCCAAAGAGATGTTTCAGGCATTACAGAATAAAAAACGGAAAAAGATCCTCTTCACACCAACCTGGCAGCGGGGTGTAACGCAGCTATTAACCGGTTCGTCTGAATTTTTGGGTAAGTTAGCGCTGATATGTCAGAAAAACAATGCCGATCTTTATCTTAAGGCTCATCCAACACTTCTTCAGGATAAAAGCAGCGGCAAACTTAGCGGAAATGTTTACTACATTAATCCAACAATAGATATTTATCCCTACCTCAATAAATTTGATGCCCTCATCACCGATTATTCATCAATAATGTTTGATTTCCTGTTGACTCAAAAACCTATTTTACGTTTGGACATACAAGAGGGAACACACAAGTCTTTTGAACCCGACTTTGGTCTGGTGCCTGATATAGCATTTGCCTATTTATTTACGGATAAAACCCTTCCAGCTGTCCTGTCTCAAGCATTGAGTCACGATTGTAAGCAAGATGAAAGGCAGAAAATGGCCGATGCGCTTTTTGAGACCGACCCGTTACAAGCAACCTCTGCCTTGGTTAAATTTCTGCAAAACGAGGTCGATGTATGTGTTGCGAGCAGCCATGAATTTAATGTTGAGCATTATTGATTAAATCTAAATGGGATAGGCATTTCCTTGTAGAACGCTTATACATTCCGAATTAATTCTTTCCGGACTATAAACGAAGCGCAGATGGATGATTCAGTTGTCTTGTTTATCGCGATTCATCTATGGTCCGCTCTCGGAAATATAAAATTACAGAACATTTAAATTGATATACCGAACTCAGCGACAAAATTCAAAATTAAACCAATTTTTAAATATAAATATGCGGGATCCCAGCCCATCCAATGTAGGATCGCGGGCTTTCGCTTATTTTCAGCCCTTTATTTACTTCGGACCATACATGCATAGCAGAACACGTTCATTGTTCCTCTTCACTCTGGGGCTCCTCCCGGCTCTCGCATTTGCGCAATCCGGCATCGTCAAAACCAACAAAGAAAAATCGGATGATGACCCGACCAAAGTTACCACAAAAGTGGGCGTTGCATGGTCAGATAACTACGATATGAATGACAGCGATGTGCAATTCTCAGGCTCGCTTGCACTGGACGAAGCGCGAAAAATTAACGTTAAAATCAATACCGATGCCTCTGAGTGGCGTGTCGGGGGGTCATGGCTTTTCCCTATAGGTATTTTCAACTTCAACTTTGGTAAGAATGAATTTCCCAATGGCGCTTCCCAGACCAACTATTCAATTGGGACATTTCTCCCCCTGAGCTATTTTGGTTTTGAACCTGCCGGTTTCCAGTTTTTCCCAATGGCAGGCTACTCCTACAACACAGGTGATACCTTTGGCTGCGATAAAGGTAAGCATAAAGCTTGCTCTCAACCAGGTTTTAGCGGCGATCTTTCCGAAGAAAACGGCTTCGGTCTGGTGGATAGTTCAGGTAGCAGCGGGTATCTCGGTGTCTTTATGATCAAGCCTCTGACAACCAATCTGCGCTTACTGAGCGTTGCTGGCGGGTCGTACGGCTCGAAAAACGATGATGGGGATAACTACAAAGGCTACTTTGCCGGCGTGGGATTAGGCTACTCCTTCGACAAGCACAACTCTGTCAGCGCGTTCACCTACGTTCAGGACAACAATACCTATATTGATGACGCCGAGAAAAAAATCAAAGTCTCGTATAAGTATCAATTCTAATTGGCCTGCCTGAGACCGTTTTTAAGACATCACTCTACGCTGTAATTTCTCAGGTGGGCCTCGGTGTCTCACTGCCCCCTGAGAATTCACTCGGTAAAATTCCTATAATTTCAATGCGGTACTACCCCATCATTCGACGACGGTTTTGCCATCGCTGTGCGGGCATTTATTGCATACTGAAATCATTGTGTCGCCGATTCACGACACTCGTAAGTAACTAAAAATTAATAAAAAAATCAGGCTTGTCACCCTCATTTTTTAAGCGTACATTAGCGCCGTCTGGAGCACATGAAGCACAGAATTTTGAGGTGGTGCCGAAGGGTAAAAAGGGATGAATCCCAATTTTTATTCGAGGCGGTGTCAGCTCTCTATACTCAGTCAGGATTGTTTTCATTTGGGCGTATCGAGCTATACGCGGAGTGATGTGACGTGAAATATTTTATTATGGGCATCTCCTTTATGGTCATCGTCTGGGCCGGCACTTTCGCCCTGATGGTTTAAGCCTGAGCATGCAAAAAAACAGGAGCCATTTGGCTCCTGTTTGCATTTCTAAAGAGTGACGACAGAAGAGTTACTCGGCACTTTCCGTCGCGGACTTGCCGGAAACCGGCAGCAGGCCGTCGGCGCGGAACATCGCTTTAATCCCACGAACGGCCTGGCGGATTCGATCCCGGTTTTCAATCAGCGCAAAGCGCACGTGAGTGTCGCCGTAGTCGCCAAACCCAATCCCCGGTGAAACGCAAACTTTCGCGTCCTGCAGCATCTTTTTCGCAAACTCCAGCGAGCCCATTGCGGCGTACTGTTCCGGAATTTTCGCCCAGACGTACATCGACGCCTTCGGCATCTCAACCATCCATCCGGCCTCATGTAAGCCTTTAACCAGCACGTCACGACGGCGACGGTACTGCTCGGCGATATCCAGCACGCACTGCTGATCGCCTTCCAGCGCCGCAATCGCCGCCACCTGCAGCGGGGTGAAGGTACCGTAATCGTGATAGCTTTTGATACGGGCCAGCGCGTTAACCAGTTCTTTGTTGCCGACCATAAAACCGATTCGCCAGCCTGCCATGTTGTAGCTTTTCGACAGCGTGAAGAACTCCACGGCGACATCACGTGCGCCAGGGACTTCCATGATCGACGGCGCTTTCCAGCCGTCGTAAACGATATCGGCGTAGGCTAAATCATGCACCACCAGCACGTTGTAGCGTTTCGCCAGCGCGACCACTTTCTCGAAGAAATCCAGCTCAACGCACTGCGCGGTCGGGTTCGACGGGAAGCCGAGGATCATCATCTTCGGCTTCGGATAGCTTTCGCGAATTGCGCGTTCGAGTTCATTAAAGAAGTCGACACCTTCCACCAGCGGCACGGAACGAACCTGTGCCCCGGCAATCACCGCACCATAAATATGAATCGGATAGCTCGGATTCGGCACCAGCACGGTATCACCGTGATCCAGCGTCGCCAGCATCAGGTGCGCCAGTCCTTCTTTCGAACCGATGGTGACGATAGCCTCGCTTTCGGGGTCAATTTCTACGTCATAACGGTCTTTATACCAGCGCGAAATCGCCCGGCGCAGACGCGGTATCCCACGAGACGTGGAGTAGCCATGGGTATCCGGGCGCTGGGCCACGGTACAGAGTTTTTCGACAATATGCGGCGGCGTGGCGCCGTCGGGGTTACCCATGCTGAAGTCGATAATGTCTTCGCCGCGCCGACGCGCAGCCATTTTCAGCTCAGCAGTGATATTGAATACGTAAGGGGGAAGCCTGTCGATACGGGTAAAACGACGTTCAGGACTGGAGTCAGCCATAATTTCCTCGGATAACGTGAGCGCCCGGACCGTCCGAGCGACGCTGCCACCTGTGTGGCATGAATGAACATAACCCGAAGTTTTTCCTGCTGTCGAGAGGGTTGGGGAAAAATAATTCATGCAGCCAAAATGGGGAAGTGATGTCCGATAAGGGGCAATGCACGCTGCCTGATATCAGCTTTACAGCAAAATATTATTTACACGGTGATATCAATTGGTTTACTTCTGAACGCGCACTCTCCCCGCATTTCCCCCTGTGCCGTGACCAAAATAACAATCCCCTTTTAAAAATATGCCTTTTCCCCGTTACCTAATCCGCGTGATTGCTGGCTATCCCTCGCCAGGTTTTTTATCATATTACTTTCAGTGATACATACGGCGCACTCATGCACGAAATCTTTACTATGCTGCTGGCGGTCTTTGACAGAGCCGCCCTGATGCTGATTTGCCTGTTTTTCCTTATCCGCATCCGCCTGTTCCGCGAGCTGCTGCATAAATCGGCCCATACGCCGAAGGAGCTGCTCGCTGTCACTGCCATCTTCTCGCTGTTCGCACTATTCAGCACCTGGTCTGGCGTGCATGTGGAAGGCTCGCTGGTGAATGTGCGCGTCATTGCGGTGATGTCCGGCGGCATACTGTTTGGCCCGTGGGTCGGCGCCATTACCGGCCTTATCGCCGGTACGCACCGCTATCTGATAGACATCGGCGGCGTCACCGCTGTGCCCTGCTTTATCACCAGCATTATCGCCGGGCTGCTCTCCGGCTGGATCCACTGCAAAGTCCCCAAGGCGCAACACTGGCGCGTCGGGATCCTCGCCGGGATGCTGTGCGAAACGCTGACCATGATCCTCGTTATCGTCTGGGCGCCGACGATGCAACTCGGGTTCGATATCGTTTCAAAAATTGGCGTGCCGATGATCCTCGGCAGTGTGTGTATCGGTTTTATCGTACTGCTGGTACGCAGCGTTGAAGGGGAAAAAGAGGCCATCGCCGCCAGGCAGGCCAAGCTCGCCCTGGAAATAGCCAACAAGACGCTTCCGCTGTTTCGTAACGTGAATAGCGAATCCCTGCGCCAGGTCTGCGACATTATTCGCCGGGATATTGACGCCGATGCGGTGGCGATTACCGATAACGAGAAAGTGTTGGCCTACGTCGGCCTCGGAGAAACCAATTACAAAAAGAATGATTTGGGGATAAGCCCACGAACCCGTCAGGCGCTGAGCGACGGAAAAATCATTATCCGCAATGACGATGTGGCCTACCGCACACCGGAGATCCATTCAATCATGATCATCCCGCTGTGGGAAAAAGGCGTTGTCACCGGCACGCTAAAAATCTATTACCGCCCCGCGCACCAGATAACGTCCTCGCTACAGGAAATGGCGGTGGGCCTGTCGCAGATAATCTCGACTCAGCTCGAAGTGTCCCGTGCCGAGCAATTGCGTGAAATGGCAAATAAGGCAGAGCTGCGGGCGCTGCAAAGTAAAATTAATCCTCATTTCCTGTTTAACGCGCTGAACGCCATTTCGTCGTCGATTCGCCTTAATCCAGACACCGCCCGGCAGCTGATTTTCAATCTGTCGCGTTATCTGCGCTATAACATTGAGTTGAAGGACGACGAGCAGATCGATATTCGCAAAGAGCTGTACCAAATTAAGGATTACATCGCCATCGAACAGGCGCGCTTTGGTGACAAGCTGACGGTGATTTACGACATCGACGATGAAGTGAACTGCATGATCCCAAGCCTGCTGATTCAGCCGCTGGTCGAAAACGCGATCGTTCACGGAATTCAGCCCTGCAAGGGGAAAGGCGTAGTCACCATCAGCATCAGTGAAAGCGGGAATCGCGTGCGAATTGGGGTGCGGGATACGGGTAATGGCATCGACCCGGCGGTGATTGCCCGCGTTGAGGCGAACGAAATGCCGGGCAATAAAATTGGCCTGCTCAATGTGCATCACCGCGTGACGCTGCTGTACGGCGAAGGGCTGCATATTCGTCGCCTTGAGCCAGGCACTGAGATTGCGTTCTATGTGCCAAACCAGCGTACGCCATCCCCCTCAACTGTCAGCCTGCTGTCATAAGGACGGACTATGAAAGTCATCATTGTTGAAGATGAAGTGCTTGCCCAGCAGGAGCTGACCTGGCTGATTAAAGAACATAGCCAGATGGAGATTGTCGGCACGTTTGATGACGGGCTGGACGTGCTGAAGTTTTTGCAGCACAACAAGGTCGACGCCATTTTTCTCGACATCAATATTCCCTCGCTCGACGGCGTGCTTCTGGCGCAGAATATTAGCCAGTTCGCCCATAAACCCTTCATCGTGTTTATCACCGCATGGAAAGAGCATGCGGTGGAAGCGTTTGAACTGGAAGCTTTCGATTACATTCTCAAGCCGTATCAGGAATCGCGCATCGTCACGATGCTGCAAAAGCTGGAAAATAGCTGGCAGCATCAGTCGGGTAGCAATAGCAGCGCGGTGAACCCTCAGCGAGAAAACGACACCATCAACCTGGTCCGCGATGAAAAGATTTTCGTAACCTCAATCCACGATATCTATTACGCCGAAGCACACGAGAAAATGACCTTCGTGTATACCCGACGCGAGTCGTGGGTGATGCCGATGAACATTACCGAGTTTTGCAGCAAGCTTCCGGCGGCGCACTTCTTCCGCTGCCACCGCTCGTACTGCGTTAATCTGAATAAAATCCGGGAAATAGAGCCGTGGTTCAACAACACCTACATTCTCAGATTACGCGACCTCGATTTCCAGGTACCGGTCAGTCGCAGCAAAGTGAAAGAGTTTCGCCAGCTGATGCATTTGTAAAAAAAGGCGCCGACGGCGCCTTATTCATCTCAGGAAAATCCACTCAGAGAATTTGCCCCAGCGACTGGCGCAGGTGCGCCCCGGAGCCAATCAGGCCTGGATTGTCGTGCACAATCAGGAACACTGGAATGTCCTGCACGTAGGATTTGAAACGCCCTTTGTCCTCAAACCCACCGCGGAAACCGGAAGATTTAAAGAATTCGAGGAAACGCGGCACGATGCCACCGGCAATGTACACGCCACCAAAGGTGCCGAGCGTCAACGCCAGGTTGCCGCCGAAGCGGCCGAGGATCACACAAAACAGCGACAGCGCACGACGGCAGTCGATGCAGGAATCATCCAGCGCGCGTTCGGTGACATCTTTCGGTTGCAGGTTTTCCGGCAAACGACCATCAGATTTAACAATCGCGCGGTAGAGATACACCAGCCCCGGGCCGGACAGCACGCGCTCGGCGGAGACGTGCCCCAGTTCGGCGCGCAGCTCTTCCAGAATGATGCCCTCTTCTTCGCTGTTCGGCGCGTAGTCTACGTGCCCGCCTTCACCCGGCAGGCTCACCCAGCGTTTGTCCACGTGAACCAGGTGCGCAACGCCCAAACCCGTGCCCGCGCCATACACGGCAATCGGCTTACCTTCCACCGGCTCTTTACCGCCGAACTGAATCAAATGCTCTTTTTTCAGCATCGGAATCGCCATGGAAACAGCGGTAAAGTCGTTGATAATTTCCAGATGTGTAAAGCCCAGATTGTTCTTCATCTCTTCGATGGAGAACGCCCAGGTGTGGTTGGTCATCGCCACCCAGTCACCGGTAATCGGACAGGCTATCGCGATGCAGCCCTCTTTTACGTCAACCTTTTGTTCATCAAGGTAAACCCGCACTACCGCCTCAAGGCTTGGATAATCCAGCCCGGAATAGGTTTTCGCTTCAGTAATCTCGCCGTTGGCCAGATTGCACAGTGCCAGTCGGGCATTCGTCCCGCCGACATCACCCGTTAACGCAAACTTTGTCATTCTGTTACTGCTCCGCTAAAGTCAGAATAAGTCTTTGGCACACTGTAAATTCATGGCGACATAACAACAACGATCAACGCAGTAGTGCCCACGATTTATCGATCCCGGTCACACAATAACTTTACCGTTTCAGCACCAATTGCAATGAAGGTTTTATCATTTGGCGGCAAAGTGTTGCGCGCTCAGAGTTAAAAGGAAATCACTATGCTCCACCCGCGAGCCAGAACCATGCTGCTGTTATCGGTTCCCGCCTTAATCATTGGTATTGCCTCCAGTCTGATTCTGGTGGTTATCATGAAAATTGCTGCCGTATTGCAACGGCTGTTGTGGTCCACGCTTCCCACGAGTTTCGGCGTGAACGTCGATTCCACAAGCTGGATAATTTTCATGCTGACCACCACCGGTATCGCCGTTGGATTAGTGATTCGTTATAGCCCCGGCCATGCTGGGCCTGACCCGGCGACCGAGCCGTTAATTGGCGCCCCGGTACCACCATCGGCACTGCCTGGCCTGATTCTCGCGCTGATCCTGGGCCTTGCAGGCGGCGTGAGCCTCGGGCCGGAACACCCGATTATGTCGGTGAACATCGCGCTCGCCGTCGCACTCGGCGCCCGCGTTTTCCCACGCGTTGGGGCTATGGACTGGACCATTCTGGCCGCCTCCGGCACCATCGGCGCGCTGTTCGGCACACCTATCGCTGCGGCACTCATTTTCTCGCAGATGCTGAGCGGCAACGATGAGATCCCACTGTGGGATCGACTGTTCGCTCCGCTGATTGCCGCCGCGGCCGGCGCTCTGACCACCAGCCTGTTCTTCCACCCACAGTTTTCTTTGCCGGTGGCCCACTACAGCCAGATGCGCCTGGTCGATATTTTCAGTGGCGCAGTCGTGGCGGCCATCGCTATTGCCGTCGGCATGGTGGCGGTCTGGTGCCTGCCACGCCTGCATACCCTTTTGCACAAACTCAAACATCCGGTGCTGATCCTCGGAATGGGCGGCTTTCTGCTGGGGGTGATTGGTGCTTTTGGTGGACCGATTACCCTGTTTAAAGGGCTGGATGAAATGCAACAACTTGCCTTTAGTCAGACGCTCACGTCGACCGATTTCATGCTGATTGCGGTAATGAAACTGGCTGCGCTTGTTGTCGCTGCCGCCAGTGGTTTCCGCGGAGGCCGTATTTTCCCGGCGGTGTTTGTCGCCGTGGCGCTCGGCCTGATGCTGCACGCGCACGTTGAAGCGGTTCCGGCGGCGATTACCATCTCCTGCGCCATCCTTGGCCTGGTTCTGGTAGTGACTCGCGATGGCTGGCTGAGCCTGTTTATGGCCGCCGTGGTCGTACCGGACACCACCCTGCTGCCGCTGCTGTGCATT
Organism: Scandinavium hiltneri; assembly: GCF_024764835.1. Classification (GTDB taxonomy): domain Bacteria; phylum Pseudomonadota; class Gammaproteobacteria; order Enterobacterales; family Enterobacteriaceae; genus Scandinavium; species Scandinavium hiltneri. The sequence goes on along the minus strand of NZ_JALIGE010000075.1, from coordinate 207,978 downwards.
GTGATGCTGCCCGCCTGGCTGCTGCTGGCGGGCAAACCAACGATGATCGCTAAACCACCGCGTTAAACTCCGTCACTGCGTATTGTTGCGGGTCTCCAGCGCCTGGGTCACGGCCCGCAGCAGTCCAGGAATTTCCAGTTTCGGCAGCACCACTTCGATAAACGTCAGCCGCTGGCGGCGAGAAGCCAGCTCCAGCACTTCACGCAGCTGCACCATCTCCGTCACTCGCCAGCTTTGCGCCTGACAATTCAGGCTCAGCGCCTGCGGAATTTGGGTCCAGTTCCACAGCGCGATATCGTTGTAGCGCTGTTCCGGCCCATGAATTGCCCGCTCTACCGTGTAGCCCTCGTTGTTCAGCAGCAAAATCAGCGGCTTCTGCCCGTCGCGCAGCATCGATCCGATTTCCTGCACCGTCAGCTGCGCCGCGCCATCACCCACCACCAGCACCACGCGCCGCTCCGGGGCTGCAGTTTGTGCGCCAAACGCGGCGGGCAGCGTAAAACCGATTGAGCCCCATAACGGCTGAACAATCAGCATGGCATCAGTTGGCAGCGTGAGCGAGGCCGCGCCAAAGGCCGCCGTGCCCTGATCTGCCAGAATGATGTCCCCCGGCTGCAGCGCATCCTGTAACGCTTGCCAGAAACTGGTTTGACTCAGCATTCCGCTGAATTTTCCCGCCGCCGGTTTCTTCTGCAAAACATGCAAAGCAGGAGCCGTCCAGCCAGATGCAAGTTCCTCACACAACGATTGCAGCGCCTGGGCCGCCTGTTCCATCGGCAAACTACTGAACCAACGTGAGCCTACGCGGGCAGAAAACGGCTGAAGCTCGATAGTTATCTCTGCCGGAAGATGTTGGGTAAACCCGGCGGTGATGGTGTCGGTGAAGCGAGTGCCGATGCACAAAATCGCATCGGCATCTTCAATCGCCGCCCGGGTGTCATCGTCGCTGGCGGCTCCGCTGTAGGTGCCGGCGTAGCCCGCTTGATGCTCGTCAAATAGCCCTTTCCCCATTAGCAGCGTGGCATATGCCAGCGGTTGCGACGCCACCCAGTTTCTGAGCATTGATTGCAGGCCATAACGCTGGGCCAAAAAATCAGCCAGCATCGCAACCCGCTTAGCGGGCGTGAGCATCTGCCGGGCCGCCGTCGTAAACGCCTCGAGCGCGTTGTCATCCGCCTTTGCAGACTTCAGCATGAGAGCGTTTACAGGCGCAGTAGCCGGGGCTTTGGCAACGTCTGCCGGTAACATGAGGTACGCCGGACGGCGTTCGGTGAGCATTTCCCGCAGCACACGGTCGATTTCCTGGCAGGCGTTGCTGGCGGTCAGTTTCGCTCTGGCGACGCTCAGCGGAATGCTCATTTCGAAAAAGTGGCCGAAATTACCATCGCCGAGGGTGTGATGTAGCAATTCGCCCTTCTGTTGGCTGCCCGTACCCGGCGCGCCAACGATATGCAAAACAGGCACGTATTCGGCAAAACTCCCGGCAATGCCATTCAGGGCGCTAAGCTCCCCGACACCGTAGGTTGTGAGCAGAGCGCCCGCGCCGTGTATCCGGGAATAACCATCGGCGGCATAGGCCGCGTTCAGCTCATTCGCACAGCCCACCCAGCACAGCTTTGGGTGTTCGATGACATGGTCGAGAAACTGCAAATTATAATCACCCGGCACGCCAAACATATGGTCAATACCGCATCCGGCAAGACGATCCACCAGATAATCCGCGATTGTGTAATTCGATTGCATAGCCATCTTCCTTTCGCCGCATAGATATTCTGAGTATTAGAGATGCGCGAAGTCTGTCCAGAAGGATAAGAATTTGTTAGTGGAAAGTTAAATTTACGGATTTTAAGGGTGTACCTGCGCGACAACATTGATTAGTGTAAACGTATACACACCCTTTCCTCATTGGAGGTTTTAATGGTTTATCAGGCAAATCCGGCACGCTATCAGGCAATGGAATATCACCGCTGCGGCCGGAGCGGGCTGAAGTTACCGGCAATTTCGCTGGGCTTATGGCATAACTTTGGCGATGAAACATTACTGGAAACCAGCCGTCAGCTGCTGCGTCATGCGTTCGATCTCGGGATTACCCATTTTGACCTCGCCAATAACTACGGCCCACCGCCGGGGTCTGCCGAAAGCAATTTCGGTCGTATCCTGCGGGAAGATTTCCTTCCCTGGCGCGATGAGCTGATTATTTCCAGTAAAGCCGGTTACACCATGTGGGATGGGCCGTATGGCGACTGGGGTTCGCGCAAATACCTGATTTCAAGCCTCGATCAGAGTCTGAAGCGCATGGGTCTGGAATACGTCGATATTTTCTATCATCACCGTCCAGACCCGGAAACGCCGCTGGAAGAAACCATGCGCGCGCTGGATCACGTGGTCCGCCAGGGTAAAGCTCTGTACGTCGGTCTTTCCAATTACCCGGCAGACCGCGCCCGTGATGCGTTTGCAATTTTGCAGGATCTCGGCACGCCGTGTCTTATTCACCAGCCGAAATACTCAATGTTCGAGCGCTGGGTGGAAGACGGCCTGACGAATCTGCTTGAAGAACAGGGCGTGGGTTCGATTGCCTTTTCCCCACTCGCGGGCGGGCAGCTGACGGACCGCTACCTGAACGGCATTCCGGCGGATTCACGCGCCGCCAGCGGGAGCAAATTCCTGAGCGCGGATAGCATTACCGAAGAGAAAGTCGCTAAGGCGCGTAAACTGAACGAAATTGCGCAGCAGCGTGGGCAGAAATTGTCGCAGATGGCGCTGGCCTGGGTGCTGCGTGAGGACAAAATCACCTCGGTGCTGATTGGTGCCAGCAAGACGGCGCAGCTTGATGACGCGGTCGGTATGCTCAGTAACCGCCACTTCTCGGCGATGGAAATCACTGCCATTGACGCCATTTTGAACGGTACAAAATAACGCCATTTTTAGCAAATCGTGCTGCGACCTGGGATTTAGGAGTTGCTCCAATGCTGTGGGGTTGTAACACCTCGTAAGATTGCGTTAACAGGCCAAATAAGGCCCCGATCGTAAGGAGAAATTCATGTTCAGGTCACTGATTCTGGCTGCAGTTTTACTGGCGAGCGCCCCGATAGTGGCGAATGCAGGCGAACTCACCCTGATCCCATCGGTAAAATTACAAATTGGCGATCAGGATAATTACGGTAATCACTGGGACGGGGACCGCTGGCGCGACCGTGACTACTGGCGCCGTAATTACGAGTGGCGCGACGCGCGCTGGCATCGACATGACAACGGCTGGCATCGCGGTTGGGACAAACGTAACGCCTACGAGCGCGGCTACCGTGAAGGCTGGCACGACAGGAATGATCATCGTGGCGGCTGGGGTCGCGGTCCGGGCCGTGGTGATCACGGACACGGCGGGCATCACCATTAAAAAAAGCAGCCTGCGTGAAGTGACCTATCCAACAAATGGGGCTCACTTCATGCAGGCTGCTTTTTTATTGCCTGCTTCAACGCTAAATTACAGATCGAGCAGCGTGCCGACCAGCAGCCAACCATTCAACGCGACCACCAGCGCCACAATCACCCAGCCAGTCCGTTTTACCCAAAGTGTGTTGACCAGGTCGCCCATTAGTTTCGCATCGCTGGTAAACCGCAACAGCGGCACCAGTGCCAGGGCGATACCGAAGCTCAGCAGCACCTGACTCATCACCAGGATACGCGTTGGGTCCAGCCCCAGAAAAATGACCACAAACGACGGCAGCATAGTGACTGCCCGACGGACCCACAGCGGAATGTGAAAGCGAATAAAACCCTGCATAACAACCTGCCCGGCCAGCGTGCCGACCACTGTGGATGACAGCCCTGCGGCAATCAAACTCAGACCGAAAATAGTCGCTGCCGCGTGGCTGAGCAGGGGTTCGAGCGTCAGGTACGCCTGATCCAAATCGGTAATGCCGGTATGACCGCGGAAGTGAAACGCCGCTGCTGCCGTGGCCATCATCGCCAGATTCACAAACCCGGCAATGGTCATGGCAATCGCCACATCCCATCGCGTCGCGCTGTAGCGCTCCTGCCGCGAACCGCCGTGCAAGTGCTGTGTCAGCGACGAGTGCAGGTAAATTACGTGTGGCATGATGGTTGCACCCAGCACGCCCGCCGCGAGAAACACCGCTTCAGACGTCGGTAACGATGGGATAATCATCCCTTTCGCCAGTGGTGCCAGCGCGGGCTGCGAAAAAATCAGCTCGACGATGTACGCGGCTGCCACAAACAACAGCAGCCCGCCGATGATTTTCTCCAGCGGTTTTTGGCCACGCCGTTGCAGCATCAAAATCAGGAAGGTCGCAATCCCGGTCAGGACCGCGCCCTGGAATAACGAGATGCCGAGGATCAGCTTGAAACCAATCGCCGCACCAATGAATTCCGCCAGATCGGTTGCCATGGCGATAATTTCCGCCTGCACCCAGTAGAACCACACCAGCGGGCGCGGGTAGTGGTCACGAATTTGTTCCGCCAGATTTTTACCGGTGGCAATCCCGAGTTTGGCCGACAGCACCTGAATCAGCATCGCCATCAGGTTCGCCCACACCACCACCCACAGTAGCTGATAGCCGTAGCTGGCCCCTGCCTGAATGTTGGTGGCGAAGTTCCCCGGATCGATATAGCCAATGGCAGCTATGAACGCAGGCCCCATTAATGCAAACCGCATCTTGCGCGCTGCGCGACTGCTGCTACTCTCAACGCGACTGTTTGTCATTTTCTGCCTCAGAAATATAGCCTTTGCTATGTTTCATGCTATCAAAATGAGAATGATTATCAAGTTCATTTAGCAAGGTGATAATAATTTCTTTGATAGACAAGAACGATAGCCGGGGGAACAAATATCAGCCATGTTATCGGGTAGAGTAACGTCAGGATGATTCAATCGTCAGATTAGTACACTAACTCAACTTTTAATACCTTTACATAACATAACGGTTTTGTATGGTTGATCACCTTTTTTGAGTTTGCTCACAGGATTAACCGATAGTGCGGCGTAGATCTCGTTTTCTTTTAGCTTGTTGCATAGAATGTGCACGGAAATTTAACCTGCCTCATATTTGGAGCAAATATGGACCGCGTTCTACACTTTGTCCTCGCGCTTGCTGTGGTTGCGATTTTGGCTTTGCTGGTCAGCCACGATCGTAAAAAGATTCGCATTCGCTATGTTATTCAATTACTTGTCATTGAAGTTCTGTTGGCCTGGTTCTTCCTGAACTCTGATGTCGGCCTGGGATTTGTGAAAGGATTCTCCGAGATGTTCGAAAAACTTCTCGGATTCGCTAATGAAGGGACAAATTTCGTCTTCGGTAAAATGAACGATGAAGGTCTCGCATTCTTCTTCCTGAAGGTGCTTTGCCCGATTGTATTCATTTCCGCACTGATTGGTATTTTGCAGCACATCCGTGTTCTGCCGATTGTTATTCGCGCTATCGGTACCGTGCTGTCTAAAGTCAACGGTATGGGGAAACTGGAGTCATTCAACGCGGTTAGCTCCCTGATCCTCGGTCAGTCCGAAAACTTCATCGCTTATAAAGACATTCTCGGCAAGATGTCGCGCAACCGCATGTACACCATGGCGGCGACCGCAATGTCTACCGTTTCGATGTCCATCGTCGGCGCGTACATGACCATGCTCGACCCGAAATTTGTGGTTGCAGCACTGGTGCTGAACATGTTCAGTACCTTCATCGTTCTGTCGCTTATCAACCCGTATCAGGTTGATAAGAGTGAAGAGAACCTGCAGATGTCTAATCTGCACGAAGGTCAGAGCTTCTTCGAAATGCTGGGTGAGTACATTCTGGCTGGCTTCAAAGTAGCGATCATCGTTTCCGCTATGCTGATTGGCTTTATCGCTCTGATTGCTGCGCTGAATGCGCTGTTCTTCACAGTGACCAGCTGGTTTGGCCACGGTATCTCCTTCCAGGGCATTCTGGGCTATATCTTCTGGCCTGTTGCGTGGGTGATGGGCGTTCCTGCTCATGAAGCTCTGCAAGTCGGCAGCATCATGGCAACCAAAATGGTATCTAACGAATTCGTTGCAATGATGGATCTGCAGAAAATTGCCAGCACGCTCTCTCCGCGCGCGGAAGGCATCCTGTCCATCTTCCTGGTTTCCTTCGCCAACTTCTCTTCCATCGGCATCATCGCCGGTGCGATTAAAGGCCTGAACGAAGAACAGGGTAACGTGGTTTCACGCTTCGGCCTGAAACTGGTTTACGGTTCGACGCTGGTGAGCGTGCTGTCCGCATCCATCGCCGCACTGGTTCTGTAAGTCAGTCAGCAAGAGGTTAAAAGCCGGGATATTCCCTAATGCCGATCGTTTAACGATCAGTTGACCGATCCGGTGGCTGGTGTAAAAAGGGTTCATGTTCATCATGGACCCTTTTTTAATGGAACTTTCACAAGCCCCCGGCATTATCAATGTCACCTCGCCTGAGCACGCCCGCAGCCTTTCTGACCTCATTCCCGCTGAACTTATCCAGCAGGCGGCCCATCCGAAATGGCACGGTCTGAATCTGTTCGCCGTGGATGGCGTGGTCTGGCGGACGGCAGATACCCCGGAAAACAATGCCGCTTTCAGCAGACCTGTCGGGCGAAACGGTGTCGGTGGCTACCCGCAGGTCCGGATGGTCTGCCTGACGGAGCTGAGCAGCCATCTGATCAACGCCAGCGCCTTTGACAGCTGACAGAACACCAGAACCAAGTTTTGCCCAAAGGGCAACGACATAAACCAGGTATTCGTTACGGTAAACGCCAAAATCAGCGGCAGCACCGCGTAGCGACCAAACAGCAGCAGCATCGACAGAATGACGCACAGCGGTAGCCAGGCAAGATAAATGGCGTTGCCATCTATTACGGTTTCCGGCGACAGAAAACGGGCCATTGGAATCGAGAAAATACTTAAGATCAGCGCCAGCAGAAACTTTTTGGCAGAGGCGTTATTTTTCAACACCCTATTGGTTTGGGGAGGATTCCGGCTGGGCACATAACGGCAACAGGGAAATATTATGTTTATTAATTGAGCGGAGAAAACTCCCGGCGCAATAAAGGCCCTGTTGTTTATATGGAATTTAACATCCAGGTATGTTTTAACATCAACAGGTCGCTTTCTTACAATTTCACGGGCGCAGAAAAGCAAAAACCCCCGCCGAGGCGAGGATTTGAATTTTGGTGGAGCTAAGCGGGATCGAACCGCTGACCTCTTGCATGCCATGCAAGCGCTCTCCCAGCTGAGCTATAGCCCCACAATTTTTACTTCACGTTCCAAATCTGTTGGGTGCAGAATTTGGTGGAGCTAAGCGGGATCGAACCGCTGACCTCTTGCATGCCATGCAAGCGCTCTCCCAGCTGAGCTATAGCCCCGTAACGTAAAGCGTGTCGTGTTGACGGGCGGCATAATATGAATTCCCTTGCCAGGTGTCAACGTCAAAATGTTCACCTCTATTTCAATCGATGAAAAAGCATGCAACTAAATGACATTGCGTACGTTCTCGCAATCAGGAGTTAAACGCGTCACGTTTTCACGTTAAAGGATGCTATAACATGAACCTTTAATTCCCACACAGGCACTCAGGAAATAGCATGCTCAAGGAACGAATGACGCCGGAGGAACTTGCCCATCTAACCGGTTATAGCCGACAAACAATCAATAAATGGGTACGCAAAGAAGGATGGCAAACGTCACCTCGTCCGGGTGTTCAGGGCGGCAAAGCACGTCTCGTGCACGTCAGTGATGACGTCCGTGAATTTATACGCAGCGCTCAGCGCGCCGCTGATTTCTCAGGCGGAGCACATCATCCCGCAGAAGACGGCTTTGATTCCCTTCTGCTGTCGCTCGCAAAAGAAATGTCAGACCACGAGCAAAAAGAGCTGACCAGCCTGCTGCTGCGCGAAGGCATCACCGGTCTGCTTCTCCGCCTGGGTATCCGTACGCAAGGACAGTGATGAACATACTTCACAGCAAAATGACTACGCAGGAGCTGGCGAACTGTGTGGGTGTGGCCAAACAGACAATCAATCGTTGGATCCGGGAACAAAACTGGATAACGGAGTCGATCCCTGGCGTGAAGGGTGGCAGAGCGCGTCTGATTCATATCACGCCAGAGGTCAGAGATTTTCTCGCCACCACCCCAAAACTGCGTCACCTTAAGCTTTCCTTGCAGGCAGCCGAACCCAATTATAGCTACCACACGCAGGACAACGATCCCGTCTGGCGGAAAATTCAGGAAGTATTAGTAATGATGGAGCCTGATGAGAAACAGCGTTTGCAGACGCTGCTGGTGCGGGAAGGGTTAAGCGGTTTTCTACGGCGACTTAGCATCGCGAACGAAAGCGCATAAAGAAACGGCAGGCCTGAGCCTGCCGTTTCTTATTCCAGCCTGTTACTGCTGGCTTTCACGCTCAGCAATAAACGCCAGCGCTTTATTGATACGCGCTACGCTACGGCTCTTACCAATCGCATGAACGGTGACATCCAGGCCCGGAGACTGACCGGCACCGGTGACGGCTACACGCAGCGGCATCCCGACTTTACCCATGCCCACTTCCAGCTCATCAGCGGTTGCCTGAATCGCGTGATGCACGTTTTCTGCGGTCCACTCAGTGATGGATTCCAGTTTATCGCGCACCACTTCCAGAGGCTGACGAGCCACCGGACGCAGGTGTTTCTTCGCCGCATCGGCATCGAACGCATCAAACTCTTCATAGAAGTAATGGCAGCTTGCCGCCATCTCTTTCAGCGTTTTGCAACGCTCACCCAGCAGGGTCACCAGCTCAGACAGCTGCGGGCCATTGCGGGTATCGATGTTTTCCTGCTCGATGTGCCACTGCAGATGGGTCGCAACATATTCCGGCGCCATCGAATTAATATAGTGGTGGTTCAGCCACTGCAGTTTTTCGGTATTGAATGCACTGGCAGATTTGCTTACTGCACCCAGAGAGAACAGTTTGATCATCTCTTCACGGGTGAAGATTTCCTGATCGCCGCTGGACCAGCCCAGACGCACCAGGTAGTTCAGCAGTGCTTCTGGCAGATAACCGTCATCGCGATACTGCATTACGCTCACCGCGCCGTGACGCTTGGAAAGCTTTTTGCCGTCGTCGCCGTTAATCATCGACACGTGCGCATACACCGGTACCGGCGCGTTCAATGCTTTCAGAATGTTAATCTGACGCGGGGTGTTGTTGATATGGTCTTCGCCACGGATAACGTGGGTGATTTCCATATCCCAGTCATCAACCACAACGCAGAAGTTGTAAGTCGGGGAACCGTCGGTACGGCGGATGATCAGATCATCCAGCTCCTGGTTGCTGAATTCGATTGGGCCACGGATTTGGTCGTCAAAAATAACGGAACCGTCTTGCGGGTTAGCAAAACGCACCACGCACGGTTCATCATCAGCATGATGCTCATGACCGTGGCGACAGCGGCCGTCGTAACGTGGCTTCTCGCCGTTGGCCATTTGTTCTTCACGCAGGGCTTCCAGGCGCTCTTTCGAGCAATAGCACTTATATGCAGTGCCCGCGACCAGCATCTCATCAATGACCGCATTATAGCGATCGAAACGTTTGGTCTGGAAATACGGGCCTTCGTCCCACTCCAGGCTCAGCCAGTTCATGCCATCCATAATTGCTTCGATGGCTTCCGGCGTAGAACGCTCGAGATCGGTGTCTTCAATACGCAGCACGAACTCACCATCGTGGTTGCGAGCAAAAAGCCAGGAGTAAAGAGCAGTACGCGCACCGCCGACGTGCAGATAGCCTGTCGGGCTTGGCGCGAAGCGAGTTTTGATTTTCATGAAATGGCCTTACGTTTAGGACGTTGCCGACAGCCGGCGGATCCTTAATAAAAATATTCGCAATATTCTATCACTCCCACCTGAATCCTCAACGTTCATCCCTGTGAATCGCTGCGCTTAGCTTATTTTGTTTATAAATCATGCACCGCGGAACGATTTGCGATCGTTTTGTTTAATTTTACGACGAACAAACAAAATCTTTGGAAAAGGCGTTGACTCATTTTCAACTCTCCCTATAATGCGACTCCACACAGCGGGGGTGATTAGCTCAGCTGGGAGAGCACCTCCCTTACAAGGAGGGGGTCGGCGGTTCGAACCCGTCATCACCCACCACTACTTTTGTAGTCTCCGCCGTGTGAAGCAGTAAATGTAAGAAATTGAGAAGTGGGTGATTAGCTCAGCTGGGAGAGCACCTCCCTTACAAGGAGGGGGTCGGCGGTTCGATCCCGTCATCACCCACCAATTTCTCGCCAGCGCGTTTCTTACATGAAGTACCGAAGTGGGTGATTAGCTCAGCTGGGAGAGCACCTCCCTTACAAGGAGGGGGTCGGCGGTTCGATCCCGTCATCACCCACCACTTCGGGTCGTTAGCTCAGTTGGTAGAGCAGTTGACTTTTAATCAATTGGTCGCAGGTTCGAATCCTGCACGACCCACCAATGTGGAAAGGCGCCCTAAAGGCGCCTTTTTGCTATGCACGATTCGTGCAGAATGAGAACCTGCGGCAGGTTCGAGTCGAACGCAGTGAGACAGCGGAGCCGCTTGCGGCGGCGACCCGAAGGGCGAGCGAAGCGAGTCATCCTGCACGACCCACCAATGTGGAAAGGCGCCCTAAAGGCGCCTTTTTGCTATGCGTGATACTCACTACGCTTGTTTACTTCCCCCCTCAAGCTATACATCTGCCTGCCGATAACTCTATTTTCCGTATTGAAAGGAACGCATGATGGCGGCAATTTCGTTACCCTCTTCTTCTGCTCCCGGTCTGCAAACGACAACCGTTACCGCCAGTCCGCAGGGCACTGACGCGTCTTCGCAAATCACGCGTATCACTCAGCAGATAACCAAACTGACCCAGCAGCTGAAAACCATTGCTGACGGCGGCGGTGATGCGGATGAAAAGCAGAAGCAGGCGGAGATGATTCAGGAGCAAATCACTATGCTTGAAGCGCAGCTGGCGCAAATCCAACGCCAGCAGGCCGAAAAAGATCAGGCGCAAGCGACGCCTTCAACTCCGGCCACCGGGGTAAACAATCCGTCGGATGATCATCAGATTGATATTTATGTCTGATACAGGGGGTCGTGGGCACGGGCGGCGGTAAGCGCCTGGGCCTGTTGCCCGACGACATCCCACAAAGCCTGTGCCGCGGTCGAAAGCGAACGGTTTTTACGTCTCGCCAGCATCAATTGCCGATCAACAACTGGCGTCAGACGTTTAACCATCAGCTGACTGCCCTGTGGCAACGGTAGCGCCAGCGCGGGTAAAATGCTGATCCCAATTCCGGCTTCGACCATCGGGAAGAGCGTCGCCGGATGCCCAATCTCCTGCACAATATTGGCCTCGATAGCATAATGCGCGAGTGCAGCGTCGATCAGAGGTCGGCTGCCTGACGCATAATCCTGCAACACCATCCTGGTCCCCTGCAACGCCTGCCACTCAACGCTTTGAAGCCCGGAAAAAGGATGATCGCCGCGGCACAACACAAAAAACGGCTCTGACAGAATCGGTTCACACTGCAAATCCCCCACCGCACCCGGGTCTATCACAATCCCAAAATCCACTTCCCCCTGACGAATACTCTCCAGCACCCACCGCTGCGGTCGGTCGTGAAGCACAAAATCAATTTCAGGATAACGCTGATTACTGGCCGCGATGCACTGCGGGATCAGATGCGCCGAAATGGTCTGACTGGCCGCCACCCGCACGGTGCCGGCGAGCTGCTGCCCGACGCGTCCGGCTTCACGCAGAGTACTGTTCAGCTCGTCGAGCAAACGCTCAAGCCGAATTGCCAGCTGCTGCCCGGCTTCGGTCAGTACCACTTCTCGCGTGGTGCGGTCGAGCAGCTTTACGCCGGTCTGATGCTCCAGCTCTTTCACACTGTGACTCACCGCCGACTGGCTCAGGCCAATCATCTCCCCTGCCCGGCTAAAGCTTTTGGCGCGGGCAACGGTAATAAACACTTTCAGCTGACGCAGGGAATAATTCATCTGTTTAATTCATCAATGGATGCAATAAATCAATTTTATTTCTCAAAGCAGAGAAAGCACAATAGCAACATCGACTTTCAGGAGTGTTTATGAAACTTTTCCGCATTCTCGACCCTTTTACACTGACGCTGATTAGCGTCGTTCTGCTGGCTTCCCTGTTTCCCGCTCGCGGCGGATACGTGCCTTTCTTTGAAGGCCTGACCACCGCCGCCATTGCACTGCTGTTCTTTATGCACGGCGCCAAACTCTCTCGCGAAGCGATTATCGCCGGCGGCAGCCATTGGCGACTGCACATCTGGGTAATGTGTAGCACCTTCGTGGTGTTCCCCGTACTCGGCGTGCTTTTCGCGCTCTGGGCGCCCATCAATGTCGATCCGACCCTGTATAACGGCTTCATCTATCTGTGCATTCTTCCCGCGACCGTGCAGTCTGCTATTGCATTTACGTCTATGGCGGGCGGCAACGTCGCGGCGGCAGTGTGTTCAGCATCGGCATCCAGCCTGCTCGGGATTTTCGTTTCGCCACTGTTGGTTGGGTTACTGATGAATCTGCACGGTGCGGAAGGAAGTTTTGAACAAGTCGGCAAAATCATGCTGCAACTTCTGCTCCCGTTCGTGCTTGGCCATCTGTCTCGTCCATGGACCGCCGCCTGGGTGTCGCGTAATAAGAAGTGGATTTCGAAAACGGACCAGACGTCGATTCTGCTGGTCGTTTACTCCGCCTTCAGTGAAGCGGTGGTCAATGGAATCTGGCACAAGGTTGGCGTAGGGTCGCTGCTGTTTATCGTGGTGGTGAGCATCGTGCTGCTGGCGATTGTGATTGCCGTAAACACGTTTGTGGCGCGTAAAGGCGGTTTTAACAAAGCCGATGAGATTACGATTGTGTTCTGTGGTTCGAAAAAGAGTCTGGCCAACGGTATCCCGATGGCCAATATTCTCTTCCCGACTGCCATGATCGGAATGATGGTGCTGCCGCTGATGATTTTCCATCAGATCCAGCTGATGGTCTGCGCGGGACTGGCGCGTCGCTACAAACGTCAGACTGACGCACTCCAGGCCAAAAACGCCGTTGACGAGGCGAAAGCTTAACGGCTGCGCTTCAGGGGCTGAACCAGATGGGTCAGCCCCTCCGTTTTAATCAGCAGCGTGATGGCCATCAGTTCCCCGAGCCGCCCGGCGGGAAATTCATCCTTACGGGCAAACCACAGCAAATATTCCTCCGGTACATCAATCAGCATCCGGCCTTTGTATTTACCAAAAGGCATCTCGGTGTTGGCGATTTCAATCAGCTGCTCTTTTTCCACGTTACACTCCTAACAGGCGCAGCATTTCCGCTTCGTCGATAACGTCAATGCCAAGCTCTTGTGCCTTCACAAGCTTCGAGCCCGCGGCCTCACCGGCAATCACCAAATCGGTTTTCTTCGATACGCTGCCCGCCACTTTCGCCCCGAGTTCAACCAGACGCGCTTTGGCATCGTCACGTGACATCTGACTCAGGCTACCAGTCAGTACCACGGTTTTCCCGGCGAACGGGCTATCAATCTCTTCGGCATTGATGACCACTGGCGCAGGCCAGTGAACACCTTCTGCCTGAAGCTGTTGGATAACGTCGCGGTTACTCTCTTCGGCAAAGAAGTTGAACACATGGGTAGCGACGACAATCCCGACGTCCTGCACCTTTTGCAGATCCTCAATGGAGGCCGAAATCAGTGCCTCCAGTGTGCCGAAATGCGCCGCCAGACCTGCGGCTGTCGCTTCACCCACTTCACGGATACCGAGCGCATACAGGAAACGCGCGAAAGTCGTTTCTTTCGATTTTTCCAGCGCGCTGACCACGTTCTGCGCCGATTTAGGCCCCATGCGATCGAGTCCGGTTAGCTTGCCTGCGGTCAAACGGAACAGATCCGCCGGCGTATGGACGTACTCTTTCTCGACCAGTTGATCGATAATTTTGTCCCCCATGCCGTCAACATCCAGCGCCCGACGCGAAACAAAGTGCTTCAATGCTTCTTTGCGCTGCGCCCCGCAAATCAAACCACCGGTGCAGCGGGTAACGACTTCACCTTCCACGCGCTCGACGTCAGACCCGCAAACAGGACAATGTGCAGGAAACTCCACGACACGCGTATCATCCGGGCGCTCTGACAGCACCACGTTTACCACCTGCGGAATGACATCCCCGGCGCGGCGGATAACCACCTTATCGCCAATACGCAGGCCCAGACGTTCAATTTCATCGGCGTTATGCAGCGTGGCGTTACTCACCAGTACGCCAGCGACCTGCACCGGCTCCAGACGCGCCACGGGCGTAATGGCTCCGGTGCGCCCGACCTGGAATTCCACATCGCGCACAAAGGTCATTTGTTCCTGCGCGGGGAATTTAAACGCCACAGCCCAGCGCGGCGCACGCGCCACAAAGCCCAGCTGTTCCTGAAGCTCCAGCGAATCAACCTTAATAACCACGCCGTCGATATCAAACCCGAGCGTTGGGCGGTCTTCTTCTACCTTGTGGTAGTAAGCGAGCACTTCCTCAGGAGAACTGCACAACTTCACGCGGTTGCTGACCGGCAGGCCCCAGGATTTAAACTGCTGCAAACGGCCAAGATGACTGCCCGGCAGTTCGCCGCCTTCCAGCACTCCTACACCGTAGCAGAAGAAAGTAAGCGGTCGCTTCGCGGTGACGCGCGGATCAAGCTGACGCAGTGAACCTGCCGCCGCATTACGCGGGTTAGCAAACAGTTTGCCGCCGGTACGACGCGCGTCTTCGTTGATTTTCTCGAAGCCCGCCTGCGGCAGGAACACTTCGCCGCGCACTTCCAGACGCGCAGGAATATTGTCGCCACGCAGCTTCAGCGGAATCGCACGGATGGTGCGCACGTTGGCAGTAATATCTTCGCCGGTGGTACCGTCGCCGCGCGTTGCCGCCTGAATCAGTACGCCGTTTTCATACAGGATACTGACGGCAAGGCCATCAAGCTTCAGTTCACAGCAGTAGGTCAGCGCATCGGTGCTTTTCAGTCGGTCCTGCACGCGCTTGTTAAAGGCGACAAAACTCTCTTCGTCGAAGACGTTATCCAGCGACAGCATCGGCACTTCATGGCGAATCTGGCTGAACGAAGTCAGCGGCGCGGCGCCTACGCGCTGCGTTGGCGAATCAGAGGTAATCAGCTCAGGGTGTTGCTGTTCCAGCTCGCGCAGTTCGCGCATCAGGCGGTCGTATTCGGCGTCCGGCACTTCCGGCGCATCCATTACGTGATAGAGGTATTCGTGATGGCGAAGCGTGGTTCGCAGTTCAGTCAATTGTTGTTCGATTGGTTCCATATCCCACCATCAATGATAAAAAACCCCCGACAGGCGGGGGTTCAGGAAGGGGTGTGATACGCCGGGCGTTTATGCGTTGGCGTCTTTCACTTCGCGGATACGATCCTGATACTCACGCACCTTCTGCGGGGTGATCATTCGGCGCTGATCGTCCAGCACCACACCACCGACTTCATCCGCGATGTACTGCGCAGATTGCAGCATCAACTTGAAGTTTTGTAGCTCGTCACCGTAAGACGGCACCTGCATGAAGATGGCCACGCCAGGCGTTTGCATGTCGACCATGTTTTCCGGGTCGAATGTCCCCGGCTTCACCATGTTCGCGAGGCTGAACAGCGCCGGGCCACCGCCGCCAGGATTCAGATGGCGATGGTAAATATTCATGTCGCCGAAGACGAAACCGGTCTGCTCAACGCTGTTACGCAGCAGTTCACCATTGATATGCGACCCTTGATGCGCGGCAACGCTCAAGGCGATAACCGTCTCCTTGCGCTCCTGTTTCACCGGCTGCGGCTCTGCAACAGGCTCAGGCTGAGCAATTGGCTGCTGAGCAACAGGCTGCTCTACCGACGCAGACTGATGGGCATGCGGCTGTGGTACAGGCTGCTGTGGCGCCTGAGGCTGCTCCGGCTGCTGATACTGAGGCACAACGGGCTGCTGCGGGGCAACAGGCTGTTGAACAGGCTGATGCTGTTCCGGGGCCTGATGAACCGGCGGCTGTTGACGCACAGGCTGTTGCTGCGGCTGAGGTGGCTGACGTACCGGCTCTTCCTGGCGAATGGGCTGCTGCGGTACCTGACGCTCGTAAGGCGGCTGGTACTGATGCTGCGGCGCCTGGCGGTTAGCGTCTTGCTCACCGGCGTGTACGTTTTGGGCAGGGTTCACCCGGTGAACACGAACTTCACCTACGCCTTCAACCTCGTCATCGAAGCTGTCGTCGTCCGACTCATCGTCGTTACGCGATTTCATGCGTTTCATTGGGCGATCGCGGAACATCGAAGAACGTTCTTTGCGACTGGTCCAGAAACCGTGAACCAGCAATGCAATTATGGCGATCGCGCCAACAATGATTAATATCAGACGCAAATCCTGCATCATTATATTCTCTGTTGTTCTAACACCTTGCCACCACGGCAAACATTTACTCACTAAGAGTATTTGCCCATTACCTCAAGTGCAAGTGCGTACCAGGAATTCGGAGCATAAAGATGAACCAAATCGTGCTTTTTGCTGTTTTTTCGAACATTTCCTAACTGGATATCGTCTGGCAAGCCGATAATATAGGCGCGCAATGACCAGGACTTTTCTAAAAGGAGTATCACCTGACCATGGTTTCAACCTCTGCACCCCGTAGTGGGGTTTACTACTTTTCACAGGGCTGGAAACTGATCACCCTGCCGGGCATTCGCCGTTTCGTGATTCTGCCTTTGCTGGTGAATATCGTGCTGATGGGCGGCGCGTTCTGGTGGCTGTTTAGCGAACTCGGTAACTGGATCCCGGCGTTGATGGGCCATGTACCTGACTGGCTGCAATGGCTGAGCTATTTGCTGTGGCCGATTGTGGTGCTTTCCGTTCTGCTGGTTTTTGGCTACTTCTTTTCAACCATCACTAACTGGATTGCCGCCCCGTTCAGCGGCCTGCTGGCTGAGCAGCTCGAAGCGCGGCTGACGGGCGCCACTCCGCCCGATACCGGCGTGCTGGGCGTGATGAAAGACGTGCCGCGCATCATGAAGCGCGAATGGCAAAAACTGGCGTGGTATTTACCGCGGGCATTGATTCTGCTGGTACTGTACTTCATTCCGGGTATTGGCCAGACCGTCGCGCCGGTACTGTGGTTCCTGTTCAGTGCCTGGATGATGGCCATTCAGTACTGCGATTATCCCTTCGATAACCACAAAGTGCCGTTCAAAACGATGCGTGAAGCCCTGCGCGCTCGCAAAGTCACCAATATGCAATTTGGTGCGCTGACCAGCCTGTTCACGATGATCCCGGTGCTGAACCTGGTCATTCTGCCCGTCGCCATTTGCGGGGCCACCGCCATGTGGGTGGATTGCTATCGCGACAAGCACGCGCTCTGGAAGTGATTGTCATCTGTATATAAAAGTAAATGAAGGGGTGGCGAATGCCATCCCTTATTCCATACTGATAACCTTTATTTCACATCAGCATATCGATATACGAAAACTTTCCTTCCGCATCATGAGCATCCGCGTATGCTGGTGTCGTTCCCAAATTTCATACAGTTAAGGACGGGCTATGAGTAAGATTTTTGAAGATAACTCGCTGACAATCGGTCATACGCCGCTGGTTCGACTGAACCGAATCGGTAATGGACGCATCCTCGCGAAGGTGGAATCACGCAACCCAAGCTTCAGCGTCAAATGCCGAATCGGGGCCAACATGATTTGGGATGCCGAAAAACGCGGCGTACTGAAACCGGGTATCGAACTGGTTGAACCGACCAGCGGTAACACCGGGATTGCACTCGCTTACGTTGCCGCTGCGCGTGGCTACAAGCTGACGCTGACCATGCCAGAAACCATGAGCGTTGAACGTCGCAAGCTGCTGAAAGCGCTGGGCGCGAATCTGGTTTTGACCGAAGGCGCGAAAGGCATGAAAGGTGCCATTCAGAAAGCCGAAGAAATTGTGGCGGACAATCCTGAAAAATTCCTGTTGCTGCAGCAATTCAGCAACCCGGCCAACCCGGAAATCCACGAGAAAACGACCGGCCCAGAAATCTGGGAAGACACCGACGGTCAGGTCGATGTCTTTATCTCGGGAGTGGGCACCGGCGGCACCTTGACCGGCGTAACGCGCTACATCAAGGGCACCAAAGGCAAAACCGACTTGATTAGCGTCGCGGTTGAACCGACCGACTCACCGGTTATCACCCAGGCGCTGGCTGGCGAAGAGATCAAACCAGGCCCGCACAAAATTCAGGGTATCGGCGCGGGCTTCATTCCGGGTAACCTTGATCTGAAACTTATCGATCGTGTCGTCACCATCACCAACGAAGAAGCCATCTCTACCGCACGTCGCCTGATGGAAGAAGAAGGCATTCTGGCAGGCATATCTTCAGGTGCAGCGGTCGCTGCAGCGCTGAAACTGCAGGAAGATGAAACCTTTACCAATAAGAACATTGTGGTTATCCTACCGTCCTCAGGTGAGCGTTATTTAAGTACCGCATTGTTTGCAGATCTCTTTACGGAAAAAGAATTGCAACAGTAATGCCAAATGTAAAAATATGACGAAAAAAGCACCCGATAGGGTGCTTTTTTGTGGCACAGGTCATACTTTTGGTTCGCCCGGCATTGCTTCCCCCCGTCGGGTCTGGTATTTAACCATCACAATTATTTTGATGCGCGAAATTATTCAATTCAGGATTTCCGCTTGCTGAATCGATTTTATGATTTGGTTCAAATCTTGCTTTCGCGGCATAATGTTTAATGACGAGCTAAATGTCACCGGCCAGAAGTGCCTGCCAGGATTGCGTCAGACCTTCTGTATCGCTTTCGTATCCGCCGGCGCTAATCTATACAGGCTAAAGTGTAGCCGCCAGGCTAGACTTTAGTTCCACAACACTAAACCTATAAGTTGGGGAAATATAATGTTCCAGCAAGAAGTTACCATTACCGCTCCGAACGGTCTGCACACTCGCCCTGCCGCTCAGTTTGTTAAAGAAGCTAAAGGCTTCGCTTCTGAGATCACCGTGACCTCCAACGGCAAAAGCGCTAGCGCTAAAAGCCTGTTCAAACTGCAGACTTTGGGTCTGACCCAGGGCACCGTAGTGACCCTCTCTGCAGAAGGCGAAGACGAGCAGAAAGCAGTTGAGCATTTAGTTAAGCTGATGGCTGAACTCGAGTAAGTTCAAGAGTTCTTTTTAAAATCAGTCACAAGTAAGGTAGGGTTATGATTTCAGGCATTTTAGCATCCCCGGGTATCGCTTTCGGCAAAGCATTGTTGTTGAAAGAAGATGAAATTGTCATCGACCGGAAGAAAATTTCTGCTGATAGCGTCGACCAGGAAGTTGAACGCTTTCTGAGTGGTCGCGCTAAGGCGTCCGCGCAGCTGGAAGCGATTAAAACGAAGGCTGGCGAAACGTTCGGCGAAGAAAAAGAAGCCATCTTCGAAGGCCACATTATGTTGCTGGAAGATGAGGAGCTGGAGCAGGAAATCATAGCCCTGATTAAAGATAAGCACATGACTGCTGATGCAGCAGCGCATGAGATTATCGAAGGTCAGGCGACTGCTCTGGAAGAGCTCGATGATGAATACCTGAAAGAACGTGCGGCAGACGTACGTGACATCGGTAAGCGCCTGATGCGCAACATCCTCGGTCTGGCAATTATCGATTTAAGCGCTATTCAGGACGAAGTTATCCTGGTCGCGAAAGATCTGACGCCTTCTGAAACCGCACAGCTGAACCTGAACAAGGTGCTGGGTTTCATCACCGATATCGGTGGCCGTACTTCCCACACCTCAATCATGGCGCGTTCCCTTGAATTGCCAGCGATCGTGGGCACCGGCAGCGTCACCACTGACGTGAAAACCGGCGACTATCTGATCCTCGATGCGGTTAACAACAAAGTTTACGTTAACCCGACTAACGACGAGATCGAAGCGCTGCGTAAGATTCAGACTCAGGTTGCTGAAGAGAAAGCTGAACTGGCAAAACTGAAAGACCTGCCAGCGATCACTCTCGATGGCCACCAGGTTGAAGTCTGTGCCAACATCGGTACCGTTCGTGATGTCGACGGTGCAGAGCGCAATGGCGCTGAAGGTGTCGGCCTGTATCGTACAGAATTCCTGTTCATGGACCGTGACTCGCTGCCAACTGAAGAAGAACAGTTCGCTGCGTATAAAGCCGTTGCTGAAGCCTGTGGCTCTCAGGCGGTCATCGTCCGCACCATGGACATCGGCGGCGACAAAGAGCTGCCGTACATGAACTTCCCGAAAGAAGAGAACCCGTTCCTGGGCTGGCGTGCAATCCGTATCGCTATGGATCGTAAAGAGATCCTGCGTGACCAGCTTCGTGCCATCCTGCGTGCTTCCGCTTTCGGTAAACTGCGCATCATGTTCCCGATGATCATCTCTGTTGAAGAAGTGCGTGCACTGAACAAAGAGATCGAAATCTTCAAACAGGAACTGCGTGACGAAGGTAAGGCATTTGACGAAACAATCGAAGTTGGCGTGATGGTGGAAACACCTGCGGCCGCGACCATTGCCCGTCATCTGGCCAAAGAAGTTGATTTCTTTAGTATCGGAACCAATGATTTAACGCAGTACACCCTGGCGGTTGACCGTGGTAATGATATGATTTCGCATCTCTACCAGCCAATGTCTCCTTCTGTCCTGACGCTTATCAAGCAAGTTATTGATGCTTCTCATGCTGAAGGCAAGTGGACTGGCATGTGTGGTGAGCTTGCGGGCGATGAACGTGCTACACTTCTGTTGCTGGGTATGGGTCTGGACGAATTCTCTATGAGCGCCATTTCCATCCCGCGCATTAAGAAGATTATCCGTAACACGAACTTCGAAGATGCGAAGGTTTTAGCAGAGCAGGCTCTTGCTCAACCGACAACGGACGAGTTAATGACGCTGGTTAACAAGTTCATTGAAGAAAAAACAATCTGCTAATCCACGAGATGCGGCCCAAATTACTGCTTAGGAGAAGATCATGGGTTTGTTCGATAAACTGAAATCTCTGGTTTCTGATGATAAGAAAGACACCGGAACTATTGAGATTGTTGCCCCGCTCTCTGGCGAGATCGTCAACATCGAAGACGTGCCGGATGTTGTTTTTGCTGAGAAAATCGTGGGCGATGGCATTGCTATCAAACCGACCGGCAACAAAATGGTTGCGCCGGTTGATGGTACTATCGGTAAAATCTTTGAAACCAACCACGCGTTCTCAATCGAGTCCGACAGTGGCATTGAGCTGTTCGTTCACTTCGGTATTGATACCGTTGAACTGAAAGGCGAAGGTTTCAAACGTATCGCGGAAGAAGGCCAGCGTGTCAAAGTTGGCGATCCGGTTATCGAGTTCGATCTGGCACTGCTGGAAGAGAAAGCTAAGTCTACCCTGACTCCGGTTGTTATCTCCAACATGGACGAGATCAAAGAGCTTATCAAACTGTCCGGTAGCGTGACCGTGGGTGAAACTCCGGTTATCCGCATCAAAAAATAATTGATGCCGCATGGATAGAAAAATGGCGCCTTCGGGCGCCATTTTTGTTTCTGTCGTTGAGGGTTATCGCGGCGGAAGAATCAGTTCGTCATACCCTTTCTCGAGGGTGTAAGCCATCACCTCAACGACACGACTTCCCGCTAAATGCACGGCCTCCTGCAACGTTTTCCCCTGCACTACCGCGCTGATTAACTCCGAGCAGAACAAATCGCCCGTTCCTTTCAAATCAGTCGCCACGCGGGGCCAGCCACTGATATCCACGCTGTCTGCTATCACCAGCACCACGTGAATGTCATTATCGTCCGCAACCGGTGCGCTGGTAATGGCCACCCATTTCAGCGTCTCAGACAGCAGGCTTTTTGCTGCGGCAATCGCCTCGTCCAGCGTCTCGCACGGTTTGCCGCTCAGCACGCCAAGCTCGAACACGTTTGGCGTAATGCCCTGCGCCAGCGGCAACAAATGTTCGCAGTACGCTGCCGGAATTTCTGGCTTCACGTACACGCCGCTGTCGGTATCGCCGATCACCGGGTCCACCAGAATCATCATTTGTGGATGCTTTTCGCGCATCGCTTTCAGCCACTTGGCCAGAATCGCAATTTGACTGGCGCTGCCCATGTAGCCTGTGGTCACCGCTTTCAGTTCACGCAGCGCATCACGCTCTTCGAGCGCGCGCAAATAACCGCTGAACCACTCATCAGGTATCACGCCACCGTAAAAGGTATCGTAATGCGGCGTATTGCTGAACAATACCGTTGGCACCGCCAGTACGTTCAGATGGTGCTGTTTGATATTCGGTACCGCCACGCTGTTACCAACACTGCCGTACACGACCTGAGACTGCACGGCCACAATATCGGCCTGCTGCGCCCGGGTTTTATCCCGGAATAGAATCATTTCCATGACCGTTAAATCCCCGCCCCCTGACTGTAACTCTCTTCACCGAACACGCCGGTCGATAAATACCGATCGCCGCGATCGCAGATAATCGCCACCACCACCGCGCCCGGATTGGCCTTCGCCACCCGCAGCGCACCGGCAACCGCACCACCGGAACTCACACCGCAGAAAATACCTTCCCGCACCGCCAGTTCACGCATGGTATTTTCCGCATCACGCTGATGAATATCCATGACCTCATCCACCAGAGAAGCATTAAAAATGCCCGGCATGTATTCCGCAGGCCAGCGGCGAATGCCCGGAATACTGCTGCCCTCTTCCGGCTGTAGCCCCACAATAGTCACGCTTTTATCCTGCTCGCGCAGAAAACGCGACACCCCGGTAATAGTGCCGGTGGTGCCCATGCTGGACACGAAATGCGTTATCCGTTGCTCAGTTTGCTGCCAGATTTCAGGCCCGGTGGTGGTGTAATGCGCAAACGGGTTATCCGGATTATTAAACTGGTCGAGCAATTTGCCTTCGCCACGGGTAGCCATTTCCAGTGCTAAATCGCGTGCGCCTTCCATGCCCTGCTCTTTGCTGACCAGAATCAGTTCAGCCCCGTAGGCGCGCATCGCCGCCCGGCGCTCCTGGCTCATATTGTCGGGCATCAGCAGCTTCATGCGATAGCCCTTCAGCGCGGCGATCATCGCCAGCGCAATGCCGGTATTGCCACTGGTGGCTTCAATCAGTACGTCGCCCGGTTTAATTTCACCGCGTTTTTCCGCCTGCACAATCATTGATAGTGCGGCACGGTCTTTCACCGACCCCGCCGGATTGTTGCCTTCCAGTTTGACCCAGATTTCACTGCCGTTATCAGGCGTGAGACGCTGGAGTTTAACTAATGGTGTGTTGCCGATGGTTTGTTCTAATGTATTCACGTTCCGGTCCAGACTTGCAAAGAAAAAGCGGCCACGCGGGCCGCTTGCTCAGTGTGATGCCGTTAAGCTATCAGTCTGTGTAAGTCAGGTCTACCGATTCATCAGGCAAATACTCCACCCGATATTCTCCCGATCCGCAGTGCGCCGACCATTCACCGTTATCGTGAGCAAAATTCAACGAGCCGCCGGTGATAATTTCCCTGGCCGCAGGCAGCTTAACGGTCGCCGTGGTGTTCGCCGGAATGCGGAACGTCAGCACCACACGCCCTTTTTTCGCCTGCCAGTTCACCGCGATATCACCATAAATCGACTGATAGCGCGCGTCCATCCAACTCAGGCCACCACCGGGCAGTGGCGAAATCACCACATGCTTAAACCCCGGAGCTGTTTCGTCCGCCTCAATGCCCGCCACGGTGCGATACAACCATTCGCCCACCGCACCGTAGGCATAGTGGTTGAACGAATTCATGTCCGGACTCCACATCGAACCATCGGGTTTGATGCCGTCCCAGTGCTCCCAGATGGTAGTGGCCCCGGCTTTTACCTGATACAGCCACGACGGGAAATCGTCCTTCAGCAACAGCGACCAGGCTTCTTTTGGATGTTGATTCTGGCTCAACGCGTGGCAGAAATAGGGCGTGCCGAGGAAACCGGTGACCAGATGCCCGCCATGCTCGTGCAGCAGTTCCACCAGCCGATTCGCCGTGCGTTCACGCAACGCGTCCGGCACCAGATTGAAACACAGCGCGAGAATATACGCGGTCTGGGTCCGGGCGGTCATATCCCCATCGGCAGTGAAGAATCGCTGACGGAAGCGTGCCACAATCCGTGCATGCAATGCATCGTAATAACGATGATCTTCTGTGCGTTCGAGTACCTTTGCCGTTTTCGCCAATAGCTGGGTGGAATTGGCGTACCAGGCCGTGCAAATCAGGTCTTCCGGCGTGGCGCCGAAATAACTGCCCTCTTGCGCATCCAGCGCCACCCAGTCGCCGAACTGCAATTTGTAGCGCCAGATATCGTTGTCCGCATGGGCCTGCATAAAATCGACCCAACCTTTCATGCTGGCGTACTGACTTTCCAGCACCCGTTTGTCGCCGTACATCAGATACAGCGTCCACGGGTTGATCACCGCAGCGTCAGCCCAGCCCGTCGCGGAATGCGTGCCCCCTTCCGCGAGAAACTTATCCTGGTCACAGTGTCCGGTGAGAATGTCGGGAATGACGTGCGGCACACCGCCTTCCGGGGTTTGATCGGCTTTCAGATCAACCAGCCACTTGGCAAAGAAGGTCTGGGTTTGCATCAGATAGCTCGCCGTCCGGCAAAATATCTGCGCATCACCGGTCCAGCCCAGGCGTTCATCACGCTGCGGGCAATCGGTCGGCACATCAACAAAGTTACTTTTCAGTCCCCAGAGGATGTTGTGGTGTAGCTGATTTAACTCCGGATTTGAACAGGAAAAATGCCCGGTAGCGGCCATATCAGAATGGATAACAATGGCGGTAAACTGGTTCAGGTCCAGCTCGCCCGGAAATTCTTCCACCTTCACATAGCGGAAACCCTGCCAGCTAAAGCGCGGGTGCCAGGTTTCATCCCCTTCGCCTTTCAGAAAATATTCCGTGGTCTGTCTGGCGGTGCGCAGGTTGTCGAGATACACGTTGCCGTTGGCGTCCAGCGTTTCAAAGTGGCGCAGCACCACTTTATCGCCCGCATTGCCACGCACGCGAAACTCTACCCAACCACTCATGTTCTGACCGAAATCGAGAACCTTATCGCCCTGCGGCGTAATAATTAGCGCCTTCGCCGCCAGCCGTTCCATCTGGCGAACCGTCCCCGCGCCCTGAGCCTTCAGCGTATTTTTATCCCACTCGACGACGCTGACCGCCCGCCATGACCCATCGCTAAAACCAGCTTGATTCCAGCCCTCCTGAATCCGACGTGCATCGAACCGCTCTCCGTCGTATATCTCAGCAAATTCACGTGCGGAATCGCTGCCTCGCCATGAACGATCGGAGCCGACGACTTGCTGCGAACCGTCGTCATACTGAATCACCAGTTGGCACAACAGCGCGGTTTGCTCGCCGTAATAGTTACGATGGCGGCTAAAGCCCATATCGCCTTTGAACCAACCCGCGCCCAGCTCCGCGCCGATGACATTCTCACCCTGATTCAACAGGCCGGTGACGTCATAGGTTTGATACAGCAAATGATGGCGATAGCTGGTCCAGCCCGGCGTCAGTTCATCGTTGCCAACACGTTCGCCGTTCAGGAACAACTGATACATTCCCAACGCCGTGGCGTGCACCCAGGCAGCGGCAATCGTTTTAGGCTGCGTTAATGAAAAGGCTTTACGCAACAGCGTCGCGTTAGACTTCGCACTATCTGCTGGCGTTTCCGCCGAAATAAACTCCCCTTGCCATGGCGAGCCGAGCAACCCGGTGACGAATGTCGCCGACGGGCTCCATTCGCTGCATTCCCCGTGATTGTCAGTAATGCGGACCCGCAGGTGATAGCGGGTTGACGACAGCAGTGCCGCGTCGCCGAGATCGATGTTATTGGACTGCGCGCTGACCACCTCTGCGCTGTCAAACATCAGCGATGAAAAATCGGCGGTCAGACTGCACTGTAAATGCCAGGAGTGCTGCACAACATTGCGCCTGTCGCTGTCAATTTTCCAGCCGATAATGGGCAAGCGATCGACACCGTTTAAGGACGCTTCACCGTCTAGCGTGATTTGACTGACTGAAAGCATAATCAAAGACTCCTTGCGTAATTGAGATTAATTCGGGGTAGTGGTCTGGGCCGCAGCGGGCAGCGGGCGATATGTCGCCGGGGAGATAATTTCGGCCTCACTGGAAAATTCATTACGTGGTTTGCCGTGGAAACACAGCCAGCCGATAAACATGCCCGACGCCACAATGGTGGTCAGCAGGCTGTAGAGAATGACCGGCCCGGCATCGAGCAGAACCGGCGTGACAAACGCTAATACGCCGCAGGTCAGGCGCGCCAGTCCAACAATCGCGCCCTGCCCAGTGGCGCGCAACATGGTAGGAAACGACTCCTGGGACCAAACCTTCATCATCCCTTCAAAGGCCATCCCGCTGCCGACGGCGGTAAACAGCAAGCAACAGAACCAGGACGTTGGAGAGAAATTCAGCAGCACCGGCATAAGGAATCCACCGGCGAAAAAGCAGGCTCCGATGATAAACACCGGCATTCGATTTTTGGTGTCCACCATCTTCATAAACAGCAGGCCTGAAAGCACGCCCACCGGCATAACCAGCAGGTTCCACAGCGCATTTTTTTCAACGCTGATCCCCACCACATTCACCGCGACATACGCCCCGAACTGCCCTCCGGTATTGGCCGCCAGATTGGTGAACATGTAAAACAGGCATAGCGCGATAAACGGCCACAGATATTTGCCGCGAAACAGGTCGGCGTAAGAATTTTTTTGCGCACGCACGGTGGCTTTTCCGCCCTGGCGTTCTTTATGGGCCACGAGCCACATCGGTGATTCCGGGAGTGACCAGCGTAATATCAGCAGCACTCCGGCCACGAGGCCGACATGCAAATAGAGAATTTGCGCCCCGGTTTTGCCCCAGCCACCCGCCAGGGCTGAAATCGCCATGGTGGTGCAAATGCCCGCAAACCACAGCAAATTCGACAGGCCGATAATTTTGCCGCGATTTTTATCCGTAGCGGCCTCTGAAATCGTCGCCAGGGAAACGGGAAGATCGGCCCCGGTTGCTAATCCGACAAAAATCGTGCCGATAAGTAATGCGGAAAAAGACGAACTGAATGCCAAAAGCAATGTGCCAATCACCACCATTACCATCGTAATAATAAACACTTTGCGCCTGCCGTAATAATCGCCAAGGCGACCGCCAAAAAATGCACCCAGTGCAATACACAGAGTCAGCACCCCGGAAAGCACGCCAATTTCTGCAGCAGTTGTTCCGAGTGTTTTTTGATAAATAACCAGAGCAGTGCCATTAGAAACAATCGCGGCCGAATCAATATAAGAAGCCATACCGGAAACCACCCCGACATACCAGGGGTTCGGTTGTTTAATATCAGGCATAACAGACACTCCATTTATGTTATTGGATTAATTCACGAACTCCTGAATTAAAAACGTTGGGTATCAATTTCTAAAAATAAAAACCCGCAGCCAGATACTATAAAAACGGCTGAAATAAATTCATATAATACGATTGCGACAAATAAACCTTTACTCACTCTCCTGTTGAATAGAGGTGCTTCGCTGGCGCTCCTGTGAAGGCGTACGTGAAAAATGACGACGATAGGCTTCAGTTAATCTCGGGGGATTCATAAACCCACAGGTCGTGGCAATTCGACTCACGGGGATATCCGTTGTGCGCAACAACTCTTGCGCTTTGAGCAGACGATATAATTGCTGAAATTTCTCCGGCGTTTTTCCTGTCATCTCATGGAAGAAGCGGTACAGCGTGCGCAGCGCAATACCCCCCTCTTCGCAAACCCCTTTCCAGTTAATCTCTTGGGCATAATTCTGTCGAATATGATCCAACAGATACACTTTGCCTTTCGCTACCGGGGCTGGCATTTTACTGGTCTGATTTCCCTCACACAAAACCGTCAGGATCTGCAAAAGTGATGATTCGGTACTGGAAAAATAGCAACTATCAAAAACATCATCCCGCCGACTGCTGATACTTTCAGCCAGTGTGATAATATTGTTTAACGATGATTCTGACAGGGACTGATAGCGAATAGTGAACGGACGGGTATCATCGCTGATCGTCTGAATCATCCCCTCAATATTCTTAATATAATTAAATGGGCGTTCCCGATGAATTAATATATTAATCAGGGATAGCTCACTGGTGGCTTCGTAATAGTGAATGTCATTCGCGGTGACGTAAAAGAAATCACCTCGCCGGATCATTTCCGCGTGGTCATTCACGATATGAAAACCGCTACCGCTGCGCACAATCACCAGTTCATCAAATTCATGCCCATGAAGATCGGCCATCGCCTGATTGTTCAGCATAAACACACAAAACGCATGAGCATCGGAGGGGAAGAAATCTTCACACTGCTTAATATCGACCATGCCTACCTCACGAGAATGTGGTTATATCCTTACGTTTAATATGACTTAAATTTCCTGTGCCACATTTCCATTAAACAGCAACAAGGGTGACAAGTCATTACGCTGGAATGGCAGCCACACGTAATTCTCTGTGACCTTCCCGTCACTTTTATTCATTACTGCCGCAGGCGATTAAATCTGCAGAAATAAAAAAGGCCTATGTTTTCCATAGGCCTTTTTTCGAATGGTCAGATAAGGTCAGGCCGTTTCGGCCAGCACCAGCGACGAGACGTCATCAATCCCTTCGATGCGTTCGGTGCCGTTATAAAGGCGTGCATGCTGAAGCCCGACAAACAGGCGGTCTCCACGCTGCGGTACTTCGTCGCGCATCACCACCGTCAGCGGTTCGTCATACCAGCCGAGAGGCTGCACCACCAGCTGGGTGTAGTGCCCCTTCGGGCTCGCTTCCAGCACCTGTACCGGCAGCGGAGAATCGAGGCTGGTGCGACGGCTGACGTCGACTTCCCACGGGCGCAGGAACAAATCGACCGGGCCCTGATACGCAGGCGTGTAGCCGAGCGGCCAACGGTGCGCGCCGACGTGGAACTGCCCGCCGCGGAGGGTGCCTTTCAGGCGATTCACTTCGCCCATAAATTCAAGTACGAAACGGGTTGCAGGCTCGCGCCACACCTGTTCCGGCGCATCAACCTGCTCGATGTTCCCCTGGCTCATCACCACCACGCGGTCCGCGACTTCCATCGCCTCTTCCTGGTCGTGGGTCACGAACACGCTAGTGAATTTCAGCTCTTCGTGGAGCTGACGCAGCCAACGGCGCAGCTCTTTACGCACCTGTGCGTCCAGCGCGCCAAAAGGTTCATCGAGCAGCAGAATTTGTGGTTCAACCGCCAGCGCACGGGCCAGCGCCACGCGCTGCTTTTGCCCGCCGGACAGCTGCGCCGGGAAACGGTCGGCCAGATGCGCCAGCTGTACCATTTCCAGCAACTTGGTTACTTTCGCTTTGATTTGCGCCGCATTCGGGCGCTCACGACGCGGAAGCACCGTCAGGCCAAACGCGATGTTGTCGAACACGGTCATGTGACGGAACAGCGCGTAGTGCTGGAACACGAAACCGACCTTACGGTCACGGGCATGAAGACGGCTCACGTCCGTACCCTGGAAGCGAATCTGCCCGCTGCTCTGATGTTCGAGTCCGGCAATAATCCGCAACAGCGTCGTTTTACCCGAACCGGACGGTCCCAGCAGCGCGACCATCTGTCCAGACGGAATATCCAGGGAGATATCATTCAGCACCTGAGTGCGTCCAAACGATTTCTTAATGCTGGCAATTTCAATGCTCATGATGCGTCTCCTGATGCGCGCGTTTTTCCTGATTCTCCAGGCGCCACTGCACCACACTCTTCAAAAACAGGGTCACAATAGCCATTAACGTCAGCAGAGCCGCGGCGGTGAACGAACCGACGGTGTTGTAATCCTGCTGGAGTAATTCAATTTGCAGCGGCAGCGACAGCGTTTCACCGCGAATAGAACCAGATACGACGGACACCGCACCAAACTCGCCAATCGCACGGGCGTTAGTCAGCACCACGCCGTACAGCAGCGCCCAACGGATGTTCGGCAGCGTTACGCGGCGGAACATCTGCCAGCCAGACGCACCGAGCAGGATCGCCGCCTCATCTTCGTGGCTGCCCTGACTCAACATGACAGGTACCAGCTCGCGCACCACGAAAGGACAGGTCACGAAAATCGTCGCCAGCACCATTCCCGGCCAGGCAAACATCACCTGCAAATTATGTTCATCGAGCCAACCGCCGAGCGGGCCGTTTGAGCCGTAGAAAAGGAGATATACCAGGCCTGCCACCACCGGCGACACCGCAAACGGGATGTCCAGCAGGGTCAGCAGCAGCTGACGGCCCGGGAAGTTAAAGCGCGTCACCAGCCAGGCCAGCAGTGTGCCGAACACCAGGTTAACCGGCACCGTTATCAGCGCAATCATCACCGTCAGCCAGATGGCGTGCAGCATGTCCGGGTCCGCCAGGTTGTGCAGCACCGGCATCAACCCTTTGCTGAATGCCTCGACGAAGATATAAATCATCGGCACCAGCAGAATGAAGGCGGACACCAGAATGCCGGTACCTATCAGAAACCATTTTCCCCAGTTGATGCGGGGTGCGTCATAGCGTTTCAATTGCGTAACTTCTGCCATTAGTGACCTACCACACGTCGACCAAAGCGACTCTGCAAGGTGTTGATGGAGAACAGCAGCAGCAGCGACGCGCCGAGGATAACGGACGCAATCGCGCTCGCCGCCGGATAATCAAACTCCTGCAGGCGCACAAAAATCATCAGCGACGTCACTTCTGTTTTCCAGGCGATGTTCCCGGCGATGAAAATCACCGCTCCGAACTCGCCCAGACTGCGGGTAAAGGACAGCGCCACGCCCGCCAGCAACGCCGGAGAAAGCTCCGGGAGTACCACTTTGCAGAAGCTCTGAATGCGTGTTGCACCCAATGTTTCTGCGGCTTCTTCGTATTCCGGCCCCAGTTCTTCCAGCACCGGCTGGACGGTACGCACCACAAACGGAATGCTGGTGAACGCCATCGCCACGGCAATGCCGAGCCAGGTATAGGTCACTTTTATATCAAACTTCGCCAGCCACTCACCGTAGAAACCGTTGACGGAAAACAGCGATGCGAGGGTTAAACCCGCCACCGCCGTCGGCAGTGCGAACGGTAAATCCATCAGCGCATCGAGCAACGTGCGGCCCGGGAAACGATAGCGCGTCAGGATCCACGCCATCAGCAGGCCGAATACGCCGTTAAAAATCGAGGCCACAAATGCCGACAGCAGCGTCACTTTATAGGCCGCCACCACCTGAGGATTGGTGATGACTTCCCAGTATTGCGCCCAGCTCATTTGCGCCAGCTGCATCACCAGCGCGCTGAGTGGCAGCAGCAAAATCAGGCATACAAACAGCAGACTGGTGCCGAGGCTTAAGGTGAAGCCCGGCAGCACGCGTCTGGAAGAAACAGCAAACATTACTTATGCCCCGCCGCTAATAGCTTATCCAGCTCGCCACCGCTGGCGAAATGGGTTTTCATCACATTCGGCCAGGAGCCGAACTGGTCTTCCACGCGGAACAGGTCAGTCTGCGGGAATTTGTCTTTCAGCTTATCCATCACCGCCGGATTGTTCACGCGGTAGTAGTAATCAGTGATGATAGTTTGCGCCTGCGGGCTGTACAGCCAGGTCAGATACGCCTTCGCCGCTTTTTCCGTGCCATTGGCTTTCACGTTTTTGTCGACCCACGTCACCGGGAATTCGGCCAGAATATTGGTTTTCGGTACCACGACTTCGAAGCCCTGGTCTGCGTACTGTTTGCGGATGTTGTTCACTTCGGATTCGAAGGTGATCAGCACGTCGCCCAACCCGCGTTCAACGAAGGTGGTCGTCGCGCCGCGCCCGCCGGTATCAAACACCTGAACGTTTTTCAGGAACTGAGTCATGAACTGTTCGGTTTTGGCGTTATCATTTCCGTCGGCTTTAGCCGCTGCCCCCCAGGCTGCCAGATAGGTATAACGCCCATTGCCGGAGGTTTTCGGGTTCGGAAATACCAGCTGTACGTCCGGGCGCACCAGGTCATTCCAGCTATGAATATTCTTCGGGTTGCCCTTACGCACCAGGAACGCCATGGTCGAATAGAACGGAGAACTGTTATTCGGCAAACGGCTCTGCCAGTTCGCCGGGATCAAATTGCCTTTGTCATTCAGGATCTGCACGTCCGTCACCTGATTGTAGGTCACCACATCGGCCTTCAGACCCTGCAAAATCGCCAGCGCCTGTTTGGAAGAACCGGCGTGAGATTGCTTAATGTTGAGCTTGTCACCGCCATTGTCCTTCGCCCACTGTTGTTCAAACGGGGGATTCAGGGCAGCAAACAGCTCGCGGGAAACATCATAGGAACTATTCAGCAACTCGGTTGCCTGTGCCTGAGCCGCCAGCAGCAAGGCTCCCAGCACCAGCGTTCCTTTTTTCAGTGATTTAACGGCCATTGCGCACCCTTATAAATGTGATGACTATCGACTGTCATAATATTTATAACGAGGATGAAAGCAGTAACGGTTTTATATACCGTTTGGTGCTTTGGAAGTTGAAAACAGAATAAGGGTTTTTCGGCGTTCATCAGCCAGCCAATTTGGTACACTCGACGAAACCCGCAATGAGGATGAACTGATGCGCCAAAGGACGATTGTCTGCCCGATTATTCAGAATAACGGTGAGTACCTGCTGTGCAAAATGGCCGATGACCGCGGCGTATTTCCCGGCCAGTGGGCGCTTTCGGGTGGGGGTATGGAGCCCGGTGAAACAATGGAGCAGGCGCTGCTGCGCGAAATAGGCGAAGAGCTGGGCGAAAAGCTGCGCATCGAGAAAATCATCCCGTGGCATTTCCGCGACGACACCCGCATCAAAACCTACGCCGACGGCAGCAAAGAACAGATTTACATGATTTACCTGATGTTCGACTGCATCAGTGCCAATCGTGAAGTGACGTTTAACGAGGAGTTTCAGGAAATTGCGTGGGTCAGCCCCGACAGGCTCGGCGAGTATGATTTAAACGTCGCCACGCGCCAGACGTTTATCGATAAAGGATTGTTGTAGCGTAATTTGGAACGCCTGTAGGCGCTAGCAGGCCAGACCTACAGGGTCCCCGGCCCGATAAGCAAAGCGCCATCGGGCCTAACGATTAAAGTGTCTGTAATTTATCCAGCGACGGCGCGAAGTAGTAGCCACCGGTCACCGGTTTGGTGAACCGCAGCATCGCATCGCGCTTCCCGTCGGTATCGCCGAACATGCTCAGCAGCTGCTGTTCGATGTTGTACAGACGTGCGCAGTAGGCGCAGAAGTATAAGCCGTGCGTGCCGCTGGCGGTGCCGTACGGCAGGCTCTGACGAACGATTTTCAGGCCTTTACCGTTCTCTTTCAGGTCAACGCGCGTCAGGTGCGAGGTTTCCGGGCGATCGTCGCCGTCGATCTCTTCATTGGCTTCTTTGGTCCGCCCAATCATCATTTCCTGATCCGCAATACTCATCCGGTTCAGCTGCTTGAGATTGTGTTCCCAGCGTTGGACAAACACGTAGCTGCCGCCCGCATCCGCACCGTCGGCAATCACCGCCACGTCACGACGCGTTTCTTCACCCGCCGGGTTTTCAGTCCCGTCAACGAAACCACTGAGGTCGCGCTCTTCGACCCAACGGAAACCGTGTACTTCGTCTTTCACTTCGATGGCGTCGCCAAAGGCTTCCAGCGCCGCCTGCGCGACGGAGAAGTTCACGTCATGACGCAGAGAGAGAATGTGGAACAGCACATCGTATTGCGTCGCGGGTGCGAGGCCTTTGCCGTAGGGAGTGAAATCTTTCAGCTCTTCAGCACCCACGCCGCCGCTCAGGCTACGCCAGGTATCGTGACCAAATGCCACCACTGCGCCGAGATGGGCGTCGGGGAATTTAGCTTTAAAGGTTGCCAGCTTATCGGCAAAAACCCGGCTGCATTCACGCAGGGCGTTGACGTCCCCTTTGACATTGGCTTCAATCCAAATCGCCGCCCGGCAATGTTCCGGCAAAATGCCGCTCTGAACCTGAGACATCGCTGCTTCTCCTGAAAAGCTGAAAAAAGATGCCACGAACTCGTGGCATTATTGATGGCGGACATTATACCCGCATTTTTCAGGCGCCGGCTTGTTCAGACGCAAATTAACGGCGCCAGATAATCTTGCTGACTTTCCAGAATTTCAGGGAGTCATCCGGCGGCATCAGTTCCTGCGGGCCACCCCAGCTGCCGCTAAAGATATAGCTGATATGCTGGCTATCTTTGACTTTACACTCGACGTTGGCGCTGTCCTCACCGCTGGCTTTTTCACAGTTGCCAAACGCTTTACTGTACACCTCGCTGAACGGCGTACCGATTTTTGCACCATCGGCTACCGGGATGTCACTGTCCATGACGTCAATCCGGCTGATACTTCCGCCCTCGCCATTCACCACTAGCGCGACCTTGTCGTCTTTCAGTGCTTCGAAATATTTAACGATGGTGCCCTTGTCGGTTTTCATGCCGCTACGCACGCGGTAATCACCGTCGAGTGCATCGTTGATGGCCTCTTCATCCAGCGGTGTGGAGGCGGTCAAATCACCGACGCCCTGCTCCGTCACTTCCGTTGAGGAACCAAACCAGTTCCACGGATACGCCGCCGACCAGTGCACAGAATTAAAGCCATTACTGACGGTGGCACAGCCGGTTAAGGCCAGGGGCAGCGCGCAGAGCAATAAACGCATTGATTTCATTCGAGGATCCTTTGTATGTCAACACAACGCCTGTTGGAGTCCAGAATGGCAAAAAAGTGCCATTAATCCTCGTGCGGGGAAAAACAGGCGCGTAAACGGCGGTTGCTAAGCAGCCACCAGAGAGCAAAACCGTCCACAATGACCAGCGCCAGACCCATACCGCTTAGCGGTTCGCCCTGCCACCACAGCAGCGGCTGCCAGAATAACAACACCAGTTGCGCGAGAATAAGTATCCAGCGCATCAGCGGCCACAGATGTGGGAGCTGGTGTCGTCGTCCGCTCAGGAGAAAGGCGAGCACCGCAGGCACGCCGGGCAGCAGACTAATCCAGAAATTATCGTGATCGGGATAAAACAGGTCCAGCAGCGTCCCGCCCTGCTGACGCGACGCCCCGGCCATCACAAACACCACCCAGGTTCGCGCCTGTAATAACAGGACACACCAAAATACAAAAGGCAGCCGGAGCCGCCCATGACCATCGTATGCCGACGGCAAAAAATCAGTATTCTTCATCTTCAATCAAACGCTTCCCGAGCACGACCACATCCGCATGCTCATAGCCCAGGCGCTCGTACATGCCCTGCACCATATCGTTATCTTCACGGACCATTATCTGTAATTTCGGGCAGCCGCGGGCAATCAGTTTTTTCTCGAGGCGATTCAGCAGCGCATTGGCGATGCCGCGCCCGCGATATTCCGGATGCACACCAAGATAATACGCCGAACCGCGGTGGCCGTCGTAGCCGCCCATCACGGTGCCGACCACTTCACCATTCACTTCCGCCACCAAAAACAGGCTAACGTCATGGTTTAGCTTACGTTCGATATCCATTTCCGGGTCATTCCATGGGCGTAGCAGGTCACAGCGCTCCCAGAGCGTAATAACCTCTTCGAAATCGGACTGGCGAAAAACGCGTATCTCCATGGTATTGCCCATCTTTTCAGGTTTAAAAACAGTGATTATGGCGCGAACGTCCTAATTATCCAATATCTGACGAATAACGGTCAAAAAAATGGCATAATGTTGCATTGTCACGTATTGAAATGAAAAGTAAAACAATTCTCACCCCAGATTGTCGTAACGGAAAACACGATACGATATAACACATGGAATATTTATTTTTACAAATCGGGCCGCATGAGCACTTTTAAACCCCTAAAGACACTCGCATCTCGCCGCCAGGTGCTAAAAGCCGGACTGGCCGCGCTGACGCTATCCGGCATGTCAAACGCTATCGCCAAAGATGGGACGTTGAAAACCAGCAATGGTCACAGTAAACCCGCGACGAAAAAATCCGGCGCTCGTCGCGTCGTGATGCTCGACCCGGGTCACGGTGGCATTGACACGGGCGCCATCGGGCACGGCGGTTCGAAAGAAAAACACGTGGTGCTGGCGATAGCCAAAAACGTGCGTTCCATTCTGCGCAGTCACGGTATTGATGCCCACCTGACGCGCACCGGCGACACCTTTATTCCCCTGTATGACCGCGTGGAAATCGCCCATAAGCACGGGGCGGATCTGTTTATGTCGATCCACGCCGACGGTTTCACCAACCCGAGCGCCGCCGGAGCATCGGTGTTTGCCCTGTCCAATCGCGGAGCCAGTAGCGCCATGGCGAAATACCTTTCCGATAAGGAAAACGCCGCCGATGAGCTGGCAGGTAAAAAAGCGATGGATAAAGATCACCTGTTACAGCAGGTGCTGTTCGATCTGGTGCAAACTGACACGATTAAGAACAGTTTGACGCTCGGCTCGCACATTTTGAAGCAGATTAAACCGGTGCATCGCCTGCACAGCCGCAGCACTGAACAGGCCGCATTTGTGGTGCTGAAGTCACCGTCAATTCCGTCCGTGCTGGTTGAAACCTCGTTTATCACCAACCCGGGTGAAGAGAAGCTGCTGGGCACCACCGCGTTTCGTCAGAAAATCGCCAACGCGATAGCTTCGGGTATTATCAGTTATTTCAGCTGGTTCGATAACCAGAAAGCACACGTGAAGAGACGTTAATGAAACCGGATGCCGCACAGGTAAAAGCTTTTTTACTGACGCTCCAGGATCGCATCTGCCAGCAACTTGCGGCGGTCGATGGCAGCGCGTTTGTTGAAGATAACTGGCAGCGTGATGCGGGCGGCGGTGGGCGTAGCCGCGTGCTGCGTGACGGCGGCGTATTCGAACAAGCGGGCGTGAATTTCTCTCACGTTTACGGCGATGCAATGCCTGCGTCAGCGACGGCGCACCGCCCGGAGCTCGCGGGTCGTCGTTTTGAAGCGATGGGCGTTTCGCTGGTGGTTCATCCCCGCAATCCTTTTGTGCCCACCAGCCACGCCAACGTGCGGTTTTTCATCGCTGAAAAACCGGGCGCCGATCCAGTGTGGTGGTTTGGCGGCGGTTTTGATTTAACGCCGTACTACGGTTTTGAGGAAGACGCCGTGCACTGGCACACCGTCGCCCGGGACCTGTGCCAGCCGTTCGGCGACGACGTGTATCCGCGCTACAAAAAATGGTGCGACGATTACTTCTACCTCAAGCACCGCAACGAACAGCGCGGCATCGGCGGCCTGTTCTTTGACGACCTGAATACGCCAGATTTCGACCCGTGCTTTGCGTTTATGCAAGCCGTAGGCGACGGGTATACCGAAGCCTATCTGCCGATTGTCGAACACCGCAAAGCGCTGGTTTACGGCGAGCGCGAGCGCGACTTCCAGCTTTATCGCCGGGGACGGTACGTGGAATTCAATCTGGTATGGGATCGCGGCACGCTGTTTGGTTTACAGACTGGCGGGCGTACGGAATCGATTCTGATGTCGATGCCGCCGCTGGTGCGCTGGGAATACAACTACCAGCCAGAAAAAGGCAGCCCTGAGGCTGCCTTGAATGAGTTTATAAAAGTCAGAGACTGGATTTAGTTCCCCTCATCCCGCCTAACCGGGCTTACGCAAAGTGAAATCACAGCGGCTCGGTCTGTGCCTCAACCACCGCCAGCGCGACCATATTGACGATACGACGCACCGACGCGATCGGCGTCAGAATATGCACCGGTTTCGCCACACCCATCAGTACCGGTCCGACGGTCACCCCTTCCGAGCACGACACGCGCAACAGGTTGTAGCTGATACGCGCCGCTTCCATATTCGGCATCACCAGAATATTCGCTGCGCCTTTCAGTGGGCTATCCGGCATACGATCGTGGCGGATACTTTCCACCAGCGCGGCGTCGCCGTGCATTTCACCGTCAATCATCAACTCTGGCGCACTGGCGCGCACCAGGTCGAGGGTCTGGCGCATTTTGGTCGCCGCTGCACAGTTGGACGAACCAAAGTTCGAATGCGACAGCAGCGCCACACGCGGTTCAATCCCGAAACGACGCACGGTTTCAGCCGCCATCAACGTGATTTCGGCCAACTGTTCCGGCGTCGGATCGTCATTTACGTAGGTATCAGCAATAAAGGTGTTGCCGCTAGGCAGCAGCAGCGCGTTCATCGCCCCGGCGGTATGCACGCCGTCGCGATAGCCGAACAGTTGCTGAATCACGCTAAAGTGCTCGTGATAATCACCGATAGTCCCGCAAATCAGCGCGTCCGCTTCGCCGCGCTGAACCATGATCGCACCAATCACCGTGGTGTTGCTGATGACATGACGCTGCGCCTGCTCCTGGGTAATCCCGCGGCGCTTCATGATGTTGTAGTACTCCATCCAGTACTCTTTAAAGCGCGGATCTGATTCGTTATTCACAATATCGAAATCGACGCCCGGCTTCATTTGCAGCCCCAACTTCTGCAGGCGCATTTCAATCACGTTCGGGCGACCAATCAGAATCGGCTTCGCGAGACCCAGGGTGATTAACTCCTGAGTCGCATGCAGTACGCGGGTGTCTTCCCCTTCCGCCAGCACAACGCGTTTCGGCTCTTTTCGCGCCTGAGAGAAAATTGGCTTCATGAACAGGTTGGTTTTGTAGACGAACTCGCTCAGCTTCTCTTCGTAGGCGGCAAAATCTGCAATCGGACGCGTCGCCACGCCGGAATCCATCGCCGCTTTGGCCACCGCCGGTGCTATCTTGACGATCAAACGTGGGTCGAACGGTTTTGGAATGATGTATTCCGGGCCGAAGCTCAGATCCTGATCGCCATACGCCGATGCCACCACTTCGCTCTGCTCGGCATGCGCCAGTTCGGCAATGGCGTGAACCGCTGCCAGCTTCATCTCTTCGTTGATCGCGGTGGCACCCACGTCCAGCGCACCGCGGAAGATGAACGGGAAGCACAGCACGTTGTTCACCTGGTTCGGGTAATCGGAACGGCCGGTGCAGATGATCGCGTCCGGGCGCACTTCTTTCGCCAGCGGCGGCAGGATCTCCGGCTCCGGGTTTGCCAGGGCAAGGATCATCGGCGCCCGCGCCATTTTCTTGACCATCTCCTGGGTCAGCACTTTCGGGCCTGAACAACCGAGGAAGATATCCGCGCCGTCAATTACGTCATCCAGCGTGCGCTTGCCGTCGTCATCCACCGCATACGCGGCTTTGGTTTCCGCCATATTGGGTTCGCGGTCTTTGTAGATAACGCCTTTGGAATCGCAAACCACGATATTGTGCTTCTGCATCCCCAGCACCACCAGCAGGTTCATACAAGCGATTGCCGCCGCACCCGCACCGGACACCACCATCCGCACGTCGGAGAGGTTTTTCTCTACCACGCGCAAACCATTAAGAATAGCGGCGGTGCTGATAATCGCCGTGCCGTGCTGGTCATCGTGGAAGACCGGGATTTTCATCCGCTCGCGCAGCTTCTGTTCAATGTAGAAGCACTCTGGCGCTTTAATGTCTTCAAGGTTGATGCCGCCGAATGTCGGCTCCAGCGCAGCGACCACATCAATCAGCTTGTCTGGATCGAGCTCGTCGATTTCGATATCGAAGACGTCAATCCCGGCAAATTTTTTGAACAGCACCCCTTTCCCTTCCATGACGGGCTTACCGGCCAACGCGCCAATATTGCCGAGGCCCAGCACCGCGGTCCCGTTCGAAACCACCGCCACCAGATTGCCACGGGCGGTGTATTTAAATGCCGCCAGCGGGTCTTTTTCGATTTCGAGGCACGGGGCGGCCACGCCCGGTGAATAGGCCAGCGCCAGATCGCGCTGCGTAGCGAGTGGCTTGGTCGGAGAAACCTGAATTTTACCTGGAGTTGGGAATTCGTGGAAATCGAGGGCGCTTTGTTTTAACTGGTCATCCATTTTAGATTCCTTTTACGTCACAGAATTAGGAGATATGTGTTCCCGGTGCTAACCCGTGAGTATCCCCTTTCGCGGTCTCGTAAACTTTGAAGGCTGCCATACTCTCGTCATCAAAACGCAATTTTGTTATTAATTTTTAACACTCCTGTTAAGCAGTGTCGTAAACCAAGGCGAGCCCGTCTGCTATGCTTTTGAGTTAGGCATGACCTGAATTCCCCCAAAGTGCGAGCGAGAGCCTTCGTATAACACTTTGCTTTTTAAGGAGTCTCTTTTCATGAACCAGCTAGACGGTATCAAGAAGTTCACCACGGTGGTCGCCGACAGCGGCGATATCGAATCCATCCGCCATTATCAGCCGGAAGATGCCACCACCAACCCTTCCCTGTTGCTGAAAGCCGCAGGCCTCGAACACTACACACATCTGATTGACGACGCGGTGGCGTTTGCCAAAAAACAGGGCAGCAGCCGCGAACAGCAGGTTATCGACGCCTGCGACAAACTGGCGGTCAATTTCGGTGCAGAAATTCTGAAAAGTATCCCTGGACGCGTTTCTACCGAAGTGGACGCCCGGCTGTCGTTTGATAAAGACAAAAGCATCGCCAAAGCGCGGCATTTGGTGCAGCTGTATGGCGATCAGGGCATCGATAAATCCCGAATTCTGATCAAATTAGCGTCGACCTGGGAAGGCATCCGCGCCGCTGAGGTGCTGGAGAAAGAAGGCATTCACTGCAATCTGACGCTGCTGTTTTCCTTCGCTCAGGCCCGCGCCTGCGCCGAAGCGGGCGTGTTCCTGATTTCTCCGTTCGTCGGGCGTATTTACGACTGGTATCAGCAACGCGAGCCGATGGACCCGTACGTTGTGGAAGAAGATCCGGGCGTGAAGTCGGTGCGTAATATCTACGATTACTTCAAACAGCACCGCTACAACACGGTAGTGATGGGCGCAAGTTTCCGCCGCACGGAGCAAATTCTGGCGCTGGCTGGCTGTGACCGCTTGACCATCGCCCCGCCGCTGCTGAAAGAGCTGCAGGAAAAAGACGACACGGTTACCCGAAAACTCATTCCGGCCGCGCAATTCTTCAACCGCCCGGACCCGCTCACCGAAGCGCAATTCCGCTGGGAGCATAATCAGGACCCAATGGCGGTGGACAAACTGGCGGAAGGTATTCGCCTGTTCGCCGTTGATCAGCGCAAGCTGGAAGACTTACTCGCCGCCAAACTGTAACTTTTGCCACGGAGAATGCTATGTCCCGAAGAGAGCTAGCCAACGCAATCCGCGCCCTGAGTATGGACGCTGTGCAGAAAGCCAATTCCGGCCACCCGGGTGCCCCGATGGGGATGGCGGATATTGCCGAAGTTCTGTGGAATGATTTCCTCAAGCACAACCCGTCCGACCCGCACTGGTACGATCGAGACCGCTTTATTTTATCCAACGGCCACGCCTCGATGCTGCAATACAGCCTGCTGCACCTGACCGGTTACGACCTGCCGATGGAGGAGCTGAAAAACTTCCGCCAGCTGCATTCCAAAACCCCGGGACACCCGGAACTGGGCTACACGCCGGGCATCGAAACCACCACCGGCCCGCTCGGTCAGGGATTGGCAAACGCCGTCGGGATGGCGATTTCCGAACGCACACTGGCGGCGCAGTTTAACCAACCGGAGCACGACATCGTCGATCACTATACCTATGTGTTTATGGGCGACGGCTGTCTGATGGAAGGCATTTCGCACGAGGCCTGCTCGCTGGCCGGAACGTTGGGCCTCGGCAAACTTATCGGCTTTTACGATCACAACGGCATCTCGATTGATGGCCATACCGAAGGCTGGTTTACCGATGACACCGCCAAACGGTTCGAGGCCTATCACTGGCACGTGGTGCATGAAATCGACGGGCACGACCCGGAGGCGGTGAAAAAAGCGATCATCGAAGCGCAAAGCGTGAAGGACAAACCGTCACTGATTATCTGCAGGACGGTGATTGGTTTTGGCTCGCCAAATAAAGCCGGGAAAGAGGAGTCGCACGGCTCGGCGCTCGGCGAAGAAGAAGTGGCGCTGGCGCGCAAACAGTTAGGCTGGAAGTACCCGGCGTTTGAAATTCCGAAAGCGATTTATCAGGGCTGGGACGCACGCGAGAAAGGTGAAAAAGCCCAGCACAGCTGGAATGACAAACTTGCGGCGTATAAAAAGGCACATCCAGATCTGGCTGCTGAATTCGAGCGCCGCATGAGTGGCAAACTGCCGGATAACTGGCAGAGCATTACCCAAAAGTATATTGAGACGT
Source organism: Scandinavium hiltneri (assembly GCF_024764835.1). GTDB lineage: Bacteria > Pseudomonadota > Gammaproteobacteria > Enterobacterales > Enterobacteriaceae > Scandinavium > Scandinavium hiltneri. The sequence goes on along the minus strand of NZ_JALIGE010000075.1, from coordinate 165,705 downwards.
TGCAGTCGGAACCAGCGAAAATCGCCACCCGTAAGGCGTCGCAAAACACGCTTAACGTTTATGGCCCGTATCTGAAAGAGCTGTTAGGCGGTTCGGCTGACCTTGCGCCGAGTAACCTGACCATCTGGAAAGAATCGGTTTCACTAAAAGAGGATCCGGCCGGAAACTACATTCACTACGGCGTGCGCGAATTTGGTATGACCGCCATCGCCAACGGTATCGCCCATCACGGCGGCTTCTTGCCCTACACCGCGACCTTCCTGATGTTCGTGGAATACGCCCGCAACGCCGCGCGTATGGCGGCGCTGATGAAGGCGCGACAAATCATGGTATACACCCATGACTCTATCGGCCTTGGGGAAGACGGTCCGACGCACCAGGCGGTTGAACAGCTTGCCAGTCTGCGCCTGACGCCAAACTTCAGCACCTGGCGTCCTTGCGATCAAGTGGAAACGGCGGTGGCGTGGAAAGCAGCCATTGAACGCCACGACGGCCCAACGGCGTTGATCTTGTCGCGACAGAATCTGGCACAAATCGAACGCTCGCCGGACCAGGTGAAAGCCATTGCCCGCGGCGGCTATGTGCTGAAAGACTCGGGCGGCAAGCCGGACCTTATCCTGATTGCGACGGGGTCAGAACTGGAAATCACCGTGCTGGCGGCGGAAAAACTGGTGGCTGATGGGCATAGCGTGCGGGTGGTTTCCCTGCCCTCTACCGATGTATTTGATAAGCAGGATGAGGCGTATCGTGAATCCGTATTGCCGTCGGACGTCTCCGCTCGCGTGGCGGTGGAAGCCGGGATTGCGGATTACTGGTACAAATACGTGGGCCTGAAAGGGGCGATTGTCGGCATGACCACCTATGGCGAATCAGCGCCCGCCGAGAAGCTGTTCCCGTTCTTTGGCTTTACGGTGGAGAATGTTGTCGAGAACGCGAAGAAGGTTATGAGTAAGTAGTGAAAATGCCCGATGGCGCAAGCTTATCGGGCCTACGGTTTTGTAGGCCTGATAAGACGCGAAGCGTCGCCATCAGGCAATAAACTACCTTGTTATCCATAATGTGGGCCATGCATCTGGCCCCTGCCAGTTATCGCAGGCCGGTTGTCCGGCATAGCGCACCAGCCGAAAGCGCTGGCCGTCATAACGCCAGCGCGTTTGTACGCCGCAGTCGCCCTGACCGCGCCCCTTATCCAGCGTCTCCAGCTCACGCGTTTTGTCATTGAAGGTCAAATTGACCAGTTCGATGTCACGCTCGTCACTTTCCGGCGGCAGGAACGGCAGGCGCAGCCTTATAGACTGTGCGACAAAAGGTTTCTGTCGCGAGACAAGCCATGCCCGGTAAATGGTGTTGTAGGCCCCCGATTCACAGGTCAGCATCAGCAGCGCTTTATCGTCGGTGAGTGGCGTAACCCACACTTCGCGGCGCAGGGGATCCAATGAGCACTGGCTGTTATTCATGCGCCAGGTACCGTAATCGAGCAGATCGTTAAACTCTTCGTGGCTGAACGGCGTCGGCGTCGGATTCACTTTTTTCACCGTTTTCAGTGCCGGTGCAGGCGGCACGCTCAGCGGTGGCTCATCGCCCTTGCCAATCCACGCAGTTTCACTCCCGACGCGCTTTTGCTGATCGTCAATAAACAGCAGCGCCGCTTTCAGCCCCTGCAAAGAGATGCTCTGCGTGCCTTTTTCAAGCGTCAGCGTCTGTCCATCCTGAATATGCTGGAGGAAAGTGTTGATGGTTGGACTGTCGCCAGTGCTGAGATGCCACGGCGTAATCTGCCAGTGTTCACCGGCCAGCGTTAACGGCGAGCCGTCCAGCAGCAAACGTGGGGCGATAGGGGGAATTTTGGGCAGTTGGTTTTCCGGGCCGCCCAGCTCGATGCGCAGGGTCGAATCATTGTGCGCACCCGCACTGCGTGTCAGCGACATCACCAGCCCGTGGTGTAAGCCAATATTACGCGTTATGCAGAAATTCTGATTATTGCAGGTCACCTGCCAGTCGCTGAATTCCTGTTGCACAGGCGCCGCCCACGTCAGCGTCGACGGTAACCCGACCAGCAACAAAAGAAAAAGCAGACGAAAAGACACGAGATGACCCCAGAAGAAAAAAACGTCGATTAGTGCGGCGTATCCTCACCTGGCGACCACCTTTTACTCAATCGGATTAGTCCATTAAACCGGCGTTTTGCAGATATTGAAGCAGGATAACCGCTTTGCCGTCACGAATTTCACCGCTTTTGACCATCGCCAGCGCGCGTTCGAAAGGCATTTCCAGCACGTCGATGTCTTCATCTTCTACACCGCCGCCCGCGTTAGCACGCAGGTTGTCGTGGTATTCGGCGACAAAGAAATGCACCAGTTCGGTCACGCCGCCCGGCGACATATACAGCTCGAAGACTTTACGCACGTCGTCAACCTGATAGCCGGTTTCTTCCACCGCTTCTTTGCGAATGCAGGCTTCAGGCTCGTCGTCATCGAGCAGCCCGGCGCAGGTTTCGATTAATCTGCCGTCGGCGTTGCCGTTGACCCACGTCGCAACACGGAACTGGCGCACCAGCACCACAGTTTTCTTTTGCGGGTTGTACAGCAGAATGGTGGCTCCGTTACCGCGATCGTAGACTTCGCGTTTATGGCGCACCACTTCCCCATCCTTGCGCGTCAAATCGTAGGTGATATTGCGCAATACGAAGTAATTTTCCGACAGGACTTTGTCTTTGATGATTTCGATATTGAATGACATTTCGGCTCCACAGCGTCAGAATTCGCCATCAAGTCTACCCGTCATAGCTTACTTTGTCGTTACGCATGTTTACATGCAGTTATGTATGCTTATGCATGAAAGCGGCATGATAATTTACACTATCTCCTTAATTTCTCCACGTTTCGTTCAGGCCTTGCCGCTACAGTGTTCAAAGCCTGTAATAACAAAAAAATACGTGTAATGAGGTCCTGATTCCGATGGCGAATTTCTTTATTGATCGCCCCATTTTTGCCTGGGTACTGGCCATCCTGTTGTGTCTGACAGGGACGCTGGCGATTTTATCACTGCCTGTTGAGCAATATCCCGATTTAGCACCGCCGAACGTGCGTATCACCGCCAACTATCCGGGGGCATCTGCACAAACGCTGGAAAATACGGTGACCCAGGTTATCGAGCAGAATATGACCGGGCTCGATAACATGATGTACATGTCTTCCCAGAGCAGCGCTGCCGGGCAAGCAACCGTGACCATCACCTTTACTGCCGGAACGGACCCGAACGAAGCGATGCAGCAGGTGCAAAACCAGCTGCAGTCGGCGCTGAAAAAACTGCCGCAGGCGGTGCAGGATCAGGGCGTGACCGTGCGTAAAACCGGGGATACTAACATTCTGACCATCGCCTTCGTCTCGACGGACGGCAGCATGGATAAGCAGGATATCGCTGACTATGTTGCCAGTAACGTGCAGGAGCCGCTAAGCCGTGTGAACGGCGTGGGCGATATCACCGCCTACGGTTCACAGTATTCCATGCGTATCTGGCTCGATCCGGCAAAGCTCAACAGCTACCAGCTGACCACCCAGGATGTAACCGACGCGATCGGCTCACAGAACGCACAGGTGGCGGTCGGCCAGTTAGGCGGTACGCCGTCAGTCGATAAACAGGCGTTGAACGCCACGGTCAATGCGCAATCACTGTTACAAACGCCGCAACAATTCCGCGATATCACCCTACGCGTGAATAAAGATGGCTCACTGGTCACGCTGGGCGATGTCGCCAAAGTCGAACTGGGTGCAGAAAACTACGATTATCTGAGCCGCTATAACCGCAAACCAGCATCCGGCCTGGGGGTTCAGCTCGCCTCTGGCGCTAACGAAATGGAAACCGCCGAAGCGACGCTAACGCGACTCGATGAGCTATCGCATTACTTCCCACACGGGCTGGAATACAAAATTGCCTACGAGACCACCTCGTTCGTGAAAGCGTCTATCCATGACGTGGTGAAAACGCTGCTGGAAGCCATCGCGCTGGTGTTCCTCGTGATGTACCTGTTCCTGCAAAACTTCCGCGCGACGCTGATCCCGACTATCGCCGTGCCGGTGGTATTGATGGGTACCTTCGCTATTTTGTTCTCCTTCGGCTATTCGATAAACACCCTGACGATGTTCGCCATGGTGCTGGCCATCGGCCTGCTGGTGGATGATGCCATCGTGGTGGTGGAAAACGTCGAGCGCATCATGAGCTCCGAAGGGCTTTCACCCCGAGAAGCAACGCGCAAATCGATGGGGCAAATTCAGGGTGCGCTGGTCGGTATCGCGATGGTTCTGTCAGCGGTGTTTATCCCGATGGCCTTCTTCGGCGGCACCACGGGGGCGATTTACCGTCAGTTCTCTGTGACTATCGTTTCGGCAATGGTACTGTCGGTGCTGGTCGCGATGATCCTCACCCCAGCCCTGTGCGCCACGCTGTTGAAGCCGCTGCATAAGGGCGAACAGCACGGCCAGAAAGGTTTCTTCGGCTGGTTTAACCGGATGTTCGATAAAAGCGCCAAACGCTATGAAACGCGCGTCGGGAAAATTCTGCATCGCAGCGTGCGCTGGATCCTGATTTACGTGCTGCTGCTCGGCGGCATGGTATTCCTGTTCGTTAAACTGCCGACCTCCTTCCTGCCGCAGGAAGACCGCGGCATGTTCCTGACCTCCATCCAGTTGCCAAGCGGCTCCACCCAGCAACAAACCCTGAAAGTAGTGGAAAAGGTTGAGGACTATTTCTTCAAAAACGAGCAGGCGAACGTCGCATCGATTTTTGCCACCATCGGCTCCGGCCCTGGCGGTAACGGGCAAAACGTGGCGCGTATGTTTATCCGTCTGAAAGACTGGGACGATCGTGACACCAAAACGGGCACCTCGTTTGCCATTATCGAACGTGCCACCAAAGCGTTTAATAAAATTAACGAAGCGCGGGTGTTTGCCAATAGCCCGGCGGCAATCAGCGGTCTCGGCAGCTCAGCGGGCTTCGATATGGAGCTTCAGGACCACGCAGGCCTCGGTCATGACGCTCTGATGGCGGCGCGCGATAAGCTGCTGGATTTAGCCGGTAACGAACCAGACTTAACCCGCGTGCGCCACAACGGCCTCGACGACAGCCCGCAGCTGCAAATCGATATCGATCAGCGCAAAGCGCAGGCGCTCGGGGTGTCTATCGACGACATTAACGACACCATGCAAACGGCCTGGGGTTCGGATTACGTCAACGACTTTATGGACCGTGGCCGTACCAAGAAAGTGTACGTCCAGTCTGCTGCACCTTATCGCATGCTGCCAAACGACATTAATTACTGGTATGTCCGCAACAGCAGCGGCAGCATGGTGCCATTCTCGGCCTTTGCCACCTCACGCTGGGAAACGGGCTCGCCACGTCTGGAGCGTTACAACGGCTATTCCGCGCTGGAAATCGTCGGTGAAGCCGCACCGGGTGTGAGTACCGGCACCGCGATGCAAATCATGGAAAAACTTGTCACGCAATTGCCGACCGGGTTTGGTCTGGAGTGGACGGCGATGTCTTACCAGGAACGCCTGTCGGGTGCTCAGGCACCTGCCCTGTATGCGATTTCGCTGCTGGTGGTGTTCCTGTGTCTGGCGGCACTGTATGAGAGCTGGTCAGTGCCGTTCTCGGTGATGCTGGTGGTGCCGCTCGGCGTCTTCGGCGCCTTGCTCGCCACGTGGATGCGTGGGCTGGAAAACGACGTGTACTTCCAGGTTGGCCTTCTGACGGTTATCGGTCTCGCGGCCAAGAACGCCATTCTGATCGTCGAGTTCGCCAATGAGATGAATGAAAAAGGTCAGGACCTGCTGGCCGCTACGCTTCACGCCTGCCGCCAGCGTCTACGCCCCATTCTGATGACATCGCTGGCGTTTATCTTCGGCGTATTGCCGATGGCGACCAGCACCGGCGCGGGCTCCGGCAGCCAGCACGCGGTGGGTACCGGCGTTATCGGCGGCATGATATCCGCAACGATCCTGGCCATCTTCTTCGTGCCGCTGTTCTTCGTATTAGTGCGCCGTCGCTTCCCGCTGAAAGAGAAGCCGCAATAATCTGAACAATAAAATGCAAAAGGCGACCTCAGGTCGCCTTTTTTATCGCTTATGCGGTGCAATACAACGTTAAAACAGTTAGCGCATTACCCACAACGGAATTATTTACGAAGCATATCTTCGATAAAATCTTTCCAGTTTCCCAGTTCATGTTCGATCATAACAACCTCTCTTATTATTATCGTTAGTGTACGAAAATAGCCTGGAGTTGTGAAGATGGGATACCCCATCGCTGCGATAACTGCCCTGAGTCTCCGTATCACGGGGGCTTAACATTACTATGACTGATAGCCATTTATTTAATGTGACTTACTGCAATGTTTTGAAACAACACAACTTCCGCATGAGTTCACAATATTATGCGCTTCAGGTGAAAATCTATTCAATTATTCCGGGTTGATATTTCGCTTAGGGATAAGTAGGGTCGTATAAATATTTCGCGTATGATCCACAACCGATTTTCATTATTCGAAAAATCTGAGCGATTTACCTGTTCCAACGCAAAAGGATTAAACATGATAACGATGTACGGGATAAAAAACTGCGACACCATCAAGAAGGCACGCCGCTGGCTGGATGACCACCAGTTCGAATACCGTTTTCACGATTACCGGGCTGACGGTCTTGACCGCGCGTTACTCGACACATTTATCGCCGAACTGGGCTGGGAAGCGCTGCTGAATACGCGTGGCACTACCTGGCGCAAGCTGGATGAATCTGTCCGCGCCAGTATCACAAATGCTGATTCTGCCGCCGCATTGATGCTGGAAATGCCAGCAATCATCAAACGCCCATTGCTCTGCGCGCCCGGTCAGCCTATGCTGCTGGGTTTTAGTGATTCCAGTTACCAGACGTATAACGAGGTGTAGTGTATGTCATGCCCGGTCATTGAGCTGGCTCAGCAGCTTATTCGCCGCCCTTCCCTTAGCCCCGATGATGCGGGTTGCCAGGCGCTGATGATTGAGCGCCTGCGCGCGATTGGTTTTACCGTTGAAGCGATGGACTTCGGCGACACGCAGAATTTCTGGGCGTGGCGCGGGAAAGGTGAAACACTCGCCTTTGCCGGTCACACCGACGTGGTGCCTGCAGGCGATGCCAACCGCTGGATCAATCCGCCGTTCGAACCGACTATCCGTGACGGAATGTTGTTTGGTCGCGGTGCGGCGGATATGAAAGGCTCGCTCGCGGCGATGGTTGTCGCCGCCGAGCGTTTTGTCGCCCAGTATCCGAACCATAAAGGCCGTCTGGCGTTCTTGATAACGTCCGACGAAGAAGCCAGCGCAACACACGGCACCGTTAAGGTGGTTGAAGCGTTGATGGCACGTAACGAGCGCCTCGATTACTGCCTGGTCGGTGAACCGTCCAGTACCGAAGTCGTGGGCGACGTGGTGAAAAACGGCCGTCGCGGCTCGCTCACCTGCAACCTGACCATTCATGGCGTGCAGGGTCACGTGGCGTATCCGCATCTGGCCGATAACCCGGTCCATCGCGCAGCACCGATGCTCAATGAGCTGGTGCAGATCGAGTGGGATCAGGGCAACGAATACTTCCCACAGACCAGCATGCAGATTGCGAATATTAATGCCGGAACTGGCAGCAATAACGTCATCCCTGGCGATCTGGTGGTGCAGTTCAACTTCCGCTTCAGCACCGAACTGACCGACTCAATGATCAAAGAGCGCGTAATCGCTCTGTTGGAAAAACACCAACTGCGCTACAGCGTGGACTGGTGGCTCTCCGGGCAGCCGTTCCTCACCGGACGCGGCAAGCTGGTCGATGCGGTAGTGAACGCCATTGAGCACTATAATGAAATTAAACCGCAACTGCTGACCACTGGCGGCACCTCAGACGGACGCTTTATCGCCCGGATGGGCGCTCAGGTCGTAGAACTGGGGCCGGTAAATGCCACCATTCATAAAATCAATGAATGCGTTAACGCCGCCGACCTGCAGCTTCTCGCCCGAATGTATCAGCGGATCATGGAACAACTTGTCGCGTAGCGGCATTACTCAAAGAGGTATCAGGCATGGACTGGCTGGCTAAATATTGGTGGATCCTGGTGCTGGTGTTTTTGTTAGGCGTTATCCTTAACGTCATCAAAGATCTCAAGCGCGTCGACCCGAAGAAGTATATGGCGAACAAGCCGGACCTTCCCCCGCATCGTGACTTCAACGATAAGTGGGACGACGACGATGAGTGGCCGAAGAAAAAGCCTTAAACACGAAAAGCGCCAAATGGGCGCTTTTTTATTGAGCTTAATATTGTGCCTGCTGGTGCTGCGCTTAGCAGCGCCTACAAACCGGGCAACCAGACAAATCATCACTTGAATTTCAGGCAATAAAAAACCCGCACTCGGCGGGTTTATTCTTTATCAGTAGCGCTTAATTAACTGCTCAGACGATTGTCTTCATCGCTGTCGTAATGGCTACTGATAATCAGCAAGACTTACAGCGGGGATACGTTACCAGCTGCTGGGCCTTTAGCGCCGTTCTCGATGGTGAAGGATACTTTCTGGCCTTCATCAAGAGTTTTGAAGTTATCGCTCTGGATTGCAGAGAAATGTACGAATACATCTTTGCTGCCATCGTCAGGAGTGATGAAGCCGAAACCTTTATCAGCGTTGAACCATTTTACTAAACCAGTCATTTTATTAGACATAGATATTTCCTTAATTATTGAGCCACTAAATGCGGCGATGATGGCCTGTAATGAGAGAGCTACTTACTTAGCACTTAGGAGGCGGCTCATGAAGGGCAATATCTATTGATAACACCTGAACTGAGGACTGCTTTACTAAAACTGCTTTCATAAGGTCTGTGTTCCAAACCAAGGACGCCATTAAGACACAGGGAAATTAATATAGCAACTTTTATGTCTTTTTATTTTAACCGCTTAAATAGCCAGATGGCTGTATGGCTACTCATTGAAGACTCAAACCTGAGTGATACGCTCCAGTAATACACTGGAGCATCAGGGACTTAAGTGCGGATGCTACAGCAATTCGATGATCTCGTCGTCCTGCGGTTTACCGCCGCTCAGCGCTTCGTCAAAATAGTGTTTCGGCACGGTATAGCGCAGATGATCGAGCGCAAACTGGATGCTGCGATCGTCAATAGCGTGCCCCAGGTCGTCCACGATATCCAGGGTGACGTCCCCGCCCGCTTCAATCAACGCTTCCTGAGCTGCCACTGCATGGGCCAAATCAATTACCCGGTCTTCACCGCCGTGAATCAAATGCACGGTGGTCGCGGTGCTGGCGCTGGTCGGCAGCGTGGCAAATCGTCCGTTGAAGGCGATGATGCGTGATGCCAGACCCGGTGCCGCTTTGGTGCTTTCGAGCGACATTATCGTGCCCTGAGAGAAACCGATCAGCGCCGTGGCCAGCGGGCCAACGCCGCTCTCTTTCTGCCAGTGGCGCACGATGTCGATGAAGGTCGGCATAATGGCATCGATGCGCTGCTGACGGTTTTCTTCCGTCACGCCCTGTACGGAAAACCACTGGCGGCCGTTCGGGCCACAAGGCTCAACGCCACCGACGCTGACAATCAGTGCGTCTGGAAACAGCGGCGCAAACCAGCTGCCAATCTGCCCCATCGACACCGGATTATCGCCCACGCCATGAAACAACAGCAGCAGCTGTTTGGCTGGGGCTGATGAACTTTGCACAACAAAATGGTCATGTTTCATGGCTTTCTCCTTGGTCTGTTGCTGGGGAGTCTACGCCGTTGGGCGCTAATGACCATGACATTTAACTGAATGAGTTTGTTAAAAAAACTGCAGGTTTTTCACCTGTTCCGCCAGCGTCTCACTGCGATGCACATCGAGACATTTCAGCGCATCTGCCGCCTCATGACGCTGCTTCGCCAGTAGCGCTTTGCGTCCACCCAGAACCGGTGTGGCGTCGCGTTGTTGTGCCAGCGAGCTTCGTAATGCGGGCAAGGGCAGCGTGACCACCGCGAGCAGTCGCTGAAGGCTTCCGACCGCTGCCATCAAAGGACGATGCGCCCAGGCAAAACCGGCCAGTTCCTGCCAGTCATCATCTGTAAGAATAGCCTCTGATGGCTGATTTGCGGCCTGACCACCATCATCACGCCATTGCGCCAGCCAGTATGCATCGCGTGCGAAGCGGCCCTGTTCACGCTCTGCAAGCTGATGGCCTGCCGCACTCAGCGGGTAAATGGCCATCGCGGTGTAACAGCCGCTACTGGCTTCCCTATGCGTACCCAATCGCACCAGAAGAAAACCGCATCGCTGCCAGAAGTGCCAAAGTTCATCGGTAAAACCGAAACTTACGGAGAGATAATCGCAGTCGTTGGTCTGCGCGATGACGTCCGTAATCATCCGCTGGCCTGTACCCTGCCGTTGCCGCTGCGGATGAATGGCGATGCGGCTGATACGTTGACTCCTGAGCGCTGCGGCCTGCGGGCTACTGCCGTGTGCCGCCAGTGATTGCGCCACCAGATTACCGCGCGGGCGACGAAAACCGGCCCACACCGCCTGACTTAGTTCCGGGCTCAACCCGCCCTCCTCCACCAGCCACAGCGCACCGGTCAGCGTTTCGCCTTCACGTGCGGCAATAAAATGCTGCCCGGGGGCGTCCATCATGCGGCGTAAATCGAGGGGAGATGTCCGGTAATGCGCAGCAGAAAGCAGCCGGTACATGGCAGAAAACTGTTCCGACTCGCTTTCCCACGCCGGTTGTTCAATGCGTTGAAGCTGGACGGTGTCTGGCGCAGGTAACGCGGGAAGCGAGTCATCAAACAGCAGGGCGTCGGTGATGAAGGCTTCCAGCGGACAGCCACTTGCCCACCGTACCGGCTGATTCAGCGTGAACGCCGACAGATGTGGGAAACGGGCACAAAACTTAAGCATAAAACCACGCCCGGTGCCTTCATAGCCCTGCACGGTCGTGGTCAATAACGTATGCGGAAAGCGGCTCACCAGCCGTTCAAGTAGCGGGCCAGGAATGGCGGCTGCTTCATCGACAATCAGCCATTGCGCCTGTTCATTTGAGGCCAGCAGCGCGTCAGGCGCCATAAACCGGAAGTGTTCTCCGGCGAATTGCGCCAGCACGTCGGTAGCCGATTTGGCAGGAGCCGTTACGATGGCGGCGCTCGCGGGCAGCGTTTTCAGCAGCATTCCCGCCAACGCTGACTTCCCGCGGCCGCGCTCGGCGGTCACTACCGCCACGCCCGGCGGCAAGGTTTTCAGCGCGGTGAGGATCTCCGCCTGCTCAGCCTGCGGCTCGCCGTTCGCGGCATGCCAGTGCGGACGCGGGCGATACCCTGGAACCGCAACCGGTTGATTTTGCCTCCAAAGCAGCGCTTCTGCGTCGCGTTGCAACACGCGGCAAAAGTGGCCGACGAAATGCGGCGCAGAGATGGGCTCGGGGCTATCGCTCCAGCGCACGGAGTCGTCGTCCGTCAGTGTCGGCCAGTGCTGGAGTGTGGGGACAAGAAGCACCAGCCAGCTTCCGGCTTTTAGCGTACCGGCCAGGGCCGCGAAAGCGGCGACGTCAAAACCACGGCGGGCATCAAAAAAGGCGTGTTCGAACTCACGCCCGAGTAGTGTTTTCAGCGCCGAGGGCGCGCAGTACGGTTCTGGTTGAAGCTGAGGTGAGATAAACACCCCGTCACCGCCCAGTTGCTCACGCAGGCGCAAAGCCTGCTGGTAGCTCCAGTCGGCCTCGCCGCTCAGGACCAGCAGACGGCGAATGCCTTGCGCTTTCATGTTCGCGCTCTGCGCGAGAATGGCGTCCATGTCAGGCATGAGTTAGTTGAGCGCTGTTTTACCGAAGGTGTTGCACTGAGACGGGTCACCGCTGTCAAAGCCGCGTTTGAACCAGCTATAGCGCTGCTGCGATGTCCCGTGGGTGAAGCTGTCCGGTACCACCCGGCCCTGGCTTTGTTGCTGTAGACGATCATCGCCAATCGCTTGGGCAGCGTTCAGCGCTTCCTGTATATCTCCTGCTTCCAGTACGCCCTGCTGCTGCATGCTGTGGCCCCAGACACCCGCGAAGCAGTCTGCCTGTAATTCCATTTTCACCGACAAACGGTTTACCTCAGCTTTAGACGCATTCTGTTGCATCTGGCGCACTTGCGGCTCGATACCGAGCAGTTTCTGTACGTGGTGTCCGACTTCATGCGCGATCACGTAGCCCTGAGCGAAATCACCGTCCGCGCCGAGCTTGTTTTTCATGTCATCGTAGAAAGAGAGATCGATGTAAACGGTGCTGTCTGCCGGGCAGTAGAACGGCCCCATCACCGACTGACCGGTACCGCAACCGGTACGCGTCGCACCACGGTACATCACCAGTTTAGGCTGCTGATATTGATTGCCCATTTTCTGGAAAATCTGTCCCCAGGTGTCTTCGGTGGTGGCGAGAATAACGGAGGTAAATTTAGCCGCTTCGTCATCATTAGGGCTGATGGAGCGCTGTGCTGATTGCTGTTGAACCATCGGCTGGCCGGTGAGCATTCCGGTGAGGTCAACGCCATAATAGCCCGCCACCACCACCACAATCAGCAGAATAATTCCGCCCTTTCCGCGAGGGAGACGCAAACCACCACGACCACCGCCGATTGGGGACATTCCGCCGGAATCGTTTCGCCTGTCTTCCACATTATCGCTCTCGCGACGACCTTGCCAGCGCATAACAACCTCTGTATTTCATGTTCCTGATACAGTGATCGTAGGCGGTTAAAGGCAGGATTACCATAGTTAACAAGGCAGATATCAAAAGAGGATGACAAGCATCCTCTTAGTTTCAGGCCCGGAAAGCATAAACGACACCGGGCAATCGATTCGTATCTCGGGTTAGTCGAGCTGAACGCCTAAACGACGCGCAACTTCTTCGTAGGCTTCAATCAGGCCGCCGAGGCTCTGGCGGAAACGGTCTTTGTCCATTTTATCCATGGTGTTTTTATCCCACAGACGGCTGCCGTCCGGAGAGAACTCATCGCCCAGCACCACTTTGCCGTTGAACAAGCCAAACTCGAGTTTGAAATCGACCAGGATAAGACCCGCATCATCAAACAGCTTGCTCAGCACGTCGTTCGCTTTGTAGGTCAGCTCACGCATGGTGGCCAGATTTTCGCGGTTCACCCACCCGAAGGTTTCGCAGTAGGATTCGTTAATCATCGGATCGTGCATTTCGTCGTTTTTCAGGAACAGATCGAACAACGGCGGATTCAGTTCGATGCCTTCTTCAATGCCCAGACGCTTCACCAGCGAACCCGCAGCGCGGTTACGGATAACGCATTCTACCGGCACCATATCGAGTTTTTTGACCAGACACTCGGTATCGGACAGCAGCTGCTCCATCTGGGTCGGAATACCCGCTTCTTCAAGTTTACTCATAATGAAATGGTTAAACTTATTGTTCACCATCCCTTTACGATCGAACTGTTCGATACGCGCTCCATCACCTGCTGACGTATCGTTGCGGAATTCGAGCACCAACAGGTCCGGGTTTTCCGTGCTGTAAACGGTTTTCGCTTTGCCGCGATACAACTCAGCTTGCTTTTGCATCTTTCAATACTCCGGGTAGGAAATTAGACATTAAAATCGGGCTTTTCTGCCGACGCACACGTTTGCGTATAATAACAGAAAAAAGGGCCGGATTGCTCCAGCCCTTTTATTTCTTACTTAAATGCTGCCTGGAATACGGCTACCAGCGCGTCGTTCTGCGACTGGGTCAGCGTATGTCCTTTCGGATCGATGAACTGCATGCTGCTGCGGTTATCGAGGTCGCCAACCTGGAGCTTGTAGTCACCAGAGCTCAGGCCCGGGTCACTTGCGCCAAGGTCACGCCAGCTGCTGTCAGAAAGCGGTTTGTAGGTGACGTTGATGCTGCCCTGCGAACGGGTGCTGTCAGTCACTTTCATGCCTGCTTTTTCCAGCGCGGCCGGGAGTTTCTGCCACACCTGATTGAACGGACCACGTACGACCAGCATTGGCAAGCCAGTATCATCTGCCGCGCTCTGTACGTCGAAGGTTGCACCGTCGCGGCTCTGCGCGGCGTTCTGTGCGCTGGTCGCGTTCTTATCCAGTCCTGCAGAAATCACGTTGAGCATTTCGGCACTGTAACGCTGCATAGATGCCGCATCGGCAACAGGTTTGCCCGCCTGTTCCAGGTTCATCAGTTTCACCACGACGGCTTGTTGATAGCCCTGCGGTTTAACAGAGACCTGATAGCGGCCACGGTACTGCTGATCTTCGTCCAGACGGTTCCATTGGACCCAATCTGTGGTCAGCGTCTGCGTCGCATCATCGCGCTTGTCGATGGTGTAGTTTTTACCCTGAACGATGCTCACAACCTGCGGCCACAGATTTCCGCTACGGCCACTTTCGACCATCAGCGTGGCGGTGTCCCCCGTAAACTGGGTGCGAGCGCCTGAAACCAGGGCTAACGGCTGTGCAGGTGGACGAATGTCCAGTGCTTTACCCGTTGCGCCATCGCCGCGGGCCACAGGGATGTTGTATTCGCCATTTTCGACCGGCAGGATCATACCGGCCGGTGCATGAAGTTCAGAAAGCGGCGGCGCTTCCAGATAGGCTTCATCACCGCTCACCTGGCGCTTGTAGCGCGAATCTGAGCTACAGGCTGCGAGGAGCAGAACAAGCGAAACACCCGCAACTTTCGCCAGCTGCGACTTCTGTACTGAGTAAGCCATCAAATCTCCCTAAACTTTACAGCAAACCGGCATGCTTCAGCGCGGATGCCACCTCGTCACGGCCATGGGCGGTGATCGGGGTCATTGGCAAGCGCAGCGTATCGGTCGCCACAAGACCCAATTCCTTACAAGCCCATTTAACCGGGATAGGATTGGGTTCGACAAATAATTTATAGTGCAACGGCATCAGACGCTGGTTAATCGCACGGGCTTCAGCAAAGCACCCGTCGGCGGCCAGTTTACACATTTCTGCCATTTCGCGCGCGGCTACGTTAGTCGTCACGGAAATCACACCGTGACCACCGAGCTGCATGAAGTCGAGCGCAGTGGCGTCATCACCACTCAGCAGAATAAAGTCATCAGAAACCAGCTCTTTGATCTGGTGAACGCGACTTAAGTTCCCTGTGGCTTCCTTAATACCGATAATATTTTTGACTTCTGCCAGGCGTCCCACGGTTTCCGGCAGCATATCGCAACCGGTACGGGACGGCACATTATACAGAATTTGTGGCAAATCAGTATGTTCGGCAATCGCTTTGAAATGCTGGAACAGACCTTCCTGAGTCGGACGGTTGTAGTACGGCGTGACCGTCAGGCAACCGACGATGCCGCTGTTATTGAAGCGCTGGGTCAGGCTGATGGCCTCTGCGGTGGCATTTGCCCCCGTGCCTGCAATCACCGGGATACGGCCGTCGGCGAGTTCGACAGTCATCATCACCACATCACCGTGCTCATCGTGGCTCAGGGTGGCAGACTCACCGGTAGTTCCTACCGAAACAATCGCCGAGGTTCCGCTGGCGACATGGTAATCAATCAGTTTTTTCAGGCTGGAGCGGTCGACCTGACCGTTTTCATCCATCGGCGTGACAAGCGCTACAATACTTCCCGTGAACATGGGCCATCCTCAGTGCTGATGTGCGGACAAGAGCCTCAATGGTACGTTTGGTCCTGTTATAAAAGCAAGAGACTGGAGGCACTCAGGATGTTGTATGCCGGTTTTTTTTATGCTTTCCTAGTCACAACCTCCCCTTTTTACAGGAAGAACAGGTTTGACAGCCTCCCTACATCACTATTTGGTGATTACTGCTCTGGGTGCCGATCGCCCTGGCATCGTAAACACCATCACCCGTCACGTCAGTAGCTGTGGCTGTAATATTGAGGACAGCCGTCTGGCGATGCTCGGCGATGAATTTACGTTTATTATGCTGCTCTCTGGCACCTGGAATGCCATTACCCTGATTGAATCGACATTGCCATTAAAAGGGGCGGAACTGGACTTACTGATTGTGATGAAACGCACCTTGGCGCAGCCGCGTCCGGCGCAGCCTTTGACCGTAGTGGTACAGGTTGAAGTGTCTGATTCACCACATATCATCGAGCGTTTTACCGGGCTATTAGACTCGAACGGTATGAATATCGCCGAGCTGGTTTCCCGTACGCAGCCCGGTAACAACGCGGCTTCTCCGCTGCTGTTTATTCAGGTGACGGCCCACAGTCCGGCATCGCAAAATGCGGCAAAGATCGAACAAGCGTTTAAAGACCTGTGTACAGAACTGAAAGCGCAAGGCAGTATAAACATCGTCAATTATTCACAGCATGATGAACAAGATGGAGTTTCGTAATGACCCCACTGAAAGCCGGTGACATCGCACCGAAATTTAGCTTGCCCGATCAAGACGGTGAGCAAGTAAATTTAACCGACTTCCAGGGACAGCGTGTTCTGGTTTATTTCTACCCAAAAGCCATGACGCCTGGCTGCACCGTGCAGGCCTGCGGCTTACGCGACAATATGGATGAGTTAAAAAAAGCGGGTGTTGACGTTCTGGGTATCAGCACGGATAAACCGGAAAAGCTCTCCCGTTTCGCTGAAAAAGAACTGCTGAATTTTACCCTGCTCTCTGACGAAGACCATCAGGTCTGCGAACAGTTTGGTATCTGGGGCGAGAAATCCTTCATGGGCAAAACCTACGACGGTATTCATCGCATCAGCTTCCTGATCGACGGCGACGGCAAAGTCCAGCACGTGTTCGACGACTTCAAAACCAGCAATCACCACGACGTGGTGCTGAACTGGCTGAAAGAGAACGCCTGATAGCAATGTGCCCGATGGCACTGACGCTTATCGGGCCTACAAAATCAACGTTCTGGACTGAAGCGTAGGCCCGGCAAGTATCGCGCCGCCGGGCCGTATTTGTTTCTAATTTTTGTGTGCCTTCTGCGCCATTTTCCACACCGACGCCACATTGCGCGCCGTAATCCGCAAGTTTTCTTCCGCCGCGTCCAGTGCTTCCGGCAGCGTTACTACCTGAGTCAGAATCGAAAACGCCGCATCAATTCCGTGTTCGTACACCACCTCGTGACAGCTTTTCAGACCGCCCGCCAGCGCAATAACCGGTTTATGATGCAGCTTTGCCACCCGCGCCACGCCAATCGGTGTTTTACCAAAGATACTCTGGCTGTCGAGCCGCCCTTCCCCGGTAATCACCAGATCCGCGTCTTTCACCGCCTGCTCGAGTTTGAGCGCTTCCACCACGATGTCCACACCCGCACGCAGTTGGGCATTTAGCAGCCCCAGCAGCGCGCTGCCCATGCCACCCGCCGCACCGGCGCCCGCCGCATTGAGCACTTCGCGCCCGGTCTGCTGTTGGATAAGTGCGCCCCAGCGTGCCAGCGCAGCGTCCAGCATTTCAATCATTTCCGGCGTCGCCCCTTTCTGCGGGCCGAAAATCGCCGACGCGCCCTGCGGACCACAGAGTGGATTATTCACATCGCAGGCAACGGTGATGGTCACCTCTTTTAGTTTTGGATGACAGCCGCTCAGGTCGATGCTGGCAAGCTCACTTAGCGCACCGCCGCAGTGCGCCAACTCATGGCCTTGCGCATCACGTAAGTGGGCACCTAACGCCTGCATCATCCCTGCGCCGCCGTCGTTGGTGGCACTGCCGCCAATCCCCAGAATAATACGCGCTACGCCGCGCTCCAGCGCCGCAAGAATCAGCTCCCCGGTGCCATAGCTGGTGGTCTGCAACGGATTACGCTGCGCCGCCGGCACATGATGCAGACCCGACGCTGACGCCATTTCAATGATCGCCGTTTCGCCATCGCCCATCAGGCCCCAGCGCGCCAGCACCGGCTGGCCCAATGGCCCGATAACCTGCTGAGTCTGGTAGCTGCCGCCGCTCGCTTCCACCATCGATTCCACCGTACCTTCTCCGCCATCGGCCATCGGCACTTTGACGTATTGTGCATCTGGGTAAATCTGGCGAAATCCCTGTTCAATGGCGGTCGCTACCGCCATCGCTGACAAACTTTCCTTGAATGAATCAGGTGCAATTACGATTTTCATACGGATTATCCTGCGAGTCCAAATACGCCAAACATCAGGGTCGAGACAACAGTGATGGCCAGACCGACCAGCGTTTCATACGGCATTAGCTTCAAACGTTCGCGAATGATCATACCGACGCTACCGCCAGTGGCATGGAAGAAACTGCCATGCGGAAGGTGATCGAGCACCGTGGCACCCGCGTGAATCATCGCAGCACCCGCAAGAGCGGAGACACCCAGCTCCAGCAGCGTCGGTGCAAACACCCCTGAGGCCACTGCGGTACCCGCCGTCGTCGACGCAGTCGCCATCGACATAATGGACCCGGAAATCGGTGCCAGCAGATAGGCCGGCAGACCCGATGCCGTCAGGCCGTTAATCAGCACATCTTTCAGTTCAGAATTGGCGATTATTCCCGCCAACGTCCCGGTGCCCAGCAGCATGATGGCGACGGGCGCCATCCGCGTCAGCCCAGCGGTCATAAAGTGATTGCTCTCTTTAATGCGGCCCATCAACAGCGCGCCCACCAGCCCACCGAGCGGTAAGGCAATCAACGGGTCGATAGCAATCCCGGCTATCGGTCGCAGCGACAGCAGCACAATCGCCACCAGCGGGGCGCTGATTGACACCATGAATCCTGGCTGCCCGGTGGTATCGCCATGGGAAATCACTTCCTCTTCCGTGACCGGACTGCCCTTTTTGCTCAAACGTTTTGCCAGAAAATACGCCAGCGCCAGACCAAACAGACCGGGGATCACGCCGGCGAGCATCACCGACGTCAGCGGAACGTGGAAGTTATCAGCAGCGGCAATGGCGTTCGGGTTCGGCGACATTACGTTACCGGCCTTACCGCCGCCGATCATCGCCAGCAAAATCGCGGTTTTCGAAAGCTTCGCGCGACGGGCAATCGACAAGGCAATCGGTGCCACGGTGATCACCGCCACGTCAACGAATACGCCGACCGCCGTCAGGCACATCGTGGCAATCGCCAGCGCCAGCAGCGCCCGGGTTTCGCCGACCTTTTTCACCACCGTTTCGGCAATGGTGTTCGCCGCGCCGGATTCAATCAGCACGCCAGCCAGCACCCCGGCGGCCAGAATACGTAGCACGGCGTTGGTGATGCCCTGCGCGCCGGTGACCATCAGCGTCACGGTTTGCAGCAAATCTGCGCCGCCCACCAGACCACCGACCAACGCCCCGACCATCATTCCGTAGGCAGGGGAAACTTTTTTAAGAATCAAAATGATGGCCACGACCAGTGCGGCTATGGCTCCTAATGCGGATATCGACGTCATACGTTGCGCTCCATTAAGTGACGACGCAGTATGGAAAATTACGTCGCCGTTTGGCCTGGAGGTTCTAACGAATTTTCGCTCCTGTCGAGGGGGTAAAATTGTGGGAACCGACAGATTCACGCTGCAGCTCCATGCCGATATACAGCCAGAGCATATTTTTCAACTCATTGATTTTTATCTGAGTAATATCCTCACAGCGTTGAAGGCGATAGCGCAGCGTATTGACGTGAATGTGCAGGGTATTGGCGGTTTGAGTAAGGTCACAGTTCTGTTCAAACCATGTACGAAGGGTGTGCTGCAAAACACCTTTGGCATCGTTTTCAACCAGATGCAGCCACAGACGCGACAGCTCCTGCACCTGCCAGCTTTCCGACACGCCGCCCAGCAACGCAGGCAGCGCGTAATCGTGATAGAAAACATACTGGCTTTTTAGCTTCTGTCGCTTTACCAGCGCCTGAGTCGCCCGGGCCGACTGCAGCGAGCGATGTAACCCGGTTTCCCCGGAAAAATAGCCGCCGATGATAATGCGGCTAAAACCCGATGACGTCGCCCAGGATTTAAAGCTCTGCAACGCGCTCACCTCCTGACGCACGTCCCATTCTCCGCCCTTCAGCACAATGGGCTTGATGATAATCAACTCGTTGAAATCGCTGAACGTCACCAGATGATCGCGGGCGCGATTGTCGAAATAATCCATCAGATTACGCAGCGCTTCGCGATCCGGCTGGCGCAGCTCAATCACCATGACCACCCGGGGCAACGCCAGATCGATACCGAGATACGATGCCATCGAATGCAGGGAATCCGGCGTGTTTTCATATTGAATCAGCTTGTTAATCAGCTCTTCACGGTAACGTTTATCCCACTGTTTCTGTTCGATAAGCGCCATGTGCTCGATGATCAACTCCGAGGCCATCTTCACCAGTTCCGCGTAGGCCCGAACCTTATTCGGCTCGCCGGTAATGCCCAGCACGCCAATCAGCTGCCCGTTGAACGAAATGGGGAGATTAATCCCCGGCCGCACACCTTTGAGTTGATTGGCAGTGGCGGAATCAATCTCCACCACCCGATTCTCTTTCAGCGCCAGGATCGCCCCTTCATGGCGCTGATGAATACGCGCAGGCTCTCCGGATGCGATAATCACCCCCTGCTCGTCCATCACATTGACCGAGTAAGGGATGATTTTCATCGCACGCTGGACTATCTGCTGCGCGGTGTAATCCTTTAAATAATGGTTTCTCAACATCGTGATAGCCCGCTCCCTCCCTGATGGTTGCGAATGCTGCCTCTTGATATTCACTCCGCTTCGTCAACGACTGCCGGACTGTCCGGCCAGGCATGCACCACCGCTTTGATAAGCGTCGCTAGCGGAATGGCGAAGAACACGCCCCAGAATCCCCACAGGCCGCCGAAAATCACCACCGACAGAATGATCACCAGCGGATGCAGATTCACCGCTTCGGAGAACAGCACCGGCACCAGCAAATTGCCATCCAGCCCCTGAATAATCAGGTACACAGCGAACAGACTCCAGAACTCCGTCCCCAACCCAAACTGGAACAACGCCACACACACTACCGGAATGGTCACCACAAATGCGCCGATATACGGAATCAGCACCGACACGCCAACCAGCACCGCCAACAGCAGTGAATAGTTGAGCCCGAACAGCAGGAAGCCAATCCAGGTAGCGACGCCGACAACAATCATCTCCAGCACTTTGCCGCGAATGTAGTTGGTGATTTGCTGATTCATCTCCATCCACACCAGGCCTGCCAGCCCGCGATTGCGTGGCAGCACGCGGCGAACAGCGTTGAGCATTTGCTCTTTATCCTTCACGAGGAAAAAGACCATCAGCGGCACCAGCACCAGATACACCGCCAGCGTCAGCAGCCCCACCAGCGAGGCCAGCGAATATTTCACCACTGAGTCGCCCATCCCTGACATCCGGGTGCGCAGGTTTTCCGCCATCGCATCAATGATCCCGGCATCCACCAGCGCCGGATAGCGGCGTGGCAAGGTGGCGGCATAATCCGACAGTTTATTGAGCATGCCTGGCATATCGCGGATCAGGTTGATTCCCTGCTGCCAGGCGACCGGCATCACCACAAAGGCCATCAGCAGCAAAATACCGACGAACAGGATCAGTACAATCGACGTTGCCCAGCGCCGCGAGCAACCAATACGTTCCAGGCGAACGGTAGGCCATTCGAGCAGATACGCGAGCACAATCGCGACCAGAAGCGGCGCCAGCAGCCCGCTAAAGAAAAAGAGAATGCCGAACCCGGCAAGCAGAATGACCAGCAGCGCTATCGCTTCCGGGTCGCTGAAACGACGACGATACCACTGCATTAACATTTCGAGCATAACTACACCGTTCCCTGAATGGCGGGCAAAAGGCCCGTGTGAATTGTATCGAAATGTCACAAAATTGCCTGTGCTTTTTGCGCGGCACCGCACCCAGTAGCAAAAGTCACGCAAGGGTATATTCAGGCGTCTCGCAGCCAGCTAAACTGCGATGGCAGCCGACAGTGGAACGTTACGCCGCGTTGTCGGTCAAACTGGCACACCCTACATACAGGACCGAGTTATGTTCAGGCAGTTAAAAAAAACGCTGGTTGCGACTCTCATCGCGTCGTTGACCCTAAGTCAGGCCTTACCTGCCTTTGCGGACTCCGCAGATTCACTGCCGGATATGGGCACCACCGCAGGAAGCACGCTCTCCATCGGACAAGAGATGCAGATGGGCGACTTTTACGTGCGTCAACTGCGCGGCAGTGCGCCGCTGATTAACGATCCGCTGCTGGTTCAGTACATTAACGGCCTCGGGATGCGCCTGGTGTCTCATGCCAACTCGGTGCGTACACCGTTTCACTTCTTCTTAATTAACAACGACGAGCTGAACGCCTTCGCCTTCTTCGGCGGAAACGTGGTCCTGCACTCGGCGCTGTTCCGCTATGCCGATACCGAAAGCCAGCTGGCTTCAGTGATGGCACACGAAATTTCGCACGTTACTCAACGTCACCTGGCCCGCGCAATGGAAGACCAGAAGCGTAACGCGCCGCTGACCTGGGTAGGTGCGCTGGGGTCGATTCTGCTGGCAATGGCCAGCCCGCAGGCCGGTATGGCGGCGTTAACCGGTACGCTGGCGGGCACGCAGCAGGGGCTAATTAGCTTCACCCGCCAGAACGAAGAAGAAGCCGATCGCATCGGTATTCAGGTGTTGCAGCGTTCCGGCTTCGATCCTCAGGCTATGCCGCAGTTTATGGACAAGCTGATGGACCAGTCTCGCTACTCTTCCAAACCACCCGAAATGCTGCTGACGCACCCCCTGCCGGAAAGCCGTCTGGCGGATGCGCGTAACCGCGCCAACCAGATGCGTCCGGTGGTGGTGCAGTCTTCCGAAGATTTCTACATGGCGAAAGCACGTACGCTTGGCATGTATAACAACGGCCAGAATCAACTCGGCAGCGACCTGCTCGACAGCTGGTCCAAAGGCAATATTCGTGAGCAGCACGCAGCACAGTATGGCCGCGCCCTTCAGGCGATGGAGGCCAATAACTATGCTGAGGCCAGCAAGCAATTGCAGCCGTTGTTGACCACCAATCCACAGAATGTCTGGTATCTCGATCTCGCAACGGACATTTCGCTGGGCCAGAACAAAAACGCTGAAGCCGTTAACCGTCTGAAAGCGGCGAAAGATTTACGCAACAGCCCGGTGCTTCAGTTGAACCTGGCCAATGCCTTGCTTGAATCCGGAAACCCGGCGGAAGCGGCCACGCTGCTTAATCGCTACACCTTTGCCTATAAAGACGATGTTAACGGTTGGGATTTACTGGCGCAGGCAGAAGGCAAGCTCGGCAATCGCGATCAGGAGCTGGCGGCGCGGGCAGAAGGTATGGCGCTGGTCGGTCGACTCGATCAATCTATTTCCCTACTCAGCAGTGCCAGCGCCCAGGTCAAACTCGGCAGTCTGCAGCAGGCACGTTATGACGCTCGCATTGACCAGTTCCGTCAGTTGCAGGAAACGTTTAAACCCTATTCAAAAATGTAAGGACACCCGATGACTCAAGCGGTCCAGATTTACCACAACCCACGCTGTTCCAAGAGCCGAGAAACCTTAGCACTGTTGAAAGACAACGGCGTGGAGCCGGAGGTGGTGCTGTATCTCGACACGCCACCAGATGAGGCGACGCTGAAAAATCTGCTGAAAATGCTCGGCATGACCAGCGCCCGTGAGCTGATGCGTCAGAAAGAAGACGTATATAAAGAACTGAATCTGGCAGACAGTGCGCTCAGTGAAAACGCACTGATTGAAGCGATGATGGCCCATCCGAAGCTGATTGAACGCCCAATCGTGGTGAAAAACGGTCAGGCGCGGATTGGGCGCCCGCCGGAACAGGTGCTGGAAATTATCTAGGTTTTGATGCCGCAGCGTAAGCGTTTAAAAAGCCCTGCGGCGTACTCTCTCCCAGTTTCTTCTGCGTTTTCCCGGTATTCCATAAAACGCTCAACTGCTGCACCAGAGCATCCGGCTCCGTTGCGGCTGGAACCAGCGTACGCAGGGCTTCCGTAAAGGTTACCGTGCTCGCTACGGCCTGCGGCAGACGGGAAACGTTCATGCCCGGCGCGTCAATCTCAAGCCATTTAACCCACTCAGTCTCAAGACATTGAATATCAGCAGGGCAGCGTGACAGCGTTTCCTGTAGCCAGTTCTCAACCAGCGGTAGCGAGATGCCGGAATAGACCCGGGCGTGGCACCAGCCGCTCAGCGGTTCACGTGCCCACAGCAAATGGTGATCGCCACCATCGTCCATCGTCATCGACAGCCGCCGATAATGAAGCGTTAGCATATTTGGCACCGCACCCGCCCTCAGCGCTTTTTTCCCCTGCGGTGCGGCCTTTTTCCGCTGATGTGCAGGCCGCAAATAGCGGTTCAACGTGGCGCGAGAAATCGGAATACCTAACCCTTCATTAACCATAAACAGCAGCTCATCCAGCGGGGCATACAGGGTGTCACGCAGCGCATTCACCAGCGCCACCTGTTCAAGTCTCATTACTTTGTGTACCACATTTGGCGTCGTGTGCCTGTCGCCGGTTTGCTCGCGATTGCGCCAGCGCCGGACGGTGGTGACTGAAATCCCCAACTCTTTCGCCAGCTCACGGTCGCTTTTATCAGACTGCTGAAGGTAACGACGCACGCGCGGCGTGGTGGTGGCATTCGCATGCAGCTTAATTTCCATCGTCAATTCCTGATGATCGGTAAGAACCAATCATATGAGATTTATATTGGTCACGCGCTGGCATTGTGACCGGATTCACCTTTCACCGCCCGCCTTTCACTGATAATCCGCATACATAACACACAAACAAACAGTCAGTCTCGTGCGGAGCTCACAATGAACAATGTTCTGGGATTTTTAGAAGCCAAACTGATGCCGTTGGCAGCGAAAGCCGCGCAGCAACGCCATCTGTGCGCCATTCGCGGTGCCTATGTTTCATTCATGCCGTTTATCATTGTCGGATCGATCCTGCTGGTGATTTCGTCGTTCCCTAATCAGGGCTATCAGCAATTTATGTCTCACACCTTTGGTGAGAGCTGGAGCAGCATCGTCGAGATCCCGTTTAATGCAGTGTTCTCCACCATGTCGCTGTTTATCAGTTTCCTGGTGGCCTATCGCCTGGCAGAGCATTACAAAGAAGACCGCGTGTCGTGCGGCATTCTGGCGCTGGTGAGCTTCCTTATCCTGACCCCGTTTATTAAAGTCGCAGAAAACGGTGGTATTACCGTCATGCCGGTGGAGTGGATCGGCAGCAAAGGTCTGTTCGTGGCAATGATCGGTTCACTGTTGTGGACTGAGCTGTTCTGCTGGCTGAAGCGTAAAAAGCTGGTTATCAAAATGCCGGACGGCGTGCCGCCAGCGGTGCAGGAATCGTTCGCGGCGCTGATCCCGGCGCTGCTGGTGATGATCCTGGTGCTGATCATTCGCATCGGCTTTGAAAACACCCACTACAACACCATTCACCAGTTCATTTATGAAGTGGTCGCCACCCCGGTTCGCCACTACGGCACCTCGTATTTCGGCGCGCTGATGACCGTGTTTAGCATCACCATTTTGTGGTCCGTGGGCATTAACTCCGGCTCGATGATCAACGGCATTATTCGTCCGCTGTGGATGGAAAATCAGACGGACAACATCGCCGCCATTCAGGCGGGCGTGACGCCGCCACACATCATTACCGAGCAGTTCTTCGACATGATATGGATGGGCGGTGCGGGTGCTACGCTGTCGCTGGTAATTGCGATGCTGATTTTCGCACGCAGTAAAAACATGCGCGAAGTGGCCCGCCTCGGCGCGGGTGCGTCGATATTCAACATCAATGAACCAGTGCTGTTCGGTCTGCCGGTCATCATGAACCCGATCATGCTCATCCCGTTCAACCTCGTGCCGCTGGTGCTGGTCACCATCCAGTACGTAGCGATGAAAATTGGCGCAGTGGCGGTCACCACCGGGGTGTTCATTCCGTGGACGCTGCCGCCGGTGCTGAGCGGATTTATCGTCACCGGGCACCTTTCCGGCAGCGTAATGCAAATATTGAATCTGCTGATTGGCGCGATGCTTTACCTGCCGTTCATGCGCATTCTCGATAAGCAGTATCGGGCGGCAGAAATCTTGACTGAAAATGAAACTCGCCAGATGGCAAAACAGGAGTCGTAACGATGTGGGGAATTATTGCAACCTGGCGAATGGCGCTGGAAGGTGTAACTGAATCAGCGTCGGCGCTGGCCGCAGGGAGAGCCGCATCCACCGCCGTTGTGGATGCCGTTGTTGCCGTTGAAGACTTTCCGCTCTACAAATCCGTCGGCTACGGCGGGCTTCCAACCGAAAACGGCGAGGTTGAACTGGATGCTGCCTTTATGGACGGCGACACCCTGGCGTTTGGTGCAGTCGGCAATCTGACTGATATCGCCAATCCGGTTCGCGTGGCGCAGGCGCTCAGCCGCCAACGCTATAACTCGCTGTTGGTCGGCCAGGGTGCGCGTGAATGGGCTCTGGAACAGGGCTTTGCCGAGAAAACCATGCTGACCGACCGCGCAATGCAGCACTACCGCAAGCGCTGTCGCGAAACGCTCGATAAAGGCCTCAGCCCGTATGATGGGCACGACACGGTCGGCATTATTGGGCTCGATCAGCAAGGGGCGATGAGCGTCGCCACTTCCACCAGCGGCCTGTTTATGAAAAAACGCGGGCGCATTGGCGATTCCCCGATCATGGGCTCCGGCTTTTACTGCGACAGTGAAACAGGCGCGGCAACGGCTACCGGCGTTGGCGAAGATCTAATGAAAGGCTGCACCAGCTATGAAATCGTGCGTCGGATGGCGGGCGGTATGTCGCCGCAGGACGCCGCGGATTCGGTGGTGTTTGAGCTGGAAGACAAGCTGATGTCGCGGTTTGGCCGCGCGGGTGATCTGTCGGTGGTGTGCATGAACCGCCGCGGGGAGTTTGGCGCTGCCACCAATATCAAAACGTTTTCGTTTGTGGTCGCCACGGAAAATCAGCCGCTGACCGTTTATCTCGCCGAGCGCCGTCAGGAGAAAACCCATTACCAGCCGGTGGATGACGAATGGATGCAGGCTTACGCCGCGCGTATTAGCGCCCCGATTGAGGAGTAAATCATGGAATTTCATTTAGTCACCGAACCTTCAGCCGTACCGCACGGCAGCCATCTGATTACCTCGCCTGACAGCCCGCTGCTGGAAGCGTTCGACATTCCGCTGCTGGCAGAAATGGTCGCGCAGGCCCGCAAGGGTCAGCTGGCAGACAGTCAATTTGGCTGTACGCCGTTCGCCCGCATCACAATTATTCCTGACGCCGCCTGGCAGGACACGCTGACCGAAGAGCTGCTCACCTCTCTGCGGCCGTTCTTCAAAAAGCCCGTCAGCGAAAACGTGGTACTGGATTGCACCTTGCTCAGCGAAAGCGGCGTGCGTGATCCTGTTCTGCGTTGGGTTTTCAATCTCGATCACAGCCTGGACGATCTTGGCCTGAAAAGCGGAAAAACGGCACGCGAGCGGATCAAATGCCTGACCGGGTTCTGTCTGTCATCGCAGCAGGAAACGCTGCATGAGGCATTTTGTCAGCAGCACGCGGTCGCCAATGGGATGCTGGCAGCGCGTCGCCTGGCGGATATCCCTTCGGAAACCTGTACCCCGCAGTTTGTGGTGGAGGAAGCTCAGCGCCTGTGCGCGCATTTTCCTGCGCTGCATTGTGAAGTGCTGAACGAACACGCCATTCAGGCACAAAGCCTGGGGCTGCTGCACGCCGTCGGGAAAGGCTCAACTCGCCCTCCCCGCCTGCTGGCGATTCATTATGACGGGGCGAAAGACGGCCCGGTGCGCAGCTACGTTGGGAAAGGCATTACGTTCGATACCGGCGGCCTGTGGCTGAAAGAAGGCGCGGGCATGTACACCATGAAATACGACATGTGCGGCGCGGCAAACGTACTCGGCCTGATGCTGAGTATCGCGGAACTGGCCCTGCCGGTGCGGTTGATGGGTGTATTAGCGCTGGCCGAGAACGCCATCGGGCCGGACGCGATGCAGCCCGGCAGCGTGGCGCGGGCCTGTAACGGGATGACGGTGGAAATCAATAACACCGACGCCGAAGGCCGTCTGGTACTGGCCGACGCGATTGCCTGGGCCAGCCAGCGTCATCCGCAGACCCGTTTCATTATCGATATGGCGACGTTGACCGGCGCAGTGGTAAAAGCGCTGGGCTATGAGCTGAGCGGATTAATGACGCAAAACGAGATGTTGCGCGAGCAACTGGTTCAGGCCGGGAAGAAAAGTGGCGATGAGGTGTGGTCACTTCCCCTCGATGGACGAATGAAAAAACAGACCGAAAGCGCGATTGCCGATTTGTGCAATACACCGACGAATAATGCGGCGATCAGCGCGTCGGCCGCATGGTTGCTGCATCATTTCTGCCCGCCGGAAATTCCGTGGGCGCATCTGGATGTCAGCGGTACGGCATTGTGGCGTGAGGGGGGTAAAAGCGTGGCATCAGGCCGACCAATTCCGCTGTTGATGCAGCATCTATTGGATGATTTGAAGTGATATCGTGCCCGGTGGGAATAGTCGTGTGATTTTGTAGGCCCGCGCAAGCGTAGCGCCGCCGGGCAATTGTGCCGGATGGCGCGATGCGTATCCGGCCTACAGCTTGAGGATCTCTTTCACAAACGGGATGGTCAGTTTGCGTTGAGCGGTAATCGACGCTCGATCGAGCTGATCGAGCGTCATAAACAGGGTGCGGGTTTCGCGATCGAGGCGCTTCATCAGGAAGCGGCAGACGTCTTCCGGCATCTCAAACCCACGCATTTTCGCACGCAGCTGTAACGCCTGAAGTTTGTCTTCATCGGACAGCGGTTGCAGCTTGTAGATTTGCCCCCAGTCGAGACGGGATGCGAGATCCGGCAGAGCAACATTCAGCTGGCGCGGTGGACGATCGCCGGTAATCAGCAGGCGCGTTTTGCCCGATTCAAGAATGCGGTTGTAGAGATTAAAAATCGCCATTTCCCACGGCTCATCCCCTGCCACACATTCGATATTATCGATGCAAACCAGCGCCAGATGCTCCATGCCTTCCAGCACGTCCGGGACGAACCAGGTACGTTTATCCAGCGGAACATAGCCGACGGCGTCGCCACGCTGTGAAAGCTCGGCGCACGCTGCGTGCAGCAAATGACTGCGGCCAGCACCTTCGCGCGACCAGACGTAAATGTATCCGCTGTGATCCTGACGCAGCATGGTTTGCACTGCGGCAAGTAAAGAAGAGTTATCACCCGCCCAGAAACTCGCAAAGGTTTCGTCGTCGGGAAGATAGAGTGGCAAAGAGAGCTGAGCCGGAGCGTTCAGAGTGACCTCAACATGGAACTGCTAAAAACGCGGTGAGTGTAACACAAGATCCGCGAATGAGAGAACCGGACGGGAAGTCCCGCCCGGTTGATCGATCGTTACGCTGTTTTATCGCTGTCAGCGGGATCAAGCACCACTTCTTCCGGGCGAAGAACGCTTATCAGTTTAAAGATGAGGCTCAGGGCCACACCCACGATGGTCGCCAGCGCCATGCCTTTCAGCTCTGCTGCACCGATATGGACTGTCGCACCGCTGACACCGATGATCAGAATCACGGCGGTCAGGATCAGGTTTTGCGTTTTGTTGTAATCGACTTTCGATTCAATCAGCACGCGAATACCTGACGCACCAATCACCCCGTACAGAAGCAGAGACACGCCGCCGATAACCGGAACCGGGATAATTTGAATCGCCGCCGCCAGTTTACCGACGCAGGACAGCAGGATGGCGATGATCGCCGCGCCGCCAATAACCCAGGTACTGTACACGCGGGTGATCGCCATCACGCCAATGTTTTCACCGTAAGTGGTGTTTGGCGTAGAGCCGAAGAAACCGGAAATGATGGTCGACAGGCCGTTGGCAAACATCGAACGATGCAGGCCCGGGTCGCGGATCAGATCTTTTTTGACGATGTTCGCCGTCACGACCAAGTGGCCGACATGCTCGGCGATAACCACCAGGGCGGCAGGCAGAATGGTGAAGATAGCAAACCACTCAAAGCGCGGGGTGTAGAAGGTTGGCAACGCAAACCACGGAGCCTGTGCAATCGCGGAGGTGTCGACGATACCGACCGCAAACGACAGCGCGTAACCCGTCAGCACGCCAATCAGGATGGGGATAATCGCCAGGAAACCGCGGAACAGCACGGAGCTGAACACCGTTACGCCCAACGTTATCAGTGAAATCATGATGCTGGTGGTATTTGGCGCCGTACCCGCTGCTGGCAGCAGGCCAGCCATATCAGCCGCCACATGTGCCAGTTCCAGGCCGATTACCGCGACAATCGCGCCCATCGCCGCCGGAGGGAACATCACATCCAACCAGCCGGTGCCCGCTTTTTTGACGATAAACGACACAAGGCAGAACAGCACACCGCACATAATGAAGCCGCCGAGCGCCACTTCATAACCCAGCGGTAACAGCAGCAGCACCGGGGAAATAAACGCAAAGCTTGAACCGAGATAGGCCGGGATTTTGCCCTTGCAGATGAACAGATACATCAGCGTGCCGATACCGTTGAACAGCAGAACCGTTGCCGGGTTGATGTGGAACAGGAAAGGTACCAGCACCGTCGCGCCAAACATGGCGAACAGATGCTGCAAACTAAGCGGGATGGTCTGCAAAAGTGGCGGTCTTTCACTTACCCCGATAGCGCGGCGCGTCATAATCTTATCCTCTGTCTGAGTGTTGTTGTTTGTATTGCGGTGTTTTAGTCAAAAAAAAGCCGACTCTCAAAGTCGGCTATTTTTAATGAATCTGTTATTTGGTACCAAAAATCTTGTCACCGGCATCGCCGAGGCCCGGAATAATGTATCCGTGCTCGTTAAGGCCCTGGTCAATGGACGCGGTGTAGAGTTCTACATCCGGGTGCGCTTTCTCCAGCGCTGCGATACCTTCCGGTGCCGCAACCAGAACCAGCACCTTAATGCTGGTGCAGCCTGCGTTTTTCAGCAGGTCGATGGTGGCAATCATTGAACCGCCGGTTGCCAGCATAGGGTCAACCACCAGCGCCATGCGCTCGTCGATGTTTGACACCAGCTTCTGGAAGTACGGTACTGGCTCGAGGGTTTCTTCATTACGGTAGATGCCGACCACGCTGATACGCGCGCTCGGAACGTGCTCCAGCACGCCTTCCATCATGCCCAGGCCTGCACGCAGGATTGGCACAACAGTAATTTTCTTGCCTTTAATCTGCTCGACCTGCACCGGGCCGTTCCAGCCTTCGATGGTGACAGTTTCAGTTTCCAGGTCAGACGTTGCTTCATAAGTCAGCAAGCTGCCCACTTCTGAGGCGAGTTCACGGAAGCGTTTGGTGCTGATGTCATGCTCACGCATCAGGCCCAGCTTGTGTTTTACGAGCGGGTGTTTCACTTCCACAATCTTCATTCTCTTTCTCCTCTGAGGGGCAACCACAAAAAAATCGCCGGATTATACCGCTTTTTGCAGGCAGCGCCATACCCGTTCTCATTGACGGGGATCAAGCAAAGTGATTAACACATTGTTACTCATTATAAAGTAAGGATAAAAATAAACCTCGCCGAAGCGAGGTTTTGTCTTTCAGTGAATCAATCGCGCACAATTAGAGCGCTTCGCCGTTGCTACTGATAACCTTTTGATACCATGCAAAAGATTTTTTGCGGCTACGTTCCAGGGTGCCGTTGCCTTCATTATCTTTATCGACATAGATAAAGCCGTAGCGTTTTTTCATCTCGCCAGTGCCGGCAGAGACGAGGTCGATACAGCCCCATGGCGTATAGCCCATCAGGTCCACGCCGTCTTCCACCACGGCCTTTTTCATTTCGGCGATGTGGGCGGAGAGATAATCAATGCGGTACTGGTCATTTACGCTGCCGTCGTTTTCACGCACGTCGATGGCACCAAAGCCATTTTCCACAATAAACAGCGGCAGCTGATAGTGATCCCAGAACCAGTTCAGTGAATAACGCAGGCCAACTGGATCAATCTGCCAGCCCCAGTCAGACTTTTTCACGTACGGGTTGGAGACCAGGCTGGTGGTTTCATCGTAGTCGAGCTGCGGGTTGTCTGCCGTCGCCTTGGTGGCGAAGGACATGTAGTAGCTGAAGCCGATGTAATCGACGCAGCCCTGTTTCAGCGCGGCGTTATCTTCTGCGGTGATGTCCAGTTCAAAACCACGACGCTCGAAGTAGTTCAGCAGATGCTGCGGATATTTGCCGCGCACGTGCACATCGGTGAACCAGTAACGGCGATGCATAGCGTTCATCGCCATCATCATGTCGTCCGGCGCGCAGGTCAGCGGATAAATCGGGCACATTGCAATCATGCAACCGACCTGCAGGGATGGGTTAATCTCACGCGCCACTTTCACCGCCAGCGCACTAGCAACCAGCTCGTAGTGCGCCGCCTGATACATAATCGGCTCGCGATCCTCACCCTCTTCGTATTTGATGCCGGAGTTGGTGAACGGCGCAAAATCTTCGTGGAAGTTTGCCTGGTTGTTGATTTCGTTGAAGGTCATCCAGTACTTCACTTTGTGCTGATAGCGCTCGAACGCCACTTTCGCAAAGCGCACAAAGAAGTCGATGACTTTACGGTTACGCCAGCCGCCGTACTCTTTCACCAGGTGATACGGCATTTCGAAGTGCGACAGCGTAATCACCGGCTCGATGCCGTATTTCAGGCATTCGTCGAACAGGTCGTCGTAGAATTTCAGACCCGCTTCGTTTGGCTCCAGCTCGTCACCTTTCGGGAACAGACGCGTCCAGGCAATCGAGGTGCGGAAACATTTGAAGCCCATTTCGGCAAACAGTTTGATGTCGTCTTTATAACGGTGATAGAAATCGATCGCGTCATGGTTCGGGTAGTTTTTTCCAGGCAGCACGCCGTCGGTAATTTCACGCGCTACACCGTGGGCCCCGGCGGTCATCACATCGGCAACGCTCGGGCCTTTTCCGCCCTCTTTCCAGCCGCCTTCCAGCTGATGTGCCGCAACGGCACCGCCCCACAGAAAATCGCTTTTAAATCCGGACATAACAACTCCCTCTTTAACATTCAGACTGCTGATTAAAATGGTAAACCGCGCCGAGTAAACCGGCGTCGTTGCCGTGGCTGACGGTATCGACGTATTCATCAATACCGAACCAGGCGAGATGCTGTTTCAGTTGTTGCAGGAAGCCCGGGCGTTCGGTGATGCCGCCGCCGAGCAGAATAGTTTGCGGGTCGAACAGATTGACCAGGTTGTACAGGCCGCTGGCGATGCCGTTGAAAAAATCGTTCACCAGCCGCTGGCAAACCGCGTCTCCCGCATCGCAGGCGTCGAAAATCTCTTCGCCACTGACGTCATCAAGCGGTTTCCCGATATGGCTCGCATAGCGGTTGCGCAGGACGCGCAGCGTGCAGGTAGCATTCATGGTGTAGTGCGTCGGGTGGCGGCTGCCGGGGCGGTCGGTAAACATGTAGCCAAATTCACCGCCGCGAAAACGCGCGCCGCGCACCAGCTGGTTATTGCAGAAAATCGCGCCGCCGATACCGGTGCCAATGGTCAGCACCAGGAAATCGCTCATGTCTGCCGCTTTGCCCTGCCAGCGTTCGGCGAGCAGCACGCAGTTGGCGTCGTTTTCAATCGCAACCGGCAGACGGGTGCGCTCTTCAAGCCACGCTTTGATACCGAACTGGTCGAATTTGCGGATAGCCCCGCCCATTTCGATGAAACCAGTGTGAGGATTGACGTAGCCAGGGGCGCTAATGGCGATGCCTTCACATTCAGGATGCGCATCCAGCCAGCTCAGAATGCCTTGCAGAATGGCCTCGCCGTCGCTGTCTTTGATGGCCACTTTCCCTTTCGCGACGATCGTTCCTTCGTCGGTCACTACGCCCATTTTGAGCGCCGTGCCACCAATATCAAACGCGGCAATATGCATCTGCTTTACTCCTCCTGACGGCAATTTCAGAAACCGGTTTCAGTGGAATATTGTGTGCTGTGGCAATAACCTGCAAGCATTAAAATGTACCCGGTTTCATTTTCGTGAACGGGCTCAAATTTGCCTGAATGAATGCTGAAAGCGTGTAAAAAAACGTCAACAAAAGATATCCCGCGCCCAGGCTCGCAAACGTTTGCTTAGGCTGTTAGAATGGCGCCGATTTTATTTGCTAACGCCATTCGTGGAGACTTGCAGTGACCGACAAAACCTCTCTTAGCTATAAAGATGCCGGTGTTGATATTGACGCGGGTAATGCTCTGGTTGACCGAATCAAAGGTGTGGTGAAGAAAACCCGCCGCCCGGAAGTGATGGGTGGCCTGGGTGGATTCGGCGCACTGTGCGCACTGCCGCAAAAATATCGTGAGCCGGTGCTGGTTTCCGGTACGGATGGCGTCGGCACCAAGCTGCGCCTGGCAATGGATCTTAAGCGTCACGACACCATCGGCATCGATCTGGTGGCCATGTGCGTGAACGACCTGGTGGTACAGGGCGCGGAGCCGCTGTTCTTCCTTGATTACTACGCGACCGGCAAGCTGGACGTTGACGTTGCATCCAGCGTTATCACCGGCATCGCCGAAGGCTGCCTGCAGTCCGGCTGTGCGCTGGTGGGCGGCGAAACCGCTGAAATGCCGGGTATGTATCACGGCGAAGATTATGACGTGGCCGGTTTCTGCGTGGGCGTGGTTGAGAAATCCGAAATCATCGACGGCAGCAAAGTAGCTGGTGGCGACGTGCTGGTGGCGCTCGGCTCCAGCGGTCCACACTCCAACGGTTATTCGCTGGTGCGTAAAATCCTTGAAGTCAGCGACACCAATCCAGAAACCACGGAACTCGACGGTAAACCCCTGGCCGATCACCTGCTGGCGCCAACCCGTATCTACGTGAAAAACATTCTGGAACTGATTGCCAGCGTCGACGTGCACGCCATCGCGCACCTGACCGGCGGCGGCTTCTGGGAGAACATTCCGCGCGTGCTGCCGGACAACACTCAGGCCGTGATCGACGAATCCTCGTGGCAGTGGCCGTCCGTATTTAACTGGCTGCAAACCGCCGGTAACGTTAGCCAACATGAAATGTATCGCACCTTCAACTGTGGCGTGGGCATGTTGATTGCGCTGCCAGCCTCAGAAGCCGATAAAGCTATCGCGCTGATGAATGAGAAAGGTGAAAACGCGTGGAAAATCGGCTATATCAAAGCTTCCGATTCTGAACAGCGCGTGGTCATCGAGTAATGAAAAATATTGTGGTGCTGATTTCTGGCAACGGAAGCAATTTGCAGGCGATTATCGACGCCTGCAAGCAGAAGAAAATCAATGGCACCCTGCGGGCTGTTTTCAGCAATAAGGCCGACGCGTTCGGCCTTGAGCGCGCCCGTGAAGCAACGATCCCGACGCATGTGCTGAGCGCCAGTCAGTTTCCCAACCGCGAAGCATTTGACCGCGAGCTGATGCAGGAAATTGACGCCTACGCCCCTGATGTGGTGGTGCTGGCAGGCTATATGCGCATTCTGAGTCCGGCGTTCGTGGCGCATTATCAAGGGCGTCTGCTGAATATCCACCCTTCCCTGCTGCCGAAATATCCGGGCCTGAACACCCATCGTCAGGTGCTGGAAAACGGCGAC
The DNA here is from genome assembly GCF_024764835.1 of Scandinavium hiltneri. GTDB lineage: Bacteria > Pseudomonadota > Gammaproteobacteria > Enterobacterales > Enterobacteriaceae > Scandinavium > Scandinavium hiltneri. Next base: position 130,123 of record NZ_JALIGE010000075.1, on the reverse strand, counting down.
GAAGAGCACGGCACCTCCGTGCACTTCGTGACGGACGAACTCGACGGTGGCCCGGTTATTTTACAGGCCAACGTTCCGGTGTTCGCCGGTGACACGGAAGATGACATTACCGCTCGAGTTCAGCACCAGGAGCACGCCATTTACCCACTGGTGGTGAGCTGGTTTGTCGACGGACGTCTGGCAATGAAAGACAACAGCGCATGGCTGGACGGTGTTCAGCTCCCCGCGCAAGGCTACGCCTCCGAAGCGTAGTTGCAGGCCACCTGTCCATCGCGACAGGCGCTTTTTCTCCTCTCCCATACCGCTGAATAATAAAAAAACGTTATCGCAGGTTCACGACAAACAGATTATTGTCATACTTACCTGGCACAGTTGGACATCACTGGTCAAAGCTCGCCATAATGTGAGGGCTGTCCGCGTCAATCAACCGGAGTGTGAGTAGTAATGGGTCAGGATAAGCTTTATATCGAAAAAGAACTGAGCTGGTTATCCTTTAACGAGCGCGTTCTCCAGGAAGCAGCGGATAAAAGCAACCCGTTGATAGAACGCATGCGTTTTTTGGGGATCTACTCCAATAACCTTGATGAGTTCTATAAAGTACGTTTTGCCGAACTCAAACGCCGCATTATCATCAGTGAAGAACAAGGCCTCACCGCCCATTCCCGCCATCTTCTGGGAAAAATTCAGGCCCGCGTGCTGAAAGCCGACCAGGAATTTGACAGCCTTTATAACGAGTTGCTGCTCGAAATGGCGCGTAATCAAATTTTCCTGATTAACGAGCGTCAGTTATCGGTCAATCAGCAAAGTTGGTTACGCCACTACTTCAAACATTACCTGCGCCAGCACATCACGCCGATTCTGATTAATCGCGAAACGGATTTAGTCCAGTTCCTGAAAGACGATTACACCTATCTGGCGGTGGAAATTATTCGCGGCGAAGAAATTAGCTACGCCCTGCTGGAAATCCCGTCTGATAAGGTGCCGCGCTTCGTCAATTTGCCGCCGGAAACACCGCGTCGCCGCAAACCGATGATCCTGCTCGACAACATTTTGCGCTACTGCCTGGACGACATCTTCCAGGGCTTCTTCGATTACGACGCCCTGAATGCCTACTCGATGAAAATGACCCGTGACGCCGAGTACGACCTGGTGCATGAGATGGAATCGAGCCTGATGGAGTTGATGTCCTCGAGCCTGAAACAGCGCCTGACGGCTGAGCCGGTACGCTTTGTGTATCAGCGCGATATGCCTGATGCGATGGTCGAAATGCTGCGTAAAAAATTCGCTATCACCCGTTATGACTCCATCGTGCCGGGCGGCCGCTACCATAACTTTAAAGATTTCATTGGATTCCCGAACGTCGGTAAAGCCAATCTGGTTAACAAACCGCTGCCACGCCTGCGTCATATCTGGTTCGATAAATTCCGTAACGGTTTCGACGCCATTCGTGAACGCGATGTGCTGCTCTATTACCCGTATCACACCTTTGAGCACGTGCTGGAACTGCTGCGTCAGGCCTCGTTTGACCCGAGCGTGCTGGCTATCAAAATCAATATTTACCGCGTGGCGAAAGACTCGCGCATTATTGATTCGATGATCCACGCGGCGCACAACGGTAAAAAAGTGACCGTGGTGGTTGAGCTGCAGGCGCGCTTTGATGAAGAAGCCAACATCCATTGGGCGAAGCGCCTGACGGAAGCGGGCGTCCACGTTATCTTCTCCGCGCCTGGCCTGAAAATTCACGCCAAGCTATTCCTTGTTTCGCGTAAGGAAGGCGACGATGTGGTGCGCTATGCGCATATAGGCACCGGTAACTTCAACGAAAAAACCGCCCGAATTTACACCGACTATTCGCTGCTGACCGCCGATGCGCGGATCACCAACGAAGTCCGGCGGGTGTTTAACTTCATTGAGAACCCGTACCGCCCGGTGAATTTCGATTATCTGATGGTCTCGCCGCAGAACTCACGTCGTCTGCTGTATGACATGATCGACAACGAAATTGCCCACGCTCAGAACGGTCGCCCATCGGGGATCACCCTGAAGCTGAACAACCTGGTCGACAAAGGCCTGGTCGATCGTCTGTATGCAGCGTCCAGCTCCGGCGTGCCGGTGAATCTGCTGATCCGCGGTATGTGTTCGCTTATTCCGCAGCTGGAAGGCATTAGCGAAAATATTAACGTCATCAGCATCGTCGACCGTTATCTTGAGCACGACAGGCTGTATATTTTTGAAGATGGCGGCACGAAAAAAGTGTGGCTCTCTTCCGCTGACTGGATGACGCGCAATATCGATTACCGAATTGAAGTCGCTACGCCTATCCTCGATCCACGCCTGAAACAACAGGTGCTGGATATCGTCGATCTGCAATTTAGCGATACCGTGAAAGCCCGTTTTATCGACAAAGAACTGAGTAATCGTTACGTGCCCCGCGGCAACCGCCGCAAAGTCCGGTCACAGCTGGCGATCTACGACTACATTAAATCACTTGAGCAGCCCGATTAATCTATGCCCATAAAAACCAAAACGTCACGACCGCAGGAGATTGCTGCGGTTGACCTGGGATCGAACAGTTTTCATATGGTTATCGCACGCGTCGTTGACGGTGCGCTGCAAATCATTGGCCGCCTGAAACAGCGTGTCCATCTGGCCGATGGCCTGAATGAAGACAATATGCTCAGTGAAGAAGCGATGGAGCGCGGCCTGACCTGTCTGTCACTGTTTGCGGAACGCCTGCAAGGGTTTCCTCCGTCCAGCGTCTGCATTGTCGGCACGCATACGCTTCGCCAGGCGCTGAACGCGCCGGAGTTTTTGAAGCGTGCGGAAAAAGTGATCCCTTATCCGATTGAAATCATTTCCGGGAATGAAGAAGCGCGTCTGATTTTTATGGGCGTGGAGCATACGCAACCGGAAAAAGGCCGCAAGCTGGTTATCGACATCGGTGGCGGTTCGACGGAGCTGGTCATCGGCGAAGACTTTACGCCGCAGCTGGTTGAAAGCCGTCGTATGGGCTGCGTGAGCTTTGCCCAAATGTTCTTCCCTGGCGGACTTATCAGCAAAGAGAACTTCCAGCGCGCGCGCCTTGCGGCGGTGCAGAAACTGGAAACGCTCTCCTGGCAATACCGTATTCAGGGCTGGAACGTGGCCATGGGCGCGTCCGGCACCATTAAAGCAGTGCATGAAGTGCTGGTCGAAATGGGCGAGAAAGATGGCATCATCACGCCGGAACGCCTGGAAATGCTGGTTGACGAAGCGCTGAAGTTTAAAAACTTTAGCGCGCTCAGTCTGCCTGGGCTTTCAGAAGACCGTCAGGCGGTCTTTATGCCGGGCCTGGCGATTCTGTGCGGCGTGTTTGATTCACTCGCCATTAAAGAGCTTCGCCTGTCTGACGGCGCGCTGCGCGAAGGCGTGCTGTATGAAATGGAAGGCCGCTTCCGCCATGACGATATCCGCAGCCGAACCGCGGAAAGCCTGGCCAGTCAGTATCATATCGACCGCGAACAGGCACGTCGCGTGCTGGAAACAACCCATCAGATGTATGAACAGTGGGTGCAGCAGAACGCGAAGCAGGCGCATCCCCAGCTGGCTGCCCTGTTGAAATGGGCCGCGATGCTGCATGAAGTGGGACTGAATATCAATCACAGCGGAATGCATCGCCATTCGGCGTACATTCTGCAAAACAGTGATTTGCCAGGCTTCAACCAAGAGCAGCAGATGCTGATGGCAACCCTGGTGCGCTATCATCGCAAAGGGGTGAAGCTGGACGATTTGCCGCGCTTTACGCTGTTTAAGAAGAAGCAATTCCTGCCGATGATCCAGCTGCTACGCCTCGGCGTATTGCTGAATAACCAGCGTCAGGCCACGACGACTCCACCGACGTTAACACTGACCACCGAAGCGAATCACTGGACACTGTGCTTCCCTCACGACTGGTTTAGTCAAAACGCGCTGGTGCTACTCGATCTGGAAAAAGAGCAGCAGTACTGGCAAGGCGTAACCGGCTGGATGCTGAAAATTACCGAAGAAGAAGACTCACCAGACATCGCCGCCTGATATAACAGGCTCGATATTCCCGGCAGCCAGACCGTCTAAAGGTTCTGGCTTGCCGAGATAAAAGCCCTGCAGATAATCAATTCCCAGGCTCAGCGCCGCCTCACGGATTTCATCCGTTTCTACGTACTCAGCCACCACCTGCATGTTCTTCATTCGCGCCAGCTGGCAAATCGACGAAACGATTTGGTAATCCAGAGTGCTCGACAGCAGATTCTGGATAAAACTGCCGTCGATTTTAAGGATATCGGCACTAACATTTTTCAGTCGCGCATAACTGGCATAGCCCGTGCCAAAATCATCAATGGCAATGCGGCAACCCAACGCTTGAAGCTGCGCCATGTTGAGCATGGCCTGGTCCGGGTGACTCAGCGACTGATTTTCAGTGATTTCAAAAATAAGCTGCCAGCCCTGAATGTTATAGCGCATCAGCAGGTCGGATACCGTCTTCGGAAACTGTGATCCGCAGGCCGATGAGGGTGAGATATTCACCGACAATCGCAGGCCAGGCAGCGTTTCACGACAGCTATCCATAAATTTCAGCGTATTTTCCAGCACCCACAGGTCGATCCGCGATGAAAGCCCAAACTCATGGGCCACCGGCAGAAACACTTCCGGGGAAATCAGCTGGTCGTTATCGCCATTCAGACGCAGCAATACTTCGTGATAACTGTCGCCGCGCATGCCGACAATCGGCTGCGCCATCAGCCTGAAATTACCGTGCTCCAGCGCCAGCTGCAGCCGGTTCATCATGGTGATTTTATCTTTCAGGCCCTCCTGCAAATGCGAGGCGTTACGGTGCTGAAGATTTTCAGGTGAACCGGTCACCAACGAGGAGTTAGCCATCGTACTCAGCTCACCTAACAGCATCGGCAGCTGCATCACCGGAGAACGCACATGGCAGTAACTCACCCCCACGTTCGGCTGCAGCGGCATTCCATCCCAAACAAAACGAAATCTTTTAATCCGCGCATCAATGGTAGCAATCCGCTCTTCATGAGCTTCCGTATTCAGTCGAATCACCAGGTCGTGGCCGGAAAGCTGGTAAGTACACTCCCCGTCGTGCAGCTCCGGCTCAAGCCATTTCCCCAGCGTTTGTTTGTACTGGATACGCACCATCATCCCGTAATGACGCCCCAGCACTTCGAGTTCTGGAATACGTAAGAAACACAGCACTGACCACGGTGTGCTCGAGAGCTTGCGGCTCAGCGCCCACAAATTCGGCATCTGAACCACGGGGTCGATAAACGCCATCCGTTTCACGCGGGCGTGGATGTAGCGCTGTTGGGTCGACAGCATCGCCATGTACACCACGATAAACGAGAACACCAGATAGCTGGATGAGGTAATCGCCAGCTGGTTGCTGTAGCTCGGATAAGACGGCATGTAACGGTAGTAGAAGTGAATACTAACTATCAGCACTACCGTCCAGACGATAGACATCAGCTGATAGCCGAAACGCATCGAGCCCCACAGCATCACCGGCAGCAGCAGTGAGAGGGTATAATTGGTGGTGAAAATAGAGGCTGCATTTGCGGCAGGAATAAAAAGCAGGCCCATGATAATCAATAAGATAAGTGACCAGACGATCATCTCGCCCGTACTCACTTTGGCGTCAATTTGTTGGCGCATCTGGGAGATGAACGCGCGCAAATACATCGGATTTCGGATGATCCGAATGACCAGATAACACAGCGGCACTCCGGTTAAGCAGCCCACCAGCACCGACTGGTAGTTAATCAGGCTGTGCAGCGTCAGTGGCCCGGTTCCGGCCAGCGAAATTCGCGCAGGCAGGATGTTAAAAAAGACGCAGGCCAGCAGCAGCAGTTGAAAAAGGGTCGCAGGGAAAAACATCTGCCAGAACAGACGTTGCGGCATCAAACGCGTGCAGCCATAGGAAACGGAATGCCGCCTCGGCACGAAAACCCGATACCCGCCCCAGCTGAGAATTATCGGGATTAAAAAATGGAAGGTGATGCCAATCGTTTCAGGGACGGTCATGCCCTGAGCAATGACCAGCCAAATCCCTGATACGATGCCGGGCAGCGCTTTCCAGCCAAAAAAAAGCATCAGAGACAATAGCAGGGCCAGCGGCAAATAATAGAGTGAAACGATACCGCCATCGATATGGCTGAAGGTATTAGCCGCGCGGGCAACGGGTAAAAGCAGCGTTGGCAGGATGAGCGGTAGCCCCCACCATTTATCACGATTGTTTTTATATAATTCAGTAAGATGCATAGATACTCAAAAGAGGACCCAATTCCTGATGGGTGGTTTCAGACAGGCATCCAACCTGATTAGTGACTTCCGCGAATGGTTACAGAGCGGAAAGGGGCAAGAGATTATAAGTAGCACCAGGGTGGACGATTTGACTTAAATCAATAAACCACAATGCGGTTATGATTAATGCATCATTCCATTCATGCGTTCGCCCGTTTTGATCTCCGGTTCTGTTTTGCACACTTTTTATGCAATTGTTAATTGACCCTGCTGCCTCGCTGTGCCTTAATAGGCCCCATCGCCCATAATGGGTATTATTAAAGGACCCCCTCAGTGAGCCAGGCAACCCCGATGCGCAAACGACATCAGTTTAACAGTCGCATGACCCGGATCATTTTACTTATCAGCTTCCTCTTCTTCTTTGGCCGCTTCGTCTATTCCTCAATCGGCGCCTGGCAGCATCATCAGGACAAGAAAGCCGCGCAGCAGTCGAGTCAGGTCACTGAAACTCAGGTGCGCACCGAGCAAAATTAACTCCCATCTGGCCAGGACTATTCCCGGTAAAAGTCCCTGCATTTGCATCCTACGGTAAAACCAAGCACGATGATGGTGAACCCGTAACGAACAGCCAATACAGGGAACGTATGAAAAACATCCTGAATACCTTTCTGCCGCTGTACACCACCACCCTGCTGATGCTGCTCGGTTCCGGGCTGTTGACGACCTATATTTCACTGCGCCTTGCGCACGAAGACGTCAGCGGTACGGTTATCGGGGCGATAACTGCAGCGAACTATCTCGGTCTGGTGATTGGCGGCAAAGTCGGCCACAACCTGATTGCCCGCGTCGGGCATATACGTGCTTACGTCTCCTGTGCGGGGATCATCACCGCCTCGGTCGTCGGACACGGACTCAGCGATTTTATTCCCCTGTGGATTTTCCTGCGCATGGTTATCGGCCTGTGCATGATGTGCCAGTACATGGTGCTGGAAAGCTGGCTCAACGACCGGGCGGAATCCTCGCAGCGCGGCGCCATCTTCGGGCTGTATATGGTCGCGACCTATCTCGGCCTGTGCGGCGGGCAGATTATCCTGATGGCGGCAGCGGGAACCGGGCCGTCGATGCTGCTGATTGTCGCGCTCTGCTTCGCCCTGTGCCTGGTGCCAATTGCGCTCACCACACGCACCACTGCGCAGCCAATGACCCCCGCTCCGATGGAGCTCGGCTACTTCTTTAAAGCTATCCCCAAACTGCTGGCGGCAACGCTAGTGATGGGCATGGCCGCCGGGGCGTTTTACGGTCTGGCGCCGGTGTATGCCATTTCGCAAGGCTTAACCACCCGGCAAACCGGCCTGTTCATGGGTGTGACTATTTTCGCCGGGATGGTGTCACAGTTCCCGCTCAGCTGGCTCTCCGATCGCTATGACCGTCAGCATCTGCTGTTTTATACCGCGGTGCTGTTTGCGCTGGCCTCTCTGCCGCTGTCGGTTCTGCCTCACCTTGGCTTTTACTGGCTGTTGGGTATGGCCTTTATTTCCAGCATGGCGATGTTCTCGCTTTACCCGCTTGGCGTGGCGATTGCCAACGATCGCGTTGAGCCAGAACGCCGCGTATCGCTGACGGCATGTCTGCTGATGGCTTTCGGCGTCGGGGCCTGTATCGGGCCGCTGATAACCGGCGCAATCATGCAACCCTTCGGCGGTAACGTGCTTTATTTCTGCTTCACGCTGTGCGGCGCGACTATCGGGGCCATCAGTTGGATCAGAAAACGTCAGCCGGAGATCATTGTCGATGCGCCATTGCCACACGTGGTGATGCCCGACAGCCTGATGTCTTCGCCGCTGGCGGTGGCGCTGAACCCATCAATGGATGAAGACGTCATTCAGGAGGCGATGGTCGATACACCGGCAGAAGAGGCCGCGCCTGAGGATACTGACACGGTGGAAGAAACAAATACCAGGCCATAACGCAATCAGGGCGACCTGCGTCGCCCTGAAATTCATGATTTTTTTGCCCGATGGCGCTGACGCTTATCAGCCCGTCGGGCACACTCAGTGTAGTGGTCAACAAAAACTGGCCACCACTTTAGAGTTTTTCCAGTATCGATTTTCCGATTCGTTGGGGGGTAACCCGCCGTTATATTCATGCGGCCTGAGCGCGCTGTAATACCCAACGATATAATCTGTTATTTCATGGGCAGCATCGCTGAAGCTTACGTAACCAGTCACTGGCACCCATTCATTCTTCAGACTCCTGAAGAAGCGCTCCATCGGGCTGTTATCCCAGCAGTTTCCACGTCGGCTCATACTCTGTTTGATCCGGTACCTCCACAATAACTGCCGGAACTGCCTGCTTGTATAATGACTGCCTTGATCGCTGTGGAACATCACTCCGTCTGGCTTGCCGCGAGCTTCCCACGCCATTTCCAGCGCTTTGGCCGTCAGTTTGCTATCCGGGGAGAACGATATTGCCCAACCCACCGGTTTCCTCGCGAACAGATCGAGAACAACTGCAAGGTATGCCCAGCGCTTACCTGTCCAGATATACGTCACGTCACCGCACCACACTTGATTTGGCTCTGTCACTGCGAACTGCCGCTCAAGGTGATTCGGAATCGCGACGTGTTCATGGCCGCCACGTTTATATCGATGAGTAGGCTGCTGGCAACTGACCAGCCCCAGCTCTTTCATCAGTCTGCCAGCAAGCCAGCGTCCCATCCGATAGCCTCTCTGGGTTGCCATTGTGGCGATGCTCCTTGCTCCGGCAGAACCATGGCTGATGTTATGCAGCTCCATCACCTGGCTTCGTAATACAGTCCGCCTGCCGTCTGGTTTTTCAGGACGGTTTTGCCAGTATTTGTAGCTGCTACGATGAACCCCGAACACGTGGCAGAGAGAGGCCACTGGATAACGCGCCCTGAGTTTCCCGATTAACGAGAACTGTTCAGGGAGTCTGACATCAAGAGCGCGGTAGCCTTTTTTAATATTTCGTTTTCCATTTCAACACGTTGCAGCTTTTTCTTTAGCTCACGTATTTCGATTTGTTCCGGGGTTATTGGAGAGGCGTTTGACGTTTTGCCCTGCCGTTCATCACGCAGCTGTTTTACCCATTTCGTCATCGTAGAAAGGCCAACGTCCATGGCCTTCGCTGCCTGAGCGGCAGTGTAATTTTGATCGACAACCAACTGGGCTGACTCACGTCTGAATTCAGGACTAAAATTTTTTCTTTTCATTGGTGCACCTGTGTTGTTCTGAGGTGAGCATATCACCTCTGTTCAGGTGGCCAAATTCAGTGTGCCACTACAATCCACCCCAAGTTGTACGAGGCGTTTAAGATGAGTCGTAATCTCTTCAGATGTTCCACCAAACCCTGCTTCTACATCAACACTTAATGGCAGGTTACTGACGGATTTGATGCGAGTGACGAAATAGAACAATTCGTCAAAAGACATGGCTTCTCCATCTTCGTAGCCTAACGTAGCAGCAATCGCTGCACTTGAAGTACCAAGGGCCTGATAGCCCGCCTGCTGCGCCGCAATAGCACTTCCAGCATCCCAGACATTCGCGATGAGTAACGGTTTGTTTTGATTATGAAGCTCAATGAAATTCATGATTATCTCCTTTTAGAATGAAGATAAATCTAGAACATACGACGAAACTCTCACAACCGAAAAACGGACGACCATTTTTTGCATGCTTTCTAAGCCAACTGCTACAGGGTTGATCTGACCCGTTGAAATCACAGCACTGAGCAGACGATAGAACCCATTATTTCACAAACCCGCCCTGCCCTCAGTTGAGTAAACCGTAAATGCGCCTCAAATTTTAGCGGCTAAAATACTAGGCACAAAAACAAAAAAGCCCGCAGTTACGCGGGCTTAGAGGTACTTTACTACTTTTACGTGCAGGCTGTTGCCAGACGTTAAATCATTCCCACTCAATCGTCGCTGGCGGTTTGCCGCTGATGTCATACACCACGCGGGAAATACCGTTCACTTCGTTGATGATGCGATTGGACACACGGCCGAGGAAATCGTACGGCAGGTGCGCCCAGTGCGCGGTCATGAAGTCGATAGTTTCAACGGCACGCAGGGAAACAACCCAGTCGTACTTGCGGCCATCGCCCATCACGCCGACGGAACGCACCGGCAGGAACACGGTGAATGCCTGGCTCACTTTGTTGTACAGGTCAGCTTTGTGCAGCTCTTCGATGAAGATAGCGTCCGCACGACGCAGTAGGTCGCAGTACTCTTTCTTCACTTCGCCCAGCACGCGCACGCCGAGGCCTGGCCCCGGGAACGGGTGGCGGTACAGCATGTCGTACGGCAGCCCCAGTTCCAGACCGATTTTGCGCACTTCATCTTTGAACAGTTCACGCAGCGGTTCAACCAGACCCATCTTCATCTCTTTCGGCAGGCCGCCCACGTTGTGGTGAGATTTGATGACGTGTGCTTTACCGGTCGCGGAGGCGGCGGATTCAATCACGTCAGGGTAGATAGTCCCCTGCGCCAGCCATTTCACGTCTTCGAGCTTCAACGCTTCTTCATCGAATACTTCGACAAACACGCGGCCGATAATTTTACGCTTCGCTTCCGGATCATTTTCGCCCGCCAGCGCGCTCAGGAAGCGCTCTTCACCTTCCACATGCACGATGTTCAGACCGAAATGATCGCCAAACATATCCAGCACCTGCTGAGATTCATTGAGGCGCAGCAAACCGTTGTCGACGAACACACAGGTCAGATTTTTACCGATAGCACGGTGCAGCAGCATCGCGGTTACGGAAGAATCGACGCCGCCGGACAGGCCGAGGATCACTTTGTCGTCGCCAACCTGCTGACGAATACGCTCAACCGCATCTTCGATGATTTTTGCTGATGTCCACAGAGCTTCGCATTGGCAAATATCGAGCACAAAACGCTCCAGCATACGCAGGCCCTGACGGGTGTGCGTCACTTCCGGGTGGAACTGCACGCCGTAGAAGCGTTTTTCTTCGTTAGCCATAATGGCAAACGGGCAGGTTTCGGTGCTGGCAACGGTCACGAAATCAGACGGGATGGCGGTCACTTTGTCGCCGTGGCTCATCCATACGTCGAGCAATGGCTTGCCTTCTGCGGTCAGGGCGTCTTCGATGCCACGAACCAGCGCGCTGTCAGTTCTGACTTCTACCTGCGCGTAGCCAAACTCACGTTCGTTAGAGCCTTCAACGTGGCCGCCAAGCTGCATCGCCATGGTCTGCATGCCGTAGCATACGCCGAGAACCGGGACGCCTGCTTCGAAGACGTACTCAGGCGCGCGTGGGCTGTTGTCTTCAGTGGTGCTTTCCGGGCCGCCGGACAGGATGATACCGCTCGGATTGAACTCACGAATTTGTGCTTCGGTGACGTCCCAGGCCCACAGTTCACAATATACGCCCAGCTCGCGCACGCGGCGTGCAACCAGCTGAGTGTACTGAGAACCGAAATCGAGGATAAGAATGCGATGTTTATGAATATTGTCGGTCATTGACGGTAATTCCAGGGCAAGTGAAACAAAATCAAAGCGCCCGGCATAAGCCGGGCGCGGGAAATAATCAAGAACCCATGCGGTAGTTCGGGGATTCCTTGGTGATGGTCACGTCATGTACGTGACTTTCCTGAATGCCCGCCCCGCTGATGCGTACGAATTCAGCCTTGGTACGCAGCGCGTCGATGGTACCACAGCCGGTCAGGCCCATACAGGAGCGCAGGCCGCCCATCTGCTGGTGAATGATCTCTTTCAGGCGACCTTTGTACGCTACGCGACCTTCGATACCTTCCGGTACCAATTTGTCGGCAGCGTTATCGCTCTGGAAGTAACGGTCTGAGGAGCCTTTGGACATCGCGCCCAGAGAGCCCATGCCGCGGTAGGATTTGTAAGAACGGCCCTGGTAAAGTTCGATTTCACCCGGAGATTCTTCGGTACCCGCCAGCATCGAACCGACCATGACTGCGCTTGCGCCCGCGGCAATGGCTTTGGCAATATCACCGGAGAAACGGATGCCGCCATCGGCGATAACCGGAATGCCCAGGCCTTCCAGCGCTTCAACCGCGTCGGAAACAGCGGTGATTTGCGGAACGCCCACGCCGGTTACGATACGGGTAGTACAGATAGAGCCAGGACCGATACCCACTTTCACCGCGCTCACACCCGCGTCAGCCAGGGCACGGGCGCCTGCGCCAGTGGCCACGTTACCGCCGATGATTTGCAGGTCTGGGTATTTCGCGCGGGTTTCACGAATGCGTTGCAGAACGCCTTCGGAATGGCCGTGAGAGGAGTCAATCAGCAAAACGTCAACGCCCGCGGCAACCAGCGCATCAACACGCTCTTCGTTACCGGCACCTGCGCCAACGGCCGCACCCACGCGCAGACGACCATGCTCGTCTTTACACGCATTCGGTTTACGCTCGGCTTTCTGGAAATCTTTTACGGTGATCATGCCAATCAGGTGGAAATTCGCATCAACAACCAGCGCTTTTTCCACACGTTTTTCATGCATTTTACCGAACACGACGTCACGCGCTTCGCCTTCACGCACGGTGACCAGACGCTCTTTCGGCGTCATGTACACGCTGACCGGCTGGCTAAGGTCGGTCACGAAACGCACGTCACGGCCGGTGATTATACCGACCAGTTCGTTGGTTTCAGTCACTACCGGATAACCGGCAAAACCGTTACGCGCGGTCAGCTCTTTTACTTCGGCCAGAGTGGTAGTTGGCAAAACGGATTGTGGGTCAGAAACCACGCCGGACTCGTATTTCTTCACGAGGCGAACTTCTTCCGCCTGACGCTCGATAGACATGTTTTTGTGAATAAAGCCGATGCCACCTTCCTGAGCCAGGGCAATCGCCAGGCGCGCTTCCGTCACGGTGTCCATTGCTGCGGAGAGCATAGGAATGTTCAGGCGAATGGATTTCGTTAAATGCGTGCTGAGATCAGCAGTATTCGGCAGAACGGTGGAATGAGCGGGAACGAGGAGGACGTCGTCAAACGTCAGTGCTTCTTTGGCGATACGTAGCATGGGCAATATCTCTACCTGGAGGTTAATAAATATTGCCGTGGCATTATACAGAGCGTAATCGGTTGCATCCACACTTTTTTGCAAAAAATGCTTGCGATCGCATCTGAGCAAGTTACTATCGACTGAATAACCTGCTGATTTAGAATTTGATCTCGCTCACATGTTGCCTTCTCAATCCCCCGCAATTTTTACCGTTAGCCGCCTGAATCAGTCGGTTCGTCTGCTGCTGGAACGAGAAATGGGGCAAGTGTGGATCAGCGGTGAAATTTCCAACTTTTCTCAGCCCTCTTCCGGGCACTGGTACTTTACCCTCAAGGACGACAACGCCCAGGTGCGCTGTGCGATGTTCCGCAACAGCAATCGCCGCGTCACGTTTCGTCCGCAGCATGGCCAGCAGGTTTTAGTTCGCGCAAACATCACGCTGTACGAGCCGCGCGGTGACTACCAGATTATCGTCGAAAGCATGCAGCCTGCGGGCGAAGGGCTATTGCAGCAAAAGTACGAGCAGCTCAAAGCGCTGTTGTCTGCAGAAGGCCTGTTCGATCAGCAATTCAAGCAGCCTTTGCCAACGCCTGCGCACTGCGTCGGGGTGGTAACCTCGAAAAGCGGGGCTGCATTGCACGACATCCTTCACGTTTTGAAACGTCGCGATCCGTCGCTACCGGTGGTGATTTATCCCACGTCGGTTCAGGGTGACGATGCGCCGGGTCAGATTGTCCGCGCCATTGAACGGGCAAACCAGCGTGAAGAGTGTGACGTGCTTATTGTCGGGCGCGGCGGCGGTTCGCTGGAAGATTTGTGGAGTTTCAACGACGAACGCGTGGCGCGGGCGATTTTTGCCAGCCGCATTCCGATGGTCAGCGCCGTCGGACATGAAACTGATGTGACCATCGCCGATTTCGTGGCAGATTTACGCGCCCCAACACCCTCTGCTGCTGCCGAAATGGTCAGCCGCAATCAGCAGGAACTGCTGCGCCAGGTACAGTCGGCCCAACAGCGGCTGGAAATGGCGATGGATTATTTCATCGCCAACCGTAACCGCCGATTCAGCCAGCTTCAGCATCGCCTGCAACAGCAGCATCCGCAGCTGCGCCTCGCGCGTCAGCAAACGGTGCTCGGCAGACTGCGCCAGCGCATGAACTTTGCATTAGATAATCAGCTGAAAAAAAACACTCAGCGTCAGCAGCGGGTGATTCAGCGTCTGAATCAACAAAATCCGCAGCCGCGGATTTATCGCGCGCAAACACGTATTCAGCAACTTGAATATCGTCTGGCGCAGACGCTTCGTGCGCAGCTCAGCACAACGCGTGAACGCTTTGGTAATGCGGTAACGCATCTTGAGGCCGTTAGCCCGTTGTCGACGTTAGCACGCGGCTATAGCGTGACGACCGCCGCCGACGGCAAGCTGGTCAAAAAGACCAGGCAGCTGAACGCCGGAGACACACTGACAACGCGTCTGGAAGATGGGGTGGTGGAAAGTGAAGTCACTAAAATCACGCCGGTGAAGAAAACGCGGACGCGAAAAGCGAAACCAACAGAGTAAGCCCGGTAAGCGAAGCGCAACCGGGCATTTCACGGTTTCTTATGGTGCGACGACCACAAACTCCACGCGCTTTTTCGAAATCAAACCATGGCCGTTCTGGCAAAAATAATCCACCGCACCGCAGGCTTTCAGCACATTCAGCGGCTTATGGCATTCCGGGCACAGCGCCTGTAAGGTGAAATCTTGCTCGCACTGTGAACAATGCACGCTGCCGCCCTGCTGCTCCAGCGGATCCTCACAAACCGGACACTTCAGTTCCATCGTTGACTCCTTCGTCATACGGAAATCTTCAGGCTATTTTACCACAGCCTCAATGCGAGCCGCGCAGTTGCTGCTGTAACTGCAGCAGCGCCGTCACTTCTGCAATGCGGCGTTGGGTCAGTTGGCTGACCTGTTCAGGCGCGCGCGCGAATACGCTTTTAGCTCCAAGGATATGTCGCGCCAGGCAGCGATCGTACACCGGGCCTTCCATTTTCCAGCGCTGTACATTTTCGCCCTGCCACACTTCCAGCACTTCACCGGAACCGCGTCGGTCCTGGCTCAGAATGGTTCCGTTTCGCAAATGCAGGCGAACGCCTTTTTGCCCACCGGCTGGCCCCGCATATTTGTTCAGCCACATCTCCAGCGGAATACCACACAGCTCACCCTTCAAATGCGCGCTACCTTCTGCGGTGGTGGTATCGCCTATCGCAATGGTGTTGCCCAAACGGTCTTTGGCTTCGCACAGCATCAGGCTCAGGCGGTCGTTGGTACCAATGGCTGCCAGCGTTTCGTGCATCATCGCCAACACATGCGTGCCGATATCAACAATCACGCCGTCGGGATGACGAAGCGTACGAGTGTCAGGTTCGCCAGTGGCGAAATTCAGCGCAACCGGCTCACCTTTATCATTAAACCCGCTCGGTTCGAGCAGATACCCTTCGATTTTGACGATATCCGCGAGGGCTGAAATGGAGGACTGCATCGTCGGATAATCCGCTTCCGGCAGCCAGTCGCTTTCCGGCTTACCGCAAAGCAGCTGCGCCACGCCGTCGCGTGCCATCCAGTGGTCAAGTGCGAGTACGCGGTTCACGTTTTCCGGCATCGCTAACAGTACCTGAAGCCGGGCGAGCTGTTCCAGCGTGGCGGCAACCGGCTTTTCTACTACGATGCGCGGCACCGCAGATTTCAGCACCTGTTCCAGCACCGGCAAATGCCACAGCGACCCGGTGGTGATGAACACCATCTCGGGCTGTGTCGCCAGCAGCGCATCGAGTGAATCGCAGCGGGTCATGCCCGCAGGCGCTCTGGACTCATCAATATCAAAACCGTAACAGTCCGCCAGCGGTACGTTGAGGCGCATAAGCGCGGGTAGATACGCAGTGTCGAGAACCGCGCCAAGACCAATGAAACCCATTTTCATCATAAACCTCAGAAACAAAAAAACCCGCCATCAGGCGGGTTCGTATCGGTACCGCGCCAGAAAAACGTTGGCGCTTACTTACCTTTTTTAATGTGCTTGATCAGACGCTTACGCTTACGCATCTGATTCGGCGTAAGAGTGTTACGCTTGTTCGCGAACGGGTTTTCCCCTTCCTTGAACTGAATACGAATTGGCGTACCCATTACTTCCAGTGATTTACGGAAGTAATTCATCAGGTAGCGCTTGTAGGAATCCGGCAGGTCTTTCACCTGATTACCGTGGATAACCACAATCGGTGGGTTATAACCCCCGGCGTGAGCATATTTCAGCTTCACGCGGCGACCGCGAACCAGCGGCGGCTGGTGATCTTCCGCAGCCATGTTCATGATACGGGTCAGCATTGCGGTGCTCTGACGATGCGTCGAGCTGTCGTAAGCTTCACGAACGGATTCGAACAGGTTGCCTACACCACTACCATGCAAGGCTGAAATGAAGTGCACGCGGGCGAAATCGATGAAGCCCAGACGGAAGTCGAGAGTCTCTTTGACCTGCTCTCTCACTTCGTTGCTCAGGCCATCCCATTTATTGACCACGATAACCAGTGAGCGCCCACTATTGAGGATGAAGCCGAGCAGCGAGAGGTCCTGGTCAGAAATACCTTCACGGGCATCGATAACCAGCATAACCACGTTGGCGTCTTCAATCGCCTGCAGGGTTTTGATAACCGAGAATTTTTCTACGGTATCCGTAATTTTTCCGCGCTTACGCACCCCGGCGGTGTCGATGAGGATATATTCACGCTCATCGCGTTCCATCGGGATGTAAATGCTGTCACGCGTAGTGCCCGGCATGTCGTAAACCACAACGCGGTCTTCACCGAGAATACGGTTAGTTAGCGTTGACTTACCGACGTTCGGACGACCAACGATAGCAAGTTTGATTGGCAGGCTGCGCGGGTCGAAGTCATCTTCCGGCTCTTCAATCGGTTCGCCATTCTGTTCTGCTTCGAACTGAGCCCAGTACAGCGCGTCTTCATCGACCTCTTCAACCGGCGCGACTTCATCCATAAATGGCAGCAGCGCGTGTTCAATCAGACTGGTGACGCCACGGCCGTGGGACGCAGCAATCGCGTGAATTTCACCCAGGCCCAGAGACCAGAAATCCGCGACCGCCTGATCCGGGTCGATACCGTCAGTTTTGTTGGCAACGAGGAACGTCGCCTTTTCACGTGAACGCAGGTGTTTGGCGATACCTTCGTCCGCAGGCATCAGCCCGGCACGCGCATCAACCATAAACAACACGACATCAGCCTCTTCAATCGCCAGCAGCGACTGTTCCGCCATGCGCGTTTCCACGCCTTCTTCCGTGCCATCGATACCACCGGTATCGATACAGATAAACTCGCGGCCTTCCACTTCAGCACGACCGTACTTACGGTCACGAGTCAGACCCGGGAAATCCGCGACCAGCGCATCTCGCGTGCGCGTCAGACGGTTGAACAGCGTGGATTTTCCAACGTTAGGGCGCCCGACAAGCGCGACCACAGGTACCATGATAAATGCCTCTTAAATTCTAAAAACAGTAAAACGGCCCCTGCTAAAACAGGGGCCGTTTGCAATGCATACAGCGAACAAACTTAACGCGTAATGGAGTACAGCGTTCCGTCTTTCGCCTGGATCAGCAGTTGCCCATCGGCTACCACAGGATCGGTCAGGAATCCTGAGCTGTCCACTTCTTGCTGAGCAACGAAGCGACCATCCTGCGGGTTAATCCAGTGCATATAACCTTCGCTGTCAGCGACGACCAGGCTGCCATTGTACAGCACTGGAGACGTCAGCAGACGGTGCAGCAGATCGCTCTGCGTCCACAGCGTCACACCACCTTCGGTGCTGAGCGCCAGCAGACGGTCGTCCTGATCGACCAGATAAATACGGTTGCCGTCGACAACAAAATCATTCACTGAGCCCAGTTCACGTTTCCACATGATCTGGCCACTGCGCAGATCCAGCGCGGTCAGGTTGCCATTGTACGCGAGCGCGTAAACAACACCATTCACGATGACAGGCGTCGTGTCCACGTCACTCAGACGATCGATTTCAGTCGGACCGGTGGCCTGAGAAATACGCTGCTGCCAAATCAACTGGCCCTGCTGCATCAGCACGGCGTTGACGCGGCCGTTATCGCCACCCACAATCGCTGCGCCAAAGGCAGTTGCCGGAGCGGATTCACCGCGCAGAGAAAGTGCAGGCATATCGAGGTTAACGGTCCATTTAATTGCACCGTCGGTTTCGTTCAATGCCTGCAGCTGACCGTTGCTGGTGTGGATCAGCACAACGCCGTCGCTCACAACCGGACGGGACAGCGCTTCACCGGCAACGCGCGTTTGCCATGCAACGGTACCATCGCTGGTATTCAGTGCATAAACCTGTGCTTTCTCGGAGCCGACATACACGTGGCCGCCATTTACCGTCAGGCCGCCAGACAGCAGCGCCGGTAAATGGGAAAACCAGCCGTCTTTCTCAGCCAGGTTCACGGACCACACTTCTTTCCCACTTTCCGCGTGCAGAGCTTTCACGGTGCCTTTACGGTCTGCCGCGTACACTACGCTGTCGGCATATGCCGGGTGCAGGTTAGAGTAGAAATCGCCAATACCGCTACCTACGGACTCGCTCCAGGAGGTCGTCGGGGTAAACTGATTTTCAACCGTTGGCAGCGGGGACATTTTCACAACGTCTTCTTCGCTGTTAAACAGTGAACAACCGCTCAATAACGTAACAGACAGCAGTCCTGGCAAAAGTAATTTACGCAATTGCATCGGGTCCCTCTCAGATGGACAAATTATTCATTTTCATGCGCATCATTTCGCTGAGCGCCGGTGAAGCATCACTTTTTACGCCAGCTTCCCAGGCGGCACGAGCCCCCTGCTTATCGCCTTTGCTTAACAGGATTTCACCGCGTAAATCCGCGACGATTGCTGTCCAGCCTTCCCCTTTAATACCTTCAAGGGTTTTCAGTGCTGCATCAGGCTGTTTCATTTGCAGCTGGACGCGGGCCAGACGCATATTAATAACCGATTTCAGGTTATCATCAGGCGCAGCTGCCAGTCCCAGTTGCAGTTGTTTTTCTGCTTTATCCAGCTGGTTTGCATCAACAAATTGCTGAGCCAGCTCCAGTGCGGCAAACGCACCGTAAGCATTTTTTTGATTCGCTGCGATGTTTTCCACAGCGGCGTAGGTGTCAGGTTTGCCCGCTTTCAGGGTGCTCACGGCGCTTGCATAGGCCTGTGAGGTCTCGCGGGAATTATTTTCCTGATGCGAAGACCAGTAACGCCAGCCAACCAGCGCTCCAATCCCCAGCACAACACCCACCGCCAGCGCTTTGCCGTTTTCAGCAAAGAAAGTTTTAAGTGCGTCGACCTGTTCGTTATCGTTACTGTAGACTTCCACGCAGTTCTTCTCCTGAATAATAGTCCCGGGCGATTAGCCCAGCAGTGTGCGCAAATGCGCGGCAACGCTGTCCTGCGTTACAGTCGTCTGCTCACCAGAGCGCAAATCTTTTACCACCACGTTGCATTCAGTGACTTCAGACTCACCCAGCACCAGTGCGACGCGAGCCCCCCACTTATCGGCACGAGCAAACTGCTTCTTGAAGTTACCGCCACCGTGGTTGGTCATCAGTTTGATGGCCGGCAGCTCATCACGCAGCACTTCAGCCAGACGCAATGCGGCGGACTGAGTACCAGCGCCAGAGGCGACCAGGTATATATCGACAACGGGATCGGCTTTAAATTCCGGATTAACCGCCTGAACCAGTAAAACTAAACGCTCGAGACCCATCGCAAAGCCAACGGACGGCGTAGCACGGCCGCCGAGCTGCTCGACTAAACCATCGTAACGGCCACCCGCGCAGACGGTGCCCTGAGAGCCCAGGCTGCTGGTAACCCATTCGAAAACGGTGCGGTTGTAGTAGTCGAGACCGCGAACCAGACGCTGGTTCACGGTGTAGGTAATGCCCGCTTCATCCAAAAGCGCACAAAGACCGGCAAAGTGTTCACGAGATTCTTCGTCGAGATAATCACCCAGCGCAGGGGCGTTATCGAGCAGCGCCTGAACGTCAGGATTCTTGGAATCCAGTACGCGCAGTGGGTTGGTGTACATGCGACGTTTGCAGTCTTCGTCGAGCTTATCTTTGAACTGTTCCAGATAGGCGACCAGCGCTTCGCGGTAATTCGCGCGCGCTTCCAACGAACCGATAGAGTTCAGCTCAAGACGAACGTGCTCAGAAATGCCCAACGCACGCCACCAGCGCGCGGTAAGTAGAATCAGCTCCGCATCAATGTCCGGGCCCTGCAGGCCAAAGACTTCGCAACCCAACTGATGGAACTGACGATAGCGCCCTTTCTGCGGACGCTCGTGGCGGAACATCGGGCCGATATACCACAGACGCTGTTCCTGATTGTACAGAAGACCATGCTCGATGCCGGCGCGTACACAGCCCGCAGTCCCTTCCGGACGCAGCGTCAGGCTATCGCCGTTGCGGTCCTCAAAGGTATACATTTCTTTTTCAACGACGTCGGTCACTTCGCCAATCGCGCGTTTAAATAACGGGGTCTGCTCTACAATCGGCAAACGGATTTCGCTGTAACCGTAGCTGCCGAGCACCTGTTTCAGAGTGCCTTCAATGCGCTGCCAGAGAGCGGTTTCGCCCGGCAGGTAATCGTTCATGCCGCGAATGGCTTGAATGTTTTTTGCCACGTTTTTTCTCTTTATAAATACAAAAATGAACCCTGACGCCCGGAGCGCCTGCGGGTTCAATCATACACGGGAAGCGTGCTGCTTCCCAATACGTTATTTTGCTTCGACTTGCTGCACGTCGATGCGACGCGCTTCGTCGAGAATGCTGGCCTTGGCGCGAATCCGCGCTTCGAGCTGGCTAATCATATCGTCGTTGTCGAGACGGTCTTTACGCACGCCGTCTTCGTACAGGCCGCTTTTCTTATTCCCGCCGGTCACACCGAGGGTAGACACCAGCGCTTCACCCGGACCATTCACCACACAGCCGATGATCGAAACGTCCATCGGAGTAATGATGTCTTCCAGGCGCTGTTCCAGCGCGTTCACGGTGCCTATCACATCAAACTCCTGACGCGAACAGGTCGGGCAGGCAATGAAGTTGATCCCGCGAGCGCGGATGCGCAGCGATTTAAGAATATCAAAACCGACTTTGATCTCTTCAAGCGGATCCGCCGCCAGCGAAATACGCAGCGTGTCGCCGATCCCTTCAGAGAGCAGCAACCCAAGGCCAACGGCCGATTTAACCGCACCGGCACGTGCGCCGCCTGCTTCGGTGATCCCGAGGTGCAGAGGCTGATCGATTTGCTTCGCCAGCAGACGGTAAGACTCTACGGCGAGGAACACATCGGAGGCTTTTACGCTGACTTTGAACTGATCGAAGTTCAGACGATCGAGGTGATCGACGTGACGCATGGCGGACTCAAGCAGCGCCTGCGGCGTTGGCTCACCGTATTTTTCCTGCAGATCTTTTTCCAGCGATCCGGCGTTAACGCCGATGCGGATAGGGATGTTTTTATCGCGTGCGCAGTCAACAACCATGCGAATACGCTCTTCGCTGCCGATGTTGCCGGGATTGATACGCAGACAGTCAACACCATATTCGGCCACTTTCAGCGCGATTCGGTAATCAAAGTGAATATCGGCCACCAGCGGTACATTGACTTGCTGCCTGATAAGCTTGAATGCTTCGGCCGCATCCATGGTCGGCACTGACACGCGGACGATGTCCGCGCCGACGCGTTCAAGAGCTTTAATCTGGTTGACCGTGGCTTCCACATCGGTGGTACGTGTGTTGGTCATGGACTGTACGGTGATAGGAGCCCCATCACCGACTGGCACGTTCCCTACGTAAATGCGTTTGGATTTCCTACGCTGAATAGGTGCTGAGTGATTCATACAAAATCTCCATAATTACTTGAAATTCAGTGATTTACTTATTATTCAGCATTCACTGTCAATCGCGCAACCTGGTTTGTTCTAATAAAGCGACTCAGGTCAACAGGTTTACCCTGGAACTGAATTTGTACTGCCGCTGGGGCGCCAATTTTGAGCTTATATGGCGCCTGACCTTCTAAATTCAGGGTACCGTCTTTTCGCTGTAGACCACTGAACAGTTTTTTACCCGTAGAGTCGGTCACTTCCAGCCAGCAGTCGGCGTTGAAGTTCATCACCAGCGCATTCGGGCTCGCCGTTGGCGTAACCGCAGCCTGATCGGTCGGCAGTGGTGCAGCCGGCGTTGCAGGGTTGGCGGCCGAAGCGGTGTTATCCACGTTTGCCTGAGACGGTGAAACAACGGCGTTATTCTGCGCGTCAGGCACAGTTTGAGCAGGTGCAGTCTGTGCCGTTGCGCCAGGCGCATTGGCATCAGCGGCAGGAGCGGGTTGCGAATTATCTGCCGTTGCGTCAGGTGCCTGACTCTGTGCACCGCTGGTATCCAGCGGGACATTCTGACTACTGCTGTCGTTAGCGTTCAGTTCAGCGCTGGACTGATCCGCCATCGTCGAAATCTCTTCCTGCTGCGCTTTGTGGTTTTGCCACCACCACGCACCGGTCAGGCCGATAACAACAAACAGAACCAGCCAAGTGAAGCTCATCAGCCAACCGTCGCGTTTCTTACGACGTTTACCTAAAGACATGTTCTGCATTGGTGCCATTTTCGCGACGCGAACAGGCACCTCTTTTGCGAGAATAGGCAAAAGCTCTTCTTCAGGAATGTGAACAAGACGGGCATAGGAACGGATGTAGCCACGCAGGAATGTTGAAGCGAGTGAGGCAGGCGCCTTGTCGTCTTCAATATCGCGAACCGTGGAAACCTTCAGGCATAAGCGTTCAGCGACGGCTTGCTGGCTGAGTCCGAGTTGTTCACGGGCGTTACGCAGGCGCGTCCCCGTGCTTTGTGCTGCTTGTGGGTCTTGAGTGGCTTCAGTATTCATTCGCTACAGCTGCTGCTACGTAAATTTAAGGTTCTGGTGGCGGAAAACACCGCACCGCGAAACATCTCATGCCCGTCATCCGACAGACAGTATTAACACGTTAGGCTAACCTTTTAAACGTAAGGCTAACCGGTTGTTGCCCCGCTACATACTGCCTCAAACCAGGCAGAAACGCACCGTAATTATTAGCCGGATCAGTGCGTTTCGTTTAATCCTTAAACATTTTAGACGCCGCGCAGAAAAATGTGCGCGGCGTCCAGTCCATCAGACTGCTTTCACCGCAATCGGTTCACCCTGCATGCGTTTGCGCATGGTACGTTTAGTACGGTCGATAACATCGCCGGCCAGCTGTCCGCAGGCGGCGTCAATGTCATCTCCGCGAGTTTTACGCACGATGGTCGTGAAACCGTAACCCATCAGAACTTTTGAGAAACGGTCGATTCGGCTATTAGAGCTGCGGCCATACGGCGCACCCGGGAACGGGTTCCACGGAATCAGGTTAATTTTACATGGCGTATCTTTCAGCAGTTCCGCCAGCTGATGCGCGTGATCCGTTTCGTCGTTGACGTGATCGAGCATCACATACTCAATGGTCACACGGCCCTGGTTCGCGTTGGATTTTTCCAGATAGCGGCGCACGGCACCAAGGAACGTTTCGATATTGTACTTCTTGTTAATCGGTACAATTTCGTCACGAATTTCATCGTTTGGTGCGTGCAGGGAGATAGCCAACGCAACGTCAATCATGTCTCCGAGCTTCTCAAGCGCAGGCACCACGCCAGACGTGGACAGCGTAACGCGACGTTTGGACAGGCCAAAACCGAAGTCATCAAGCATGATTTCCATCGCCGGAACAACGTTATTCAGGTTGAGCAGTGGCTCACCCATGCCCATCATCACCACGTTGGTAATTGGACGCACGCCGGTTTTTTTCTGCGCGCCGATAATTTTCGCAGCCCGCCAGACCTGGCCAATAATTTCAGACACGCGCAGGTTGCGGTTAAAGCCCTGCTGCGCGGTCGAACAGAATTTACATTCCAGCGCACACCCAACCTGAGAAGAAACGCACAGCGTGGCGCGGTCATCTTCCGGGATATACACCGTTTCAACGCGCTGATCGCCCACGGCGATAGCCCATTTGATCGTACCGTCTGAGGAACGCTGTTCTTCCACCACTTCCGGGGCGCGAATTTCAGCGACTTCTTTCAGCTTATTGCGCAGGACTTTATTGATGTCGGTCATCTCATCAAAGTCATCACAGCAATAATGATACAACCACTTCATCACTTGATCGGCGCGGAAAGGTTTCTCACCTAAATTATTGAAAAACTCACGCATCTGCTGACGGTTTAAATCCAGCAGGTTGATTTTGGCATCTTGATTGGGAACCGTCAGTGAGACGTTTTCAGGTGTGACAATTTGTTCAGACATAGTGTATTCCGGCCTCGTTATTACACGTTATGGCCCATGGAGGGTTGAAAAAGAAACGCCCCGGCGAGCAATCTGCTCTTCCGGGGGCGTTGCATTGTACAAATTTTGGCGCACGGATGCCACGTTTGCACGCGGCATTTACGAAATAATTAACGCGTACGGGAACAGACTTCGCCTTCTGCGAAGAAGTACGCGATTTCACGCTGTGCGGACTCAACGGAGTCAGAACCGTGGGTGCCGTTTTCGGTGAAGCTGTCAGCGTAATCTGCACGCAGCGTACCCGCCAGCGCATTCGCCGGGTTGGTTGCGCCCATCAGGTCACGGTGACGCTGTACTGCGTTTTCGCTTTCCAGTACGGAAACCACGATTGGACCGGAAGTCATGAACTCAACCAGGCCGTCAAAGAAAGGTTTGCCGTCGTGTTCAGCGTAGAAGCCACGAGCCTGCTCAACGGTCAGGTGCAGCATTTTGGTACCGACAATTTTGAACCCTGCAGCTTCAAAGCGCGCAAAGATGTTGCCAATAACGTTTTTTGCCACCGCGTTAGGCTTGATGATGGAAAAAGTACGTTCAATAGCCATGATAACCTCTGTTTTCTGTTCTGTTGTTGTGCATTCGGGCGAATACCTGGCGCGCATTATAATGAGCAAAAATGCCCCTGCATATGGATGAAGGTAACATTTTGTTAAAATAAGACGAATGTCAGCAACACGCGCCCGTAACCCACTGAAAGTGCATTTATTGCAGCGTAAAGGTGGCAGCCGCAACCTGTCCAGCCTCATCCATGACCACCAGCTGGTATTCACCGACTTTATCAAGAGACAGTGTTACATTCGGCCCCGTGCTCTCTGTCGGCTCACCGTTGATAAACCACCAGCGCCGCCCTTCCCCACCGTTGGTCTGCAACGCGACTGCCGCCTGCATTTCACCCGGCAGACGTTTGATGATTGCCCCGTCGCGCACGCCCGATAACGTCAACGGAATCAAATCCTGCTGATGCAGCGGCGGACAGCTTTTCGATGCGGCGGGTAAACGTGCCGCGCGCCGCTCACCGGGCGGTAACCATGGCTCGAGCGGTAACGGCCAGACGTCGAGCGTTGTCTCTTTTGCATCGGGGCAATCTGGCGCAACGCGCTGCCCTTGTGCATTCAGCCACACCGGGAAGCGAATGCCACGCAGGCCGTCCTGGCCCGGAAGAAGCAGCGTCGGCGGCTGGCTGTTATCCAGCAGCCAGGTAGACAGCCGACGCCGGCAGTTGCTGTCACCCGCCACCAGCGCCTGTCCGCCTGGCCAGCAGAGGGTGCCAGTGCTGACGGAATCAGGGCGCGGGTCGACAGGCAGGCCATTTTTCGCGGACGTAGCACGGGCCAAAAGCATATTACTGACCTGATTTAACAGCGGAATAGCACTGATAAAACCAAACTGACCAACCACCGGCGTGCCGTCCGGACGCCCGGTCCAGATGCCAATCACATACCGCGCGTTAATCCCGATAGCCCAGGCATCGCGGTAGCCGTAGCTGGTGCCCGTTTTCCACGCCAGCGGGACTACCGCAGGCAGTGAGCCGTCCGGCAACGGCTGATCCTCACCCGCCAGAATGCGACGAATAATCCACGCCGATCCCGGAGACAACAGCGGGCGCTCAATCAACGGATCGCCTGGCAGCAAACGTAATCGCCCGGCTTGCCCGTGACGCGCAAACGCGCTGTATGCGGCGGTAATATCGGCCAGCCGCGCCCCGGCCCCACCGAGGATCAGCGATAAATTCGGCTCATCGCCACCGGGCAAAATGAGCGGTAATCCGGCATTGCGCAGACGAGCAGCGAACTGTTTCGGCCCATAGGCCTCCAGCACCTGCACCGCCGGGAGATTCAGTGAACGCACCAGCGCATCGCTCATGCTAACCGGGCCGTGGAAACCGCTGTCAAAATTTCCCGGTCGATAATCACTGAAACGCCGTGGAACGTCCTGTAACAAAGAAGCTGGATGAATAAGCCCGCTGTCCATTGCCAGACCATAGATGAACGGTTTCAGCACCGATCCCGGCGATCGCACCGCGCTGACCATATCCACATGACCAAAGCGGCTGTCATCGCTGATGTCCACCGAGCCGACCCAGCCGCGCACTTTCATGTTGGTGTGATCGACCACGATCATCGCCAGCGAACTGCGCGGCGGCAGACGCGACTTCCAGTTCAGCGCCAGCTCTTCCAACTGACGCTGGAGAGAAACGTCCAGCGTAGTGACGACTTTTTCACTGCGGCTTTTTGCCAGCACCCGGCGGGAAAACAGCGGAGCCAGCTGAGGCATTTGCCGTGGGAACAACCAGACGGGTTCTTGTCGGGCTTCTTTGACCACCTGTGACGACCATACCCCCTGCGTCAGCATGCGTTCGAGCACCTTATCGCGCGCGGCCTGAGCCCGTTCCGGCCATCGATCGGGCCGCAAACGGCTGGGCGCCTGCGGAAGCACTGCCAGCAGTGCGGCTTCGGAGTAGCTGAGCTGTTGCGGCGGTTTACCCAGATAGGCCCAGCTCGCCGCGCCAATCCCCTGCAACGTGCCGCCAAACGGCGCGCGGTTGAGATACAGCGTCAGGATCTGACGTTTATCGAGATGCCATTCCAGCTGGAAGGCGCGCCACAGCTGACGAATTTTTCCCCCGAAGGTACGAGGATGCGGATCGAGCAGACGTGCCACCTGCATCGTGAGCGTGCTGCCGCCTGAAATCACCCGTCCGGCGCGCAGATCCTGCCACGCCGCACGCAGCACCGACAGCGGATTCACACCCGGGTGATCCCAGAACCAGCGATCTTCATATTGGATCAGCGCCTGTAAATAACGTGGCGAAACGTCTTCAATGGTGACCGGATAGCGCCAGATCCCTTCGGCATCAGCAAAACGCCACAGCGGCGTGCCATCCTCCGCTACGACAACGCGTGCAGGGGTGACCTCATTGAGTGGAAGTGGCCAGAGTCGGTCGGCCAAAAAGGCCGTCAGTCCGCTAAAAAGGAAAAACCCCGCCAGCCAAAGCCAGCGGGATTTTTTGAGACGAGTGAATGTCATCTTATGGCGTGACGATCAGCGGTCCGTCGGTCTCCCCGGTGGCACGCCATTGCGGAACGTACATCGATTCCACCTGTGGCACCGGAACATCGTAGGTGCCCGGCGTCACGGCGCGTGCCAGATACACCAGCGTGACGGGCTGCCCCTGGCTCACCGCTACCGCCGCAACAAAGCGATCGTCGCGGAACTCGATGTGCTGAATATCAGCCTGCTGCATTTGATTAAGCAGATTTTGCACCTCGGCTCCGTTGTCCTGAAGGCTGGCGCTACTGTTGGCCAGATTCTGGTTTTCCAGCTCAAGCCCAGCCGGGAGCAGGTCCACCACCAGCGCATCCGGTACATTCTGGCTCGCTTCTACTTCTAAATGCACCAGCACTAAATCACCGCTGCGCAGCGAAGAGAGCGATTTCAGCTGCCCATCTGCCCCCAGGAACTGGCGCGTAATGTGCAACACATTGCTGGCAGGCTTAGGGGCGTATTCCGGATAACCACTGCTGTCGAGACGTAGCCACAGGGGCTGCGTTCCGGTGTTTTTCACATTCAGTGAAGCCAGCTGATCAACCGTCAGATTGCGCGACTGGGATTTATCGGCGCTCAGCGGTTCCGCCTGAAGCGAGGTCTGCGCCTGCCAGGTGCCAGGCAAATCCTGCAAATCTTTCGCGGCCAGGAATAGCGCGTTCATCTCTTGCGTCGATAACCAGCGCTCGCCGAATGCCTGCTGTGACAGGGTGTTCAGCAACGTATTTTGCACATCCGGCAGCAGCTTGTTCTCTTCAAGCAGGCTCAGCATCAGCGCATTATCGCGAAGCACGCTGCCGTAGTCCGCCATCCAGCCGTTGTTCTCCTGACGCGGCGTGTTCTGAGCCAGTTGAATGGCCGCGTCACCGCGCGGCGCATCGCCCATCGCTTTCAGCGCCAGACCCAGTTGCATCAACGGCAGGCCCGCTTTGGCCTGAAGATGACGCTCCCAGATTTCACGCAGCGCACCCAGCGGGGCTTTCTGCTGGCGAGCCAACACCAGCGCGGCGTATGACTGCACTGCAAAACGGCTCGCCTGGCTGTCATTGGTGTAGCGAATAGTCATCAGCCCAGGCTCCTGCAAATAGCGCAACAGGCGATTATTCCCACGCGTAATCGCATCCGCCGGCACGCTGTAGCCCTGTTCGCTGGCGCGAGTCAGGAAGTCCATCACGTAGGCCGTCAGCCAGTATTCTTCTGAACCTTCTTTGTCCCACAAGGAAAAACCGCCGTCATCGCGCTGCATTTGCAACAGACGCGCGATCCCCAAATCCACCGCTGCACGGCGCTTCTCATCGGTGTCACCTGTGATGCCCAATGATTTTAGCTGCGCCGCATTGGTGTAGAGCTGCGGGAACAGGCCGCTGGCGGTTTGTTCCAGACAGCCGTAGGGGTACGCTTTCAGTTCTCGAATGTAACGCGCCAGGTTAAGCGGCGGTTTTCCGCTGAACAGCAGCTGGCTTTGCAGCGTTTCCGGAACAAACCCCTCAAGCTGTGAAGCCGGAACCGTCCAGCTTTCACCTGGCTGCAGGGCCACGCCCGCGTTAACAGTTTGCGCCGGGAAGGCCGGACGCACGCCGATTTTCCACTCTTTTTGCAGCGGAGTGAAGGTTTCGCCCGGCAGCGTCAAGCCGCTGACTGTCGCCTGCACTGACCCCTCACCAAAGCCATCGTGCGCGCTCACCGGAATGAACAGCGTTACCCGTGCGCCCGGTGAAAGTTTGCTGGGCGCTGGCTGTGCGCCTTCGAGTTGCAGCAAACCCGTTGCAGTAAGTTGCACATTCAGCGTTTGCGGCTGGTCGGTCAGGTTGGTGAGATCGAGCGTAAGACGACTGCTATCGCCGCCCGCCAGGAAGCGGGGGGTACTCAGCTCGGCAATGATTGGCGCGGCCACGACGACTTTGCTATCGCTGCTGCCGAAATCATCTGCCGTCCAGGCCTGGGCCATAACGCGTAATTCGCCGTTGAAGTCGCCAATTGGCAGCGTCACGGTGCCTTCACCTTTATCATCCAGCGTCACCGGTTGTGCCTGTTGGGCGACAATAGTGACGTGATTCACCGGCGGCTTACCGCCGCGTTTGAGTTCGTCGCCGTCACCACCAAAACGCAGGCTGGCAAGACGCCCCTGGCCTTCAATGACCTGGCCATAGATGTCGTAGATATCGGCGCCGTAGCGTTTCTGCCCAAAGAAAGCATTCCACGGATCCGGCGTGGTGTAATCGGTAATATTCAACACGCCGCTATCGACGGCGGAGACCAAAACGTTGACCTGCTTCGGTAACGCCCCCTCTTTCGCACTGGCCTTGATTTTCACCGTCAGCGGCTGGTTCGGACGCATTTTCTGCGGAGTATCCAGCGCAATATTCAGACGGCGGTTTTCATCCCCGAGCGGTAAATGCAGCAGGCCGACAGCCCGTTTTGGCGTTGCCGATTTTGATTTATCGCCAGGACGAATCACCAGAGTGCTGAGATACACATCGTGGCGGTTCCAGGTTTTATCGACCGGAATCGACAGGTCCATCCCTTGCGCAGGCACATCAATTTCCTGCCACCACAGCGGGCCTTCGCTGGATTCCACCATCGCGTAGCCTTTACCCGCCGCCGGAGCGGAGATGTGCAGCTTGATGGTGTCGCCCGGTTTATAGGCCGGTTTGTCGAGCTTCATGGTGACGCGATCCGGGCGCGCGGCCCCGGTTCCATCGCTGTTATCCTGCCAGCTGTATCCGGCCCAGAAGCGCACGCTGCTCACAGTGTCATCCGGCGCTTTGACGTCCAGACGGTATGAACCCCACTCAACCGGGAAGCTTACTTTGCCGGTTTCATTGGCTGTAAGATCCAGCGTTTGTTCGCCTTCAACCAGATCCTTTTGATCGAACTGTGACTGCCAGCCATCGCTGTCAGACCAGTTCCAGTAGTAGTCACGACGCTCGCGGATCAGACGGACCTGCAACCCTGAAACCGCTTTTTTCTCACCCTGCGCATTGGCATAAACGATATCAAACCCGGCATTGCTGTTTTCATCCACCATCGGCTGATTGGCGGTGGTGTCGGTGCGATAGTCGTAGACCGCTTTGCTGGTGAATTGAGGGCGGATCCCCGGCAGCGTTTCCGCAGGCCAGATAGCCTGTTCGGCGCGACGCGTAACCGGACGACCGCCGGACTCCAGCAGACTCGCCTGTAGGATAACCTGCAACGGAGAATGTGTTTCCTGCCACTGGCTATCGACTTTCACCTCACCACGCCCTTTGGCGTCGAGTTTGAGCTGCACTTCGTCCAGCGTACGCGAGAGATTCTCTTCGGCGATGTCACCGAACTCAAAGCCCGGCAGCGCGGTCACGGCGTCTCGCAACGGACGCAGGAACATCTTGCCCTGCAGCGCGTTGCCATTCGCCGGCGCGCCGTACAGGTAATAGCCGGTCACCGCAAAACTGACATCTTCTGCAGGCGCGAGCGGGGCTTTTTCTGGCGTCAGGTTGAGGGCCATGCGTTCTGGCATGAAATCTTCGACGTGGAAATCCCATTCGCGATTCTGGTTATCGCCCGCGCTGGCGCGAACATGCCACATTCCGGTGGCCGCCCCGGCATCCAGCGCCCAACTGAATTGGTACAGACCGTTAACGGCCTTGCTCATGACAGTGCGAACGACCTGACCGTCAGGCTGAACGACTTCAAGTTTTACCGGCTGATCGGGCAACGGCTTGCCGTCGCTATCACGCAGCAGGCCATTCACAATCACCGTTTCACCCGGACGATAAAGGTCGCGCGGGCCGAACATAAAGAACTGTTTGCTGTAACCCGGTGTACCTGCAATATCGAATTCTGACAGGTCCAGCGCCGGAAGCTTGAGATCAAGCAGCGTAGTCTGGCCGTCTTTACGCGCCAGCAACAGGGCGGAGTCTTTGTCCGTTTGCAACGAGACATGGCCTTTCGAGTCGCTGTTGGCCTGGGCCAGAGTCTGACCTTTATCATTGAGCAACTGAACGTCGATGCCACTTTGCGCCGCGCCATTTTCCAGGCTCTGAGTAAACACATCCAGACGATTATGATAATGGTGCGCGGACACCCCAATATCGCTCAGAGTGAACAGCGTCGCGGCATTGCTGTAGGTGTAATGACCGGCCTGATTCATCACCGCGATGTATACGCCCGCCTGCTGTAGCGGTTTGATATCGCTTAACGGCAACAGCAATTTTTCGCGGGTATTACGCTCAGGATTAAGATCAAAGCGCCCCGTATAGACCAGATCGGCCATTTTCAGCAGCTCATCAGATTCCCAGTTGCTGAGCGAACTGCGGTATTCCCACTGGCTGATAAAGGACGCCAGCGATTCCGGTTTAATGCGGAAGAAATTCACGTCGACGTTATTCACGTTCAACGCCATCACCGGCAGCCCTGC
The DNA here is from genome assembly GCF_024764835.1 of Scandinavium hiltneri. Lineage (GTDB taxonomy): Bacteria > Pseudomonadota > Gammaproteobacteria > Enterobacterales > Enterobacteriaceae > Scandinavium > Scandinavium hiltneri. The sequence goes on along the minus strand of NZ_JALIGE010000075.1, from coordinate 97,956 downwards.
CACCACTTTGCCCGGCAGCAGAGAGCCACGGCTGGCAAAGCCGACGCTTGGGGCGATATCACGGGTGGCGATGTTCTGTTCGTAGGTTTTATCGAAGGTGGTTTTATTCACCGCCTCGACGTCCGGGTCGACGGTTAATACCAGATTGCGCTTGGGCTCCAGATGGCGCATGCGCAATTCTTTCAGATTAGGTGCCAGTTCCCAGGCGCCGTCCACTTTGCCGCTTTTCTTATCAACAAGGTGTACGCGGCTGGAAAAATCCTGAGCAGGATTAAGCGGGATAGAAAACGTGAGGACCAGTGTCGCAGCGCCATCGAGCTGAACTTCGGACGTATCAATCAGGGTCAGCGCTTTTCCTTTACTTTGCGCCGCCAGCTTATCCAGCGTTGCCGCACTCGGAGCAACAGGCGACGTTTTCGATGGCGTCTCAGCATCTGAAGCCGCAGGCTTCACGGTCTGCGCTTTGTCGTTATTATCACAGCCGCTTAGCGAAAATGCGGTAATCAGCGCGAGCGATAGCGCTGCCAAACGATACGGTTTCATCCTTTAACCCCTGGCCCAGAAAGCCTCAAATTTTCGTCAACACAGTATTATGCTTAATCCGGGGTTTTACCAACAGCATATAAATTCTGATAGTCGCTGCATTTCTGACATTCCCTGACTTGTCGCCTCTGGCAAAACAACCGACAATCGAAATAACCCTGGTAAAAGGAGAGCGCCATGACCACTTCCTATTTCGTTGCCGCTGACTGGCTGGCAGAACACATCCACGACCCACAGATTCAGATTATTGACGCCCGCATGGCACCTGCCGGACAGGAACATCTGCGTGATATGGCAGCTGAATACCGTACCGGACACCTGCCCGGCGCGGTGTTTTTTGATATCGAAGCGCTGTCGGACCACACCAGTTCCCTGCCGCATATGATGCCGCGCCCCGAGGCGTTCGCGGTCGCCATGCGTGAGCTTGGTATTAGCAGCGATAAACATCTGGTGGTGTACGACGAGGGCAATCTGTTCTCCGCGCCGCGTGCCTGGTGGATGCTGCGCACTTTTGGTGTGGACAACGTTTCCATTCTGGCGGGCGGCCTTGCTGGCTGGCAGCGCGATGAACTGCTGCTGGAAACGGGCGATGTCACGTTACCGGAAGGCGATTTTGAGGTGACGTTTGCGGCGGAGAATATCAAGCGCCTGACCGACGTGCTGGTCGCCAGCCACGAAGGCTCTGTCCAGTTGGTGGACGCTCGCCCGGCACCGCGTTTTAACGCACAAGCAGACGAACCGCGCCCTGGCCTGAAGCGCGGGCATATTCCTGGTGCGCATAACGTTCCGTGGGATGATTTAGTCTTTAGCGGTGAACTGAAAACGACGGATGAGCTGGAGACTATTTTTAAGCGTCAGGGCGTGGACATTAACGCCCCTATCATTGCCAGCTGTGGGTCTGGCGTAACGGCTGCGGTTGTGGTGCTGGCATTAGCCACGCTGGGTGCGCCAGACGTGACGCTGTACGACGGTTCATGGAGTGAATGGGGTGCGCGCGACGATTTACCGGTTGAACCGGCGAAGTAAGGCGCCATATTGTCCCCTTTCACACAAGGAGAGGGGACAGTGCAGGATCAGATAATCCGGTTCTGTTTGAAGTCGCGCAGGAAGCTGCCCCAGCGTTTTTCGTAGAACGGCGTGATGTGCGCCAGCATGAAGTGGCTGATGCCTTTCTCGCCTTCGACTACCTGACAAATATCAATCGGCTCATCGCCCGGCAAAGTATCCGTTGCCACACTGCCCGTCGCCTGAATCACCGCCTCGATATCATCGCCTTCGACTTCAATCCCAATCAGCAGGTTTGGCTGCTCGTCAGCGTGTTCTTTAATGGAACACAGAAACGCGCGCTTCACGGTTTTGAGCGACTTAAAGAGCGTGGTCAGGGAATCCACCATTTGGGCTGGCGGCTCGGTTACTTCGGACAGAAGCAGCGATGCGCCACCCTCCAGCACCGTTTGGGTGCTCAGCGGATTGCCTTCTTCGCCCATCAAATGACTGATTTCACGCGGGGTGAACTCTTTACCGGTTGGCAGTTTGGCATTGAGGAAAAGCGTCTCGCCGAGCGTCATTTCGAACAGCGTGCGCACCGGCATAACCACAAAGGCCTGTTCGTCAGTCACCGCCTGCTGCAGTGCTTCAAGCGAGCTGAAGAACGGCACCACCGACGTACCGTCGTCTTTTTCCCAGTGCTGGATGTCCAGCGCGCTGTCTTCGACCACCTGCTCGCCTTCCGCCGCCGTGCCTGGTACCCAGACCGTGGCCTCAAGCAGTGCGCGGAAGAAAGCCGGACGGTGCGCAGGCTCGGTCGCCGCCTGTTCCAGTAAAGTTTCTAATTCGTTTTTTTGTTCGGACATAAGCTCACTACTTTAAAAAACGCCGGGTGGCGCTGCGCTTACCCGGCCTACAAAATCCGTATGCCCGCACAAACGCAGTGCCACCCGGCCAACGAAATTCGTAGGCCCGTGCAAGCGCAGCGCCGCCGGGCAAGACGATTACTCTGCGGTCAGCAGATTCGCGATGGTACGCACACCCAGACCGGTTGCGCCTGCCGCCCATTGATCAACGGCAGATTTACGGTAGGTCGCAGAGCAGTCAATGTGCAGCCAGCCTTCGTGATAGTTTTCCACGAAATGAGACAGGAAGCCTGCCGCGGTGCTTGCACCTGCCGGGAAAGCAGCGCTGGCGGTGTTGTTCAGCTCAGCAAAGTTTGACGGCAGCTGGCTGCGGTGGAATTCCGCCAGCGGCAGACGCCAGAACGGTTCGTTTTCCGCCGCGGCGCTGGCCATCAGGCGTGCAGCCAGTTTGTCATCGAAGCTGAACAGCGCGTGGTAATCATTACCCAACGCCGTTTTCGCCGCACCGGTCAGGGTCGCCGCGTCGATAATCAGCTCAGGCTTCTGCGCACAAGCGTCGATCAGGCCATCGGCCAGCACCAGACGGCCTTCGGCGTCGGTGTTCATCACTTCGACTTTTTTGCCGTTGCGATAGCTAATGATGTCGCCCAGTTTGAACGCGTTGCCGCTGACCATGTTGTCTGCACAGCACAGGTACAGCTTCACGCGTTTGTTCAGGCCACGAGTAATGGCGAATGCCAGTGCGCCCGTCACCAGCGCCGCGCCGCCCATGTCGGACTTCATGGAGTCCATGAACGCGCTTTGCTTGAGGCTGTAACCGCCGGTATCGAAGGTGATACCTTTGCCCACGAGACAGGCGTAAACCGGCGCGTCAGCGTCGCCGGTTGGGTTGTAATCCAGCGCCAGCAGAACCGGTGGGCGGTCAGAACCGCGACCAACGGTGTGGATCCCCATGTAGCCCTGCTCGCGCAGATCTTCACCTTTGGTGATGCGGTAATGTACGTTGTCGCAGCCAAAGCGGCATAGCAGGTCAACCGCGCGTGCGGCTAACTGTTCAGGACCGAGTTCTTCGGCAGAAGCGTTGATCGTGTCTCGTACCCAGTCAACGATCGCCAGACGGTTATCGAGTTCGCTTTTCTGTGCATCATCCAGTGCCGCCCAGTCTACATTACGGCTGCCTTTCGGCCCTTTGTAACCCGCCCAGAAAGCCCAGCTGCGCTCGGTATCCCAGCCTTCACCCGCCAGCGCAACATGCTTAATGCCCATGCCGTCAATTTTACGCGCCGCACGTTGAATCAAACCGGCATCGTCTTTGCCGTTCAGGTGCAGGGTGATGCCGTCATTGTTAATGCTATAAGTGGCTTTTTCGCCCCAGCGCGCATCGGCAGGCTGGGTCGACAGCGTAATCTTCATCGCTTCGGTCATTGTCTTATCCTTATTGAGCAAACGGGCCGCCAGAGGCAGCCCGTTAGATGAATCATTCTGCTTCGTCTAACCAGACTAACAGAATCGCCTCGAGAATTTTTTCATTGGATGCGTTGGGATCATCCTCAAAATCTTCCAGAGCGCAAATCCACTGATGCATATCTGTGAAGCGAACGGTTTTCGGATCGGTATCCGGATACGCATCGTACAATGCTTCGCCGATTTCACGGCTGTCGGTCCATTTCAGCGCCATAATCAGTGCTCGCGTGCGTGGTTGATGGTGTAACGCGGCATCTCGACCACCAGATCTTCATCGGTGACGCGCGCCTGACAGCTTAAGCGGCTTTCCGGTTCCAGACCCCAGGCTTTGTCGAGCATGTCATCTTCGTCTTCGGTACTTTCCGGCAGCGAATCGAAGCCTTCACGAACGACGCAGTGGCAGGTCGTGCAGGCACAGGATTTCTCACAGGCGTGTTCAATCTCGATCCCGTTGCGCAGGGCAACATCCAGAATGGTTTCACCGCATTGAGCTTCCAGAACTGCGCCATCCGGACAGAGATCCTGATGTGGCAGAAAAACAATCTTTGGCATATTAAACCTCGTCCACGGACTGGCCTTTCAGCGCTTTACGGACCGACTGGTCCATACGGCGTGCGGCAAATTCCTGGGTTTGTGTGTCGATATTTTTAATGGCTTCTTTTATGGCATCGGCATCATCGCCAACGGCGGCTTTCTGCAGAACAGAAACTCCGTCGTCAATTGCCTGGCGTTCTTCAACGCTGAGCAGCGCGGCATCGGCTGCCAGGGCGCTGTTCAGACTTTCCAGTACGCGAGCCGCTTCCACTTTTTGCTCAGCAAGCATGCGCGCCTGGACGTCATGTTCGGCGAAACTCATTGAGTCTTTGATCATGGTGGCGATTTCAGTGTCGCTCAGACCATAAGACGGTTTCACCTGAATAGAGGATTCTACGCCGGTCGATTTTTCCATCGCCGTGACGCTCAGCAAGCCGTCCGCATCCACCTGGAAGGTGACGCGAATATGTGCCCCGCCTGCGGGCATCGCCGGAATACCGCGCAGCGCAAAACGCGCCAGAGAGCGGCAATCCTGTACCAGCTCGCGCTCACCTTGCAACACGTGGATGGACATTGCGGTCTGGCCGTCTTTAAAGGTGGTGAACTCCTGCGCACGCGCCACCGGAATGGTGGTGTTACGCGGGATGACTTTCTCCACCAGGCCGCCCATGGTCTCAAGACCCAGCGACAGCGGGATAACGTCCAGCAGCAACATTTCACTGTCCGGCTTGTTACCGACCAGAATATCGGCCTGAATCGCCGCGCCAATGGCGACCACTTTATCCGGGTCGATAGAGGTCAGCGGCGTGCGGCCAAAGAATTCGCCGACGCGTTCACGTACTAACGGTACGCGGGTCGAACCGCCCACCATAACGACATCTTTAACCTCTTCGTTTTCGACGCCCGCATCTTTCAGCGCGCGACGACAGGCCAGCAGCGTGCGTTTCACCAGCGCAGCAATCAGCTCGTTGAACTGCGCGCGGGTGATGTCGCCCTGCCAGCCTGCCACGTCAACGTGAACGCTGTCGGCATCGCTGAGGGCAATTTTGGCGGCGATAGCGGCGTCTAACAGTTCGCGTTGCACGCGGTTATCGGAACGGTCGGCAATCCCCGCCTGTTCACGGATGAAATCCGCCAGCAGGTGGTCGAAGTCGTCGCCACCGAGAGCTGAATCACCACCAGTCGCCAGCACTTCGAACACGCCACGGCTGAGGCGCAGAATAGAAATATCAAACGTGCCGCCGCCAAGATCGTAAACGGCAATGACGCCTTCCTGGCCGGAATCCAGACCGTAAGCGATGGCCGCAGCAGTCGGCTCATTCAGCAAACGCAGCACGTGCAGGCCCGCCAGACGTGCGGCATCTTTGGTGCCCTGACGCTGAGCATCGTCGAAATAAGCCGGGACGGTTATCACCACGCCATCGAGTTCGCCTTCCAGCGTTTCGGTCGCACGGGCAGACAGGGCTTTGAGGATATCCGCGGAGATACGAATCGGGTTCAGCAAACCGGCGTTGGTCGACAGCATCGGCAGCCCGTTTTCACTTGCCTGGAGCTGATAAGGCAGATGTGGATAGCGCGCCTGCACGTCGGCAAGTGAGCGGCCCATCAGGCGTTTTACAGAGCTGATGGTGTTGACCGGGTCCAGCGCGGCATTGGCGCGAGCGTCATAGCCCACGTCATGTCCCTGCGCCTGGTAATGCACGACCGAGGGCAGCAGATGACGCCCCTGGCTATCGGCCAATGTTTCAGCCTGACCGCTACGCACGGTAGCGACCAGTGAATTGGTGGTGCCTAAGTCGATGCCCGCCGCCAGACGACGCTGGTGCGGCGCGGCACTCAGACCAGGCTCACTGATTTGTAATAAGGCCATAATAATTAAGCTTCCAAAATCAATTACTCGTCATCATTCATGCCACAACCGCGTTGACTTCCTCGCTCCCCCAGTCACTTACTTTTGTAAGCTCCTGCGGAGTCGCTGCGTTGCCGCCTTGTTGCAACCCGAATGATTTAGAGTAAGAAGAGCTTTTCTTCGAGTTGTTCTGCTGAGCTTCGCAGTTTATCGAGAAAACGCAGTTTACGCACGGTATCCGCCGCGCTATCCCACGCTTCATTATCGAGTTCCGCGACCATCTGCTGATGGCGCGTGTCAAACATGCCTTTCACACGGCGCATAAACGCATCCAGACGGGAGCTGTCTTTGGCGCGGTCAATCTCATCGAGCTCTTCACGCAGCTCCAGTTGTTCCATCAGAAACGCCGTGTCGCGCACCGTGTGCTGCTCGCTCGCCAAATCAAAACCGTGCAGTGACAGCAGATATTCCGCGCGCATCAGCGGGTGGCGAAGAGTTTGCCACGCCTGATTAATGGTTGCGGATTGCTGCACCGACGCAAGCTGGTCGGCGGAAGAGTGGCTGGCGAATTTGTCCGGATGGAACTGGCGCTGTAAATCCTGAAAGCGCGTGGCGAGCTGCTGGCTATCGAGGTGATAAGAGGCAGGCAGGCCAAAGAGAGTGAAGTAGTCCATAGCTATCTCTGAAAAAGCAAACCCCACAAGCAGCCTGGCCACCGTGGGGTTATCTTACGCGTGATTAAACGTGGAAGCTTTCGCCGCAACCGCACTCGTCTTTAACGTTCGGGTTAGTAAATTTAAACCCTTCGTTGAGGCCTTCTTTTACGAAGTCCAGTTCAGTGCCGTTGAGGAACTGCAGGCTTTTGCCATCGACCACAACCTTCACGCCTTTGTCTTCAAACACCGTGTCTTCGGCGTCCGGTTGATCAACAAATTCCAGCACGTAGGCCATACCAGAGCAACCGGAAGTCCGCACGCCCAGACGCAGACCGAAGCCTTTGCCACGGTTGGACAGGAAGGAACTGACTCGTGCAGCAGCGCTGTCGCTTAGGGTTATCGACATAAAAAACCTCAGATCTTATTTAGCTTCACGTTTGCTTTTATAGTCCGCAATGGCGGCTTTGATCGCGTCTTCTGCCAGGATAGAACAGTGAATTTTCACCGGTGGCAGTTCGAGTTCTTCGGCAATATCAGTGTTCTTGATAGCCTGTGCTTCGTCCAGGGATTTACCCTTCACCCACTCGGTCACGAGGGAGCTGGAGGCGATAGCAGAACCGCAGCCGTAGGTCTTGAAGCGCGCGTCCTCAATGATACCTTCATTGTTGACTTTAATCTGCAACTTCATCACGTCGCCGCAGGCCGGTGCGCCGACCATGCCGCTGCCGACGCTGTCGTCGCTGTTATCAAACGAGCCGACGTTGCGTGGATTCTCGTAATGATCGATAACTTTTTCGCTGTAAGCCATTTTGAATTCTCCTGTCTACCGATTAATGATGCGACCATTCGATGCTGTTGATATCCACGCCCTGCTTGAACATATCCCACAGTGGAGAGAGTTCACGCAGACGACCGATGGATTTCTGTACCAGCACGATGGTGTAGTCGATCTCTTCTTCGGTAGTGAAACGACCTAAAGAGAAACGGATGGAGCTGTGTGCCAGCTCGTCAGTCATGCCCAGCGCACGCAGTACGTAAGACGGCTCAAGGCTCGCAGACGTACAGGCGGAACCGGAAGACACGGCCAGATCTTTCAGGGCCATGATCAGTGACTCGCCTTCAACGTAGTTAAAGCTGACGTTGAGGATGTTTGGCGCGCCCTGCTCGAGGTCACCGTTCAGGTAAACCTCTTCCATGTCTTTTACGCCTTCCCACAGACGGTTACGCAGAGTGCGCAGACGCGCCATCTCGGTTTCCATCTCTTCTTTGGCAATGCGGTAAGCTTCACCCATGCCCACAATCTGGTGCACAGGCAGCGTACCGGAACGCATACCGCGCTCGTGACCGCCGCCGTGGATCTGCGCTTCGATACGGATACGGGGTTTACGACGCACGTACAGCGCGCCGATACCTTTCGGGCCGTAGATTTTGTGACCCGAGAAGGACATCAGGTCAACTTTCAGCTGGCTCAGATCGATAGGCAGTTTGCCCACGCTCTGGGTCGCATCAACGTGGTAGATAATACCGCGTGAACGGCACAGTTCGCCGATAGTCGCGATATCCTGCACCACGCCGATTTCGTTATTCACGTGCATGATGGAAACGAGGACGGTGTCATCACGCATCGCCGCTTCGAGTTCTTTCAGGTCAATAATACCGTTGCGCTGTGGGGCGAGGTAAGTCACTTCAAACCCTTCGCGCTCGAGCTGACGACAGGTGTCGAGAACCGCTTTGTGTTCGGTTTTGCTGGTGATGACGTGCTTGCCTTTTTTCTGGTAGAAGTTGGCCGCACCTTTAATTGCCAGGTTGTCAGATTCGGTCGCACCAGAGGTAAAGACGATTTCGCGTGGGTCAGCGCCCACAAGCTCTGCAATCTGATTACGGGCGATATCTACCGCCTCTTCAGCATGCCAGCCAAAACGGTGTGAACGGGAAGCCGGGTTACCAAAGTTTCCGTCCAGGGTAAGGCACTGCATCATCTTCTCGGCAACACGCGGGTCCACCGGCGTGGTTGCGGAGTAGTCGAGATAAATCGGTAATTTCATTGCTCTTAAACTCCGTACATCACTCAATGCAATGAACCAGGCAACCGGCTGGATGTACGACCGTGTTTACGGGGCTTAGCGCCCCGGCCTGATTCTGAAATTCTATTATTATATTTACCCAAATCGTTCGTGTTGCAGCAAGGCGGCAAACTTGAGAGTCCCCAAGAGCTTACATCAAGTAAGTGACTGGGGCGAGCAAGTGCGGCCAACGCAGTTGCAGCCCGAAAGATGACGGGTAAATTATGCGCGCAATTTGACGTCGATTGAGTCTTGTCCGCGGGTACTGCGATGGGACTCTTGCGTGTGCTGACGGTCAGCGACGTCCAGCACTTCCTGGTTATTCACCAGCTCACCAAGGGTGATGTTATTCAGGAAACCGGTCAGACGATCGCTCAGATCGCGCCACAGCGCGTGGGTCAGGCATTTATCGCCGCCCTGGCAGCCGCCTTTACCCTGACAACGGGTGGCGTCTACGGATTCATCGACTGCGCTGATCACTTCGCCAACGGCGATGCTACCGGCTTCTTTACCCAGCAGATAACCGCCGCCCGGGCCACGTACGCTGGACACCAGTCCATTTTTACGCAGGCGGGAGAACAACTGTTCCAGGTAGGAAAGTGAAATTCCCTGACGTTCAGAAATATCGGCCAACGGTACCGGGCCCGATTCGGAGTTGAGCGCAACGTCCAGCATCGCGGTCACGGCATAACGCCCTTTAGATGTCAGTCTCATGTCTTACTTAACCTCAAACTCGCCCCTGCCCGGGGGTGTTATTAAAATGTATGTATTGCATAGCAGGAGGAAGTCTGACATTCCTGACTAAAACAGTCAACTATTTACCTGACTGTTTTAGTCAGGTATTTAACCATCCGTGCGCTCTCGGTTTTCAGGCGTATTTTACCCGATAGCGCTTCGCTTGCGCAGGCCTACGAATTCGAGCCGTAGGCCCGGTCAGCGCAGCGCCACCGGGTACCGGCATTACTGTTCTTTATTCTTCTGCTCAATCGATGCCAGCATCCCGCGCAGGATATTCAGCTCCTGGCTTTCCGGGCGCGCACGGGTAAACAGACGACGCAGTTTGTTCATCACCTGCCCCGGATGCGTGGCACGAATGAAGCCGGTCGACAGCAGCGTTTGCTCGAGGTGACCGTAGAAACGCTCCAGATCGTCCACCAGCGGGTACGCCACTTCTTCGGCTTCCGCTTCACTGCTTTCTTCTTTTTCCTGAGAAGCCAGCCATGCCATACGTACTTCGTAGGCAATCACCTGTACCGCCATCGCCAGGTTCAGCGAGCTGTATTCCGGATTCGCGGCAATCGCCACGTGGTAGTGACACTTTTGCAGTTCGTCGTTGGTCAGGCCCACGCGTTCGCGGCCAAATACCAGTGCGACCGGCGCCTGAGCGGCTTCGCCCACGCTTTTCAGCCCACATTCACGCGGGTCGAGCATCGGCCACGGCAGCGTACGAGAACGCGCGCTGGTGCCGACCACGAGGCTACAGCCTGCCAGCGCATCATCGAGAGTATCGACGATTTGCGCGTTGCCAATCACATCGCTGGCACCGGCCGCCAGCGCGATAGCCTGAGAGTCAGGCTTCACCAGTGGATTAACCAGCCAAAGGTTAGTTAACCCCATGGTTTTCATGGCGCGGGCCACGGAGCCCATGTTGCCAGTGTGGGAAGTTTCTACCAGTACGATTCGAATATTTTGCAGCATTGTCATTCTTCGGCTAAAGATTATTCACCCATATTATCATAAAGCGAAGACAGAAACCGAATTCGCTGCTATGATGTGCGCCGTTTTTCCCGTTCTTTAACATCCAGTGAGAGTGACCGATGCAACATCCTATGTTGACCATCGCCGTGCGCGCAGCGCGCAAGGCGGGTAATGTTATTGCCAAGCACTACGAGACCCCAGATTCCGTAGAAACCAGCCAGAAAGGCAGCAATGACTTCGTGACGAATGTCGATAAAGCCGCAGAAGCGATTATTATCGAAACTATCCGTAAATCTTACCCGCAGCACACTATTATCGCCGAAGAGTCTGGCGAAGTAGCAGGCGAAGATCAGGATGTTCAATGGGTTATCGATCCACTGGATGGCACCACCAACTTCGTAAAACGTCTTCCTCATTTCTCTGTATCCATTGCCGTACGCATTAAAGGCCGTACTGAAGTGGCTGTGGTTTACGATCCAATGCGTAACGAACTGTTCACTGCGACCCGCGGTCAGGGCGCACAGCTGAACGGCTACCGTCTGCGCGGCACCAATGCCCGCGATCTGGACGGCACCATTCTGGCGACCGGCTTCCCGTTCAAAGCTAAACAGCACGCTCCGGCTTATATGAATATTCTGGGTAAACTGTTCACCGAGTGCGCTGACTTCCGCCGCTCCGGTTCCGCTGCGCTGGACCTGGCCTATGTGGCTGCGGGCCGCGTTGACGGTTACTTCGAACTGGGCCTGAAGCCATGGGATTTCGCAGCAGGCGAGCTGATTGCACGTGAAGCCGGTGCGTTGGTCTGTGATTTCACTGGCGGTCATAACTTCATGTCTACCGGTAACATCGTGGCAGGCAACCCACGCGTCGTGAAAGCGATGCTGGCAAGCATGCGTGATGAACTGAGCGAAGCGCTGAAGCGTTAATTCTGTTTGTTAAGCCCGGTGGCGCTCACGCTTACCGGGCCTACGCGACCACTAGCCCGGTAAGCGCAGCGCCATCCGGCAATCTCAAAACGGCCTCAACCCCCTGCCCTCCGGCACCGCACTGAGCCACATCATCACCGCCGCAACCACCAGTTATATTTCTTGTGATTAAATCTGTGTTAATAAAAACAATTTTTATATATTGCTGAGTAATTCAGTGCTATTAAGAGAAGCTTTAACTAACAACGCTCACCCTTCAAATAACATCGATTTTATTTCAATGCCCCCCCTCACTTATTAATTTACAAATAATATATTGCGCATTTTTTTCAGAGCCATAAAGTTAGTCATCAATGATGACGTAATTACTTTGCAAAGGATGCAAAATGAGTAATGGCTATGGATTTTATAATCTCTTAGATCTCAAACCTGACGACAATATAAACAAATACATATTAAATATTAATATTAACGACGCCATCAAAGAGCTAGATGTGGAATCGTTTGAAGGGATAGAAAGTCTCAGTAAACCCTATAGCTACCGAATTAGATTCACTTCACCAATAAAAGATATCCCTCGTGAATCAATCCTGAATCTCCCCGCATCATTCAAAATAAGAGCGCCTAATCATAGCTGGAGTAAATACATTCCTGGTGAAGAGAAATGGCTCGTAGAGAGACAGCTGGAAGGTGTCGTCACCTCCTTTTCTCTTATCAGCACATCAGCAGATGAATCACTGTATGAAATTACACTGGATAACAAGCTAGCTCTGTTAGAGAGGCGTAAACGTTCGGCCATTTATCTCAATACCAATGTTCCCGAACTGGTAACAAAGATACTGAAAGAACATCATTTTCACGGTTATGAAATCGACTTTGACAGACTTCTCTGTATCTATCCCGACCGGGAAATGATCGTGCAGTGGGGTGAATCAGACCTGAAATTTATCAGCCGTTTACTATCAGAAGTTGGGATCTGGTTCCGCTTTGAGAATCATAAAGACCATCCAGATATCATCGTTGTCATATTCAGCGATTCGCAAAACCGGTACATCTTTGATCAGAAGATTTTGCACGCCTCCCACGCCGGATTAACCAGTAAAGACTACTCAATAGACAAGCTCGTTTCGCGTTATCGCGTCGTGTCAGCTGGCGTCCAGGCAAAGAATTTTGATTATCGGCTGCCAAATACACAGATCCTGGATGTAGAAGCCGATGTTACCAGACAAGACAGCACCACATACGGTACAGACTATCGCTACGCTGATATTCACCATGAAACCGGATCGCAATTCGAACAAACACACTCCGGCGAATCAAGCTGGTTCTATGCCCGACTTCACCATGAAATTTTACTGAATAACCAGGCGGTTTTAAGTGGGAATACCACAAGCCCGCTGATCACACCGGGAATGGTTGTTGAGATAGAAGGAACTATCCCGGATGCGTTTACCGCGGGTTTTGTTGTCACAGCACTGGTGGTTACAGCCAAACGTGATAACGCCCTACAAGCTGATCTATTAGGTATCCCGTACAGTGAATCAGTTTGCTTTCGCCCGGAGCCAGTACCCCGCCCTCGTATAATGGGCACTGTACCCGCTATCGTTTCATCGACTAAGAGCAATGACCTTTATAGCCATATCGACGTACAGGGCCGCTATTGGGTTAAGTTTGATTTTGACATCGATGAACAGGAGAAAGGCTACGAGAGTATGCCCGTTCGACTGGCACGGGTTTATGCAGGTGATACGTATGGCCATCATTTTCCGCTTATTCAGGGCACTGAGGTCGCCATCGCATTCGAAGGGGGTGATCCCGAACGGCCTTACATTGCGCATGCTCTCCACCACGCCCCGAAACCTGATCTGGTAAACAGCCGCAACAACACCCGCAACGTTATCAGAACGGCGGGCCTGAATAAGCTCAGGATGGAAGATAAGCGGGGGCAGGAACACGTCAAGCTCAGTACAGAGTATGCAAAGACTCAGCTCAATATGGGCCACCTGGTAGACGCAGCAGGTAAACAACGCGGTGAAGGTGCAGAACTCCGCACTGACGACCGGGCAATCGTCCGGGCCGCGAAAGGGATAATGCTGACAACTGACCCGCAGGTGAAAGCGCAGGGCAAGCAGCTCGATATGAATGCCGTAGTAGAACAGCTACAGAGTGCGCTGACCCTTGCGACATCATTACAACAAAGCGCGACCACAGCGCAGGCATTTAACGTTGATACCGGGCCACAGCAGGAGCTTAATGCCATGCTTGACCAGCTCACACAACCGGGGCTGGTGGCTTATGCCGATAAAGGGATGGCACATGTCACCCCGGAAACGCTTGCCCTGTCAGCAGGTAAAGACCTGTCACTGAATGCATCTAATAATGGCAGCATAAACATCTTTAAAAAATTATCGCTCGCGGTCGGGCAAGGCTTGTCTCTTTTCTCCAGGGCTATCGGGATTAAAATCATTGCCGCTAAAGATGATATATCCGTGCAGGCCCAACGCGGAGAGATGGGCATGTTATCTGATAGAGATTTTCATATCCAGAGTATGAACGGGAATGTCACCGTGAGCGCTAAAAAGAATATCCAGTTAATGTGTGGTGGTGGCGGAATTCGAATTAGTGAAGATGGTTCAGTAAAAATATTTTCTCCCGCAAAGTGCAGCTTAAGGGCGTGGAATTAGACTGGAGCGGCCCGGAATCAATGACGGATAAGGTCCCTGTATTTACAGAAGACAAGTTCAACAGGCGTATTAAACTGCATAGCGACGATAGTACCAGCGACATTATTAAAAACACCAAATTCAAAATAACAAAATCGAATGGTGACGTCATTGAAGGTGTTACCGATGATGATGGCCTGACGCCGTTATTACAATTAACAGAAATGGATGATTTTAAAATGGAGGTTTTCCACGATGAGTAATAGCCCATTTAATCAGCGTGTCGTTGCCACCAACATTCAGGGTGTGCCTGTATCAACCGGGCCGGGAATGGAAACATGCAATGTCGGGATTAAACGCCCGATGCCATGTATCGTCATTCTTGTACATGGCGTAAATGATGTCGGTGAGGCGTACAAAAATCAGGAAGAAGGCATTATCAAAGGACTCAATGAGCGCATGGGCCGAACAGATATGTCTGCGCATGAATGGCATCAGTTCAAGATGGACATGGGTGACGGCGAGCAGCAGCAGATTAAGAAGCCGGGCCGTAGTCCTGTTATCCCGTTCTACTGGGGCTATAAGCCTGTCGATCATGCGACGTATATTGAAGACCAGCGCCGTTACCGGGCTGAAGTAGACAAGTTAGGCAGCACCGCAAAGCTGGCGTATGACGCGTACCAGGAAGATGATAAAGCCAGACTTGAAAAGTTAGGCCATATTTCGTCAACGACATTAAAATACAGCAATGATAATTTTGGCAACGTGCTGGATGATGTGTACGCCAAAGGCGGCGGTACTTTTGCAAACGCGACAACGACTATCCCTGACATGCTCGGCCCTGGTGCAGGCGGATTAATGACCGGCGCGGCAGGGTTTATGTCACTGCACATGAACAGCGGCGATTACACTCACCCTATTTATGATAACCCTCACCGCATCTATCAGTTCTTTGCCGCACAGCGCCTTGCTGATTTGATTATGACGATCAGACGAAACGGCCCTACTCAGTTTGACCCGATTAATATCGTTGCCCATTCACAGGGAACGATTATCACTATGCTGGCAAATATGCTGGTTAAGCAAGCGGGAGTAGACCCGGCAGACTGCGTTATTCTGAATCATTCGCCGTATGCACTGGTAAATACGGTCATTGAAGGGTTGACTGACGGGCATCATCAAACAGACCGAGCCAGACAGCAGACGTTTATAAACTTCTGCAATCTGATGAAAACCAATCCAAAATACAACCTAAGTGGGTTACATACGGCAGCAGAAATTGACGAACTGGAAGGCTGTAGCGGATTGAGTAAAACACACTCAAAATGGAGCAGTAATGATTTATACAAGCGAAATAACTTTGGCAAGGTCTATAATTATTTTTGCCCGAATGACAGTATAGTCTCCTTAATGAACGTACAGGGTTTTGGATGGCGCGGAATACCACAAGACATAGCGGGCGGCCTGAGTAATTTAAGACAGCGTGTATTCTGTGAAAATGGACCTTTAATTGGCGCCAGCCCATTAAGTACTCCCTTTGAAATGCCAGGAATAAAAAAAGGCGCATTTATGCAAGACACGGCACAAACCAAAGAATATGTTTATTCTGATGTGGTTATTAATGGTGAGCAGTTGCCCGTGCCGTTTAACCATACCTTACAGGGGGCAGACAGTGATTATAAATCCCCTCTAGATCCTGAATCTCCAGATCAGACCATTTCATTTTCAGCAAAAGCAAATGCTCTCAAGCGTAGCGAGGTTGAGGTTAAAAACCTTAGTTGGCTGGGTTTTGATAATTTACCTGTAGGGCATCAATTAGCGCCAGTTGAACTGAAGATGTTCTCTATTGAACACCATAAAAACTATATAAAAGGTGAGGTTTTTGATAGCGGTCATAACCATAAAATGGTTCAGTTGACCTCGGCCAAAACACCAGAAGAATTGGAGAAGGAGTGGATGCAATCAGATCCGATTGGTTACAGCCAGCATTCCTCTATCGTTGCGTCTAAAGATGTACCTGAAAAAGCCATGGTGTTTGATCTGGCGGTCGGGAAATGTAAGGCATTTGATTTCAGGTACGGTGCATTTTGGATTGAATTATTACAGCGTGCTGACTGGCGAAATAAAAACAGCCTCTTTCCTTATGCAGTAGAGTATTATAATACTGGACGGTTTGATTATGAACAGACAAAAAAACATATGAATCATCCAGAATTAATTTTACCCTCTGGGGAATTTGGTGTGGTCAATGAGTATTATAACGCCACTACGACCAGACCTGCGATGCGCAATGAAATTCATAATAGAGAAGAATCTAATCTTCAATGGAAAATGCCAAAGGCATTGAATGTGTAAGGAGGCAGTCATGAAGAAATACATTGTCATATTATCACTTTTGTTAGTGGCCTGTTCAGGCACTAAAAAAACGCCATCACAGGTAGTTTACCGCTATGATGATCACCGCTACCTGGAATTGATTGGTTATTATTGTGAAGGTGCGCTCTGGTATCATGATACTCAACGGAACATTCATAAAGAGCTGGCGGATGGTGTGTATGCATCATATCAAATATTTACACACACCTATATTCACCCATCTGAAAAATACATTCTTATTCCAAGTTGGGAACCAGGTGCCTATACAATATCAAAAGATTATGGCAAAACATGGGGGGTAGCTACTTATATGGCCTCGTCTCCCCCACTGGAAAGAAACTCCGATGGTATTATGCGTGACAGTCCAGAAGGCAAGGAAATAAAAAGGGTTGTAGTGATAAACGATCAGGCATTCATTACAACCTCACAAGGTCATTTATATATGAGTTCCTATCCCTTTGAAGATCCCCGTTTGAAACCGGGAGGTCCTGGGATTGACTTCACCTGGTTTGATGATACTTATTACCTATATTCCGCCAATAAAAACAATTTAAAGGGCGAGTATGTGAAATCACATATAAGACCCGAATCACCTGGTAGTGCCTGGGGAACCGTCGTGTTTATGAAACAATCACTGGAAAATTTAGTTGATGGAAACAAAGCTAATTTCCAAAACTTACCAGATAAAGAGCCAGAAGTGAAAAACTATAAAGGCTGGGATCATATGCAATGTAACATGCGAGCAGGACTCTAAGGAAAAGCATGATGAACGGAGGCATACATAACGTGACATACAACACCACAACAACCAGACCTGCGATGCGCAATGAAATTCATAATAGAGAAGAATCTAATCTTCAATGGAAAATGCCAAAAGCATTGAATTTTTAAGGAGGAAGTCATGAGGAAATACATTTTCATATTATCACTTTTGTTAGTGGCCTGTTCAGGCACTAACAAACCACCATCACAGGTAGTTTATCGCTATGATGATCACCGCTACCTGGAATTGATTGGGTATTATTGTGAAGGTGCACTCTGGTATCACGACACTCAAAAAAATATTCACAAAGAATTGATAGATGATAAGTTCGTATCTTTTAGAATTTTTACGCATACATATATACACCCTTCTGAGAAGTATATTTTCATCCCTGGATGGGAGCCAACAGCTTATTTAATGTCTAAAGACCATGGTGAAACATGGGGAGTGGCTAATTACATGTCCGCATCCGGCACAGTGGAACTAGACTCTGAAGGTATTAATAGAGACAGACCAGAAGGTAAAGAAATAAAAAGAATTGTTGTTGTTAACGATCAGGCATTCATTACAACCTCACAAGGTCATTTATATATGAGTTCCTATCCCTTTGAAGATCCCCGTTTGAAACCGGGAGGTCCTGGGATTGACTTCACCTGGTTTGATGATACTTATTACCTATATTCCGCCAATAAAAACAATTTAAAGGGCGAGTATGTGAAATCACATATAAGACCCGAATCACCTGGTAGTGCCTGGGGAACCGTCGTGTTTATGAAACAATCACTGGGAAATTTAGTTGATGGAAACAAAGCTAATTTTCAAAACTTACCAGATAAAGAGCCAGAAGTGAAAAACTATAAAGGCTGGGATCATATGCAATGTAATATTCGAGCAGGACTCTAAGGAAAAGCATGATGAACGGAGTCATACGGTTAAACGATCCGCTGGAGCACGGCGGGTATGTTAACAAAGCATCAGGAAGCAAATTTATGGGGATCGCTGTTGCCTTACAGGGTGATACCGTCATATGTGCGCTACATAAAGGCACATTCCCCATAATTGAATTTGATCCTACATGGAGGATGTACGGTAAAGGCGTGGTTATTGACGACTGCAAGGCAGCGTGTGGCTGTGCCATCAAAACAACATTACCAACGGCAGGGTCTAGAAAATGAAAAAATGGGTTATTCCTGGGGAAAGTGACTATACGTCACCTGTGAAATTTCCTTACAAGATAATACTGACAGCATGTGTAATCATCTTTGTCCTTTTTATTACGTATAATGTATTAACCTGGCCACAGGATAAGAAAGTCACTGATGATTTATTCTTTAATGCTTTTACAATCCCTGCGATGGTATGTTTTGGATTGTGGTGCATGGTTGCTGCCGTTTGCAGAATGCTTTCTTTTCCATTTCACTATGCTAATAATCTTGAAAGCTACGGGAAGCATGTCTGGCAATCGTGGGCAATTGAATCGCTGGTGCTATTAAACCATTCATCGTTGTCACCTGTTCCAGACTTGTCATTAAAAATACAAAAACTGGAAGGGGAAGCGCTGATAAGTCCCGCCACACCACTTAAAATAAATATTGAATATGATGTAATGAATGGTTCAAGGATTGCCGAAACCCTTTTCCAGCTTATTGAACCAGTAAAGGATTCACTATCCCGTGGGGGTTATCCTTTCCAGACATGGTTATATGTAAAGAATAGCGATGAATCAATTCGTGATGTATTTATAGATGCACTCAGCAAACTAAAAATAACCGTAGATAAAATTGGGACGATTCATTTTCTGGATAAATGCCCGGACTATTCATCTGTTAATAAATGGATAGATCAGGAAATGAGAGAGAATAATATTCTTATCACCATTGAACTACACGACGAAAATAATTCTGACTTTTACGAAACTGCTCATGTATTTGTATTTACCGATCAGCGAATGTTGAATGAAAATGATAAGCCAGCGTACCTGCTAAGAATGATGAACAGCACAAATTATCATTTAGCTAAAACAGTCAATGCCTATCTCTCAGCTAAACAGGTGCAGATTGAGAAGATTAGGCGATTATGGACCAGCTCACTTGATAAACAATCTAAATTCATATTATACGGTGAGGTAGATAATGCTAAGACAGGAATACTGGCAGACAGCCGTTATGAGTTAGAGAAGGTTACAGGACAAGGCTCTGATGTACAGAACTGGACGCTGTTAGCCCTTGCGATTGACGCGACTGAGCACGGACAGGGGCATCAAATCATCGCGACCTCGGAGGCTGATAACGTTCATGTTGGTTTAGTCACGGCCAAAAATCCGGGGTACTGGAATGAACCCTACTTCTTTGACGTGATATTTTATGCCTTTTTCACCATAGCCTTAGCTGTCATTCCGTTCATCTTTGTTTTTGTAGATCTGGTTCCATCCAGCTTTGCTGAAAACTCGCCGTGGCTTTTCTTTGGCGCTTTAATGATGATGATAATTTTTATTTTAGTCACATTAATGTACAGCTTTCACTTGTTTATAGAGATGATTCATAAAGACTTTGGGTTTTCCCATCCTAATTACAGATAAAAAAACGCGCTTACCGTGCCTACGCGACCCGTAGGCCGGATCAGCGCAGCGCCATCCGGCAACGTCAAAACGGTCTCAACCCCCTGCCCTCCGGCACCGCGCTAAGCCACATCACCAGCGCCGCAACCACCAGTCCCACGCCACCCGCAAATGCCAGCGTCGTCCAGCCAATTTGCCGCCACATAACCGGCGCACGATTGCCGCTTAAACGCACCGCCAGCTGACGGAAACTGTGTACCAGCAATGCCAACGATGAAATGGTTATCGATGTGCCCGCCGCCATCGCCAGCGCAGACGCTACCCCCCAGCTAAATACCCCAATCACCTTACTGAATAACAGCACCATAATCGCCCCGGAACAGGGCCGCATCCCCATTGACAGCACAATCACCAGCCGCGCGCGCCAGTCGTTGCCGTTCTCCATTTGTTTCGGGTCAGGCATATGCTGATGCCCGCAACCACAGTTGGCATGATGTTCATGATGCGGAGTAAACGCCGTAAACGTTGGTTTGCGTAAAATCTGACGCAGCTTTTTCAGCGCCCGCCAGCACAGCAACAATCCCAGCACGCCGACCAGTGCATAGCTGCCCTTTTCCAGCCAGAAACTGCTGAGATGCAGCTGGCGCGCAGGTAGCGCCAATAGCGTCAACACCACAACGACCAGGCCAATCGCCACCAGTCCTTGTAATAAAGACGCCATCAGCGTCAGGCCGATGCTCGATTTTAGTTTCGACGGATGCGTTGCAAGCCAGGTGGTGATGACCACTTTCCCGTGCCCCGGCCCGAGCGCGTGCAGCACGCCGTAGATGAAACTGAACGCCAGTAGCGAACCGCCCGCTTTGGTGGGATCCTCCGCCACCGCCTGCAACAGACCGCTCATCTGCTGATTAAGCTCCCGCTGCCAGATAATGCTTTTCAGCAACACCTGCGGCCAGGCGTGCCACAGCCAGGCCCCGCCCGTCAGCGCCACAATCAGAAACAACAGCAGAGGCCAAAGCTGTAGCCAGCGGCGTGGGCGCTTAGCTACCGGAAAGATTACGGACATGTCAGCGTCACCTGTTGAGCAAACTGTTTACCTAAATCCATATCCTCGGGCGGCGCATCGGCCTTGTCGAGCGACAGCGCATAATTCGTCAAATCTTCATTGGGTTTCGGGGTGTGCACGCTGAGCTTGCAGCCTTTTGGCGCATCAGCGGGCAGCGTGACGTACGCGTCTTTGTCGTAGTGCATATCGACAAAATAGGTCGGGTCGAAGGTCGAAAACTGATAGGTCTGCCCGGCGAGTGGCTGCGGCGTGGCAAGCGGCAGCGTAAACGTCAGCACCGCTTTATGTCCTTCGCGGGAAAGCCCGTAAGACGTCGGGCGATTTTCAAATTTCACCTTTTGCTTACCGTGCCAGAACTCGGTGAAATAGTGCTGGCCGAGCACGTTCGCCATCACCTCGGCCGCCAGACGTTTCCAGACCTCATCCCCCGGTTTGGCATTACCCGCGTCATAGAGCAAATCTGCGGAAGTGATTTCATCCATCGTCCAGCGCATAGTAATGGCGGTCAACTGGCCACCGCTTGCCACCAGCTGGCTTTGCATGCTGATAAAACTGTGCGGGTGCGCTGACGCCTGCCACGATAAAAGCGCGCCAAAAGCCAGAACCATGCCCGGTTTCACTCTCGTCATTGCATCCTCAGTGAAAAATTCTGTGACCGACCCCAGCAATCCTTGCGCAAAGGCGTCCCGTCTGGCTTTCACGCCGTCATCCTTTAGCTATTCTTATCAAAAACCTTTCTGGAACCTGACAGATGATGACCGTGCAAGAACTGCCATCTGTGCTTTCCAGTCCACAGCGCCGCTGTCAGATCCTGCTGATGCTGTATCTGCCAGGGCAGTCCGTGACACCAGAGGCGATAGGCCGGGTGAACAACGTTGATGACGCTGTCGCCCGCCAGGATATCGCCGAAATACGTCACGTCATCCAGCGCTATCATCGACTCAACATCGTGACGCTTGCAGACGGCAGCTACCGGATTGAAGGCACCACACTTGACCAGCGCTTATGCCTGATCCACTGGCTGCGCCGTGCCCTGCGGCTGTGCCCGGGGTTTATCCGCGGGCAGTTTACCCCATCACTCAAAACACAGCTTAAACAATCGGGTATCTCGCGGATCCTGTATGACGATACCAACCTTCGCGCGTTGGTCAATCGCTGCGGGCAAAATCTGCAGCGCCAGTTCGACAGCCGCGATGCCGCCTTTCTCAGCCTGTACCTGCAATATTGCCTGCTGCAACAGCAGCCGCAGCAATCACCGGTATTTAACGACGGGCAACGCAAATGGGCGCAGGCCAGCGCTGAGTATCAGGTGGCAGCAGAAATTGCCCGTCACTGGCAGCGCCGGACCCTGAAAAACGCCCATCCTGAGGAACACCTGTTCCTCGCCATGCTGTTTATGATGTTGAAAGTGCCGGACCCGAAACGTGACCATCACACTCAGGAAGTGCGACTCTATCGCAGTATTAACCAGCTGATTGACCGTTTCCAACAGCTTTCCGGACGGCAGTTCAGCGACCGTCGGGGACTGCGCGACCAGCTGTATGTGCATCTGGCGCAGGCGATTAACCGTTGCCTGTACGGCGTCGGGATTGATAACAGCCTGCCGGAAGAAGTACAGCGCCTTTATCCGCGCCTGATGCGCACCACTCAGCAGGCGCTGACCGAGTTTGAATCGCAGTACGCGCTGCGTATTTCTGATGAAGAGATGGGCCTGATTGCGGTGATTTTTGGCGCGTGGCTGATGCAGGAAAGTGACCTGCAGGAAAAACAGGTGGTGCTGCTGACCGGAGACAATCCGCAGCTTGAGCAGGAAATCGAACAGCAGTTGCGCGAACTGACGCTACTGCCGCTGAACATCAAATACCAGACGCTGCACGCTTTCGAGAAAGAAGGCGCACCGAAAGGCGTGGCGCTGATCGTCACGCCCTACACGCTTGCACTGCCGCTGTTTTCCCCGCCGCTTATCCACGCCGGGGAGCCGCTCAGCGAGCGGCAGCGACAGCATATTTGTCAGATGCTGGAAGCGCCTGGCTGAGCGGTCACTTTCGGTCGGATAAACATCGCGGGAATAGCCAGCAGCGCCATCACCCAGAACACGCCCTGGTGCAGGTGCTGATAGAGGAATCCGGCGAAGACGGTCATGATGGCGATACTGCCGCCCATCGCGACGGCGGAATAGACCGCCTGCAGACGAATCACTTCGCTGCCCTGACGGGCGGAAATGTAGCGCATCGCCGCCAGATGACAGACGGTGAAGGTGCCGCAGTGCAGGATTTGCGCGACGATAAGCCACGGCAATTCCGTCGTCCAACCCATGATACCCCAGCGGATCAAGCCGCAGAATGCCGAGAGCAGCAGTAAATCCCGCGCGCCGAAACGGCGGAACACTTTCTTGCTGACCGCGAAAATCACCACTTCGGCCACAACGCCCAGCGACCACAAATAGCCCACTGCCGATGCGGAATACCCGGCGCCCTGCCAGTAAATCGCGCTGAAGCCGTAGTACGCCGCATGTGCGCCCTGTAACAGACACACGCAGGCCAGAAAACGCCAGCTTTGCGTCACCAGAGAGAGCCACGCGGGCCAGCCTGCGCTTTCCTCATGCTGCCGGGCTTCCCCCTGCGGCTGAATCGACGGGGTAATCATCATCCCGATAAGCATCGAAGCAATGCCGATACTGAGCAACGCCAGGATCGCGTGATAGTCGAACAAGCTCACCAGCTTGCCGGTCAGTGCCGAACCAATCACGAAGGCAATCGAGCCCCACAGCCGCACGCGACCGTAGTCCATGGTTATCTGCTTTTGCCAGGTGTTTGCCAGCGCATCCGTCAGCGGAACCAGCGGTGAAAAGAACAGGTTGAAGCCCACCATCATCGCCAGCAACCACGCCACTTTGGTGCCTGTCCAGAAGGCGAGGACAAACAGCAGCGACAGCAACGCCAGGATGCGTAACGCGCGGATTAATCGTGACGGATCGCTGACGCGAGGCGCAATCAGCAGGCTGCCGAGGAAACGCGCCACCAGACCCGCACCGAGCAGCACGCCGATGGTTTCCGGCGTCAGGCCCGTGCCAGCCAGCCACACGCTCCAGAATGGTAAGAAAATGCCGTAGCTAAAGAAGTAGGTAAAATAACTGAGCGCCAGCCAGCGCGTGGAATGCAAGACCATGATCCCCTCCCAAATGGTGGCGCTAGTCTGGCGGCAAACGCACTGGCTGGCAAGACAGAAAGAAACGGGAATGTGATTGATGAACAGTGTGTAGCAATAAATACAAATAAAATATCAGGAAAATACCTTACGGTTCATCAATGAATAACGAACATTCTCGTTAACGGGCATTGCAATCCCATGCATCGCTTCTTCATCTATTCTAGCGCGACCCGCATAGATACTGTATCTCGTACAGATATCTTCGTAAAAATCATAGGTTTGACCACCGTGAACTCCTTTTAAACCACGCCCAGACCATTTTTTCATTTTTGCCTTCCATAAAGAAGTATATATATTCAGAGGGCAGACGATTTTGGTCCACGGATCACAAATTAATGTATTTTCGAGTAACTGTGCAGAGCCCTTATCTGGAAAGGTCCCCACTAACACCAAACAATGATCGACAGGCATGTCCAAATAAATTCTTAATATTCTCACAGGATCTTTGGCGTGGCGTTGCAATTCACTTACATGTTTATTCAAGTAGGAGAATGCCAACATGGCGTTCTCACCACAATTCCCGGCATTTTTAATTCCTCGATTAAAATCGGAATCAAGCCGTTGACAATATTGTGCTGGATTCATGCGAAGCGCTCGCAACTCATTGAGCTTTTTAATTTTTTCCGTATCCATTGATTCGGTATGCAGAGAATAACGCTTAGGGTCCTTTATCTTCCATTTGTCTATCACACGCTTATCAGGGTAAAATTTATTTGTCGATTTTAGCGGCAATCTGGAGCGTGCATAAAACATCGCATCATTTAAAATTGGCAGCGCTTTTTTTTTAAAACTTCCATTTCCCATAATAACTCCATTATATATGATGGTACCCCCCTCTTATACCTACTACACTTTACTTTATTGCATCCTACTCGGTTCAGATAATCAGGGATAAGAACAAGATATAACTCATGCATTATTGACGCGGCGAAATACACGATAGCACAATGAGATATACAAAATCCACAGAAAATGTTTACTCACCGGAATGCGTAGATAAAAAATCACCCCCTTAATTTATAAGAGTTCGACAGCCTGTAACTGGAATATTCAATGAATGGCACCATCTCATGTTCTTGAGTCGATTTACAAAATCAAAATATATCATTTAGTAATTACCGCAATGAAATGCTAATTTCACCACAAGAAAAAGGGTATGATATTTCTCGCTCTGTCTCTTCAATAAAATATCATTATGACTCTTGTCATAGCTATTGACGGCGCAGATGAATAGGACCGAGCACTTTCTCCTCAACATTGTATTAAAGGAATATATAATGGCGAATAAGTTTAAGTTTAAATATGGGCTGTTAGCAGGTATCCTGGCGATAAGTGGTTCTGCTGCTGCAATGGATGGAACCGTGACGTTTAAAGGTTCAGTGTTGGGTAGCAGCACTTGTGGTGTCGATATTGCCAGCCAGAATGCCGCTGCCACTGTCGATGTAAATGATATTTCTCTGACAGATGCTAGCGCCCTCTCCGTGGGTGATGCTGATTCAAAAGATTCCGCAACGTTCACCATTAACCTTGCGGGTTGTACATTACCGACCGGGAAAACCGGTGTTAACGTGACGCTGGAATCTGGCATTTATGGCGACTCAACGTATAACACCTACAATAACTATCTCGGCCAGAGTGGTGGTTCTACCGCTTCTCAAGGTGTTGGCCTGGCAATCGGTGAACGAGGTGCAACAACATTTACGCCGATTGCACTGGATAACAGTAGCGCGGTAAGTGCTTTTGCATCTTCTGGTACTGGCCCAGCGACAACTTACACTAAAGATTTCAGCGTACGCTACGTCAAAGTAAACCCGGTAGTGACCACTGGTCTTTTTGAAACCATGATGACCTTTAGTGTTTCTTATCTTTAAATAAATAGCATCGCAATCTGAGTTACTATTCGGATTGCGGTGTTTCTTGTTCGTTAGAAATCCGGAACATAAAAGATGGGTACTGTATTTAAAAAAACAGCTGTATCATTTTTCATCGGCGCGACATTGCTCGTTTCGAATATTGCACAGGCTGATATCGTACTGTCTGGCACGCGTTATGTTTATAATGAAGCAGATAGTGAAATTAACATCCAGGTGAAAAACAAAGGTAAAAAACCGTCGCTTATCCAATCGTGGGTCGATACCGGCAATCCAGGTGAAGCAGCAGAAAAAATTAACACCCCCTTTATTCTGACCCCTCCTGTTTCCCGTATTGATGCAGGCCAGGGACAGACCCTCAGGATGGTTTACACCAAGCAGCCTTTACCTACCGACCGTGAAAGTGTGTTCTGGTTAAGCGTGTTAGAAGTTCCCGCCAAAGTGAAAACCACGGCCAGTGCAGAAACACCCCAACCCCAAAGTCAGCTACAACTCGCCTTTCGTACACGAGTGAAAGTATTCTTCCGCCCGAAAGGATTACCAGGTTTACCGGCAGAAGCACCAAAACAGGTAAAATGGAAAATCGATCAAAATAAGTTACAAGTGACGAATAATTCTGCTTATAGCATCTCTTTTAATAACTTTACCTTAACGAACAATAATCAGTCTATTACTGTAAACGGTAATCTGGCTGAAGCAAAAAAAATCACCAACTTCCCTATTGGTAAAAAAATAGCTGGACAAGGCTGGAAAGTGAAATGGTCAGCGATTAATGACTTTGGTGGCGTCATGACAGGAATAGCGGATATTCAATAATCATTGCAAATTGCAGGATGGCAAACTCGTGAAAAAGTGGAATACAAATAATGCTGGTTATCTGTTTCACCTTATGACCAGCATATCGTTGATGGCCTGCTCATTCGATGGCCGGGCTGCGGAAAACGCCACACTCGAGAATGATGGAAAAAAATCAGATTTACAGGTTTCATTACCTGAAGGAGAGGCATCAAAACTTGTTGAGTCTGAATATGAGTTCTCTCCCGGTTTTTTACTGGGTAATATAGATGTTTCACGTTATGAAAAAGGTAATCCGGTTATTCCAGGTGAATATGTCATCGATATTACTGTAAATGCAGGCGAAGCCAGTTCCAGTGAGAATCGCTCATTTCACCTCGCAGTACAATTTAAAGACCAAACGGGAGAGGGTAATGGAACGCCGTGTTTCACCCCTATTCTGCTAAAAAAATTAGGGATTAAAACAGAGGACTGGCTGGATGATTACAGACAGCAAGCACTCACTGCTAATCCAGATCTCAACGAAAGTGAAGTCGATAACACCCTCTGTTTGCCAGTGCAGAAGATCATGCCTGGGTTTCACTGGAATTTTAATAACAATAGCCAAAAGCTGTTTCTGGCAGTCCCGCAGGCATTTTTGAAACCGGATAATAATGACTATATCGATCCTGAGTTGTGGGATGAGGGCATTACCGCCGGGCTATTAAAATACGATATGAACTTTTACAGTGCCGAAACAGAGTATGACGACCTGTCCAGTAACGCATGGCTTGGTTTACAAAGTGGCATTAACCTGGGTGCCTGGCGCTTTCGCTATACTGGAAATGTTAACTGGGATGATGAACAAGGTACCGACGTTAATGATGGTGTCTTTTACGTCGATCGCGATATTCCGGCGCTGAACTCGACCTTAAGATTAGGTCAGAGCTACAGTGATGGACAACTATTCGACTCGTTTTCGGTTCGGGGCTTTACCCTCAACACCAATGAAAGAATGCTGCCGCTTTCGCAGCAAGGCTTCGCACCGACTGTAAACGGTGTTGCGGAAACCAACGCCAGGGTCACATTACGTCAGGGCAATAACATTGTTTACCAGACGACTGTATCGCCAGGCCCTTTTGAAATTAATACAGTCAGAAGTGTCTATTCTGGACAAGATATTGAAGTTGAAATCCGTGAGTCCAATGGCACCGTTAAAACATTTCGTATTCCGTACACCACCAGTTCCGATCTGTTGCGCCCAGGTATCAGTCATTACTCATTGACTGTTGGCGAGTTTGGTGACGATAACAGCGGTCTGAGTAAAGATCCGCTTGTAGGTCAGTTGACATGGCAATATGGTTTGAGTAATACCTTAACGGTTTATACGGGCCTGCAGGGAGGCGAAAATTATTGGGCTTCGTTGATTGGTGCTGGCATCAACACCGATATCGGGGCATTTACTCTGGATATGACCCATTCTGATCTCAGTTCTACTGAAGATACCGAAGGGGATACCGGTGAAAGCTGGAAAGTAAGCTATAACAAATTACTAGAAGAGACTGACACTAACTTTCAGCTGGCGGCCTATCGATATTCGACTAAAGGATATTACAGCTTAGATGATGCGATGAACTATTTGTATGATGACCATATAAGTTCAACATCGCAACTCAATAGGTTAAAAAACAAATTCCAGATTAACATAAACCAGAATCTGTCTGATGACTATGGCTCATTGTATGTCAGTGGCAGTATTCAGGATTACTGGAATCGTTCCGGAGATAGCGATCTTCAGTATCAGATTGGTTATAGTAATAGCATTAAAGATATAAACTATTCCATTTCTGTTTCACGCTATTATCGTTCAGAAGAAGATGGTTACGATAACGGTAATGACACCCAGTTTTATTTAAGCTTCTCGATTCCCTTCGGCCGCAATACGGCGCAGGAAGAAAAGCCCATTTTTGACATGGCAAATATTAGCTATAGTCAGGACAGTGATAACAACAGTAATACCAATGCCAGTTTGACTGGCTCAACGACCACAAAACCAGATGACACCTGGGATGCTAACTACGGCGTTAACATCAGCTACAACAAATTAGCAGATTCAGATCCAGCTAACATTTATTCTGTTGGTGGGTATTCAACGTTTAATACTCAATTTACCCAGTTAGGTTTGTCTGCCTCAATGGACAACGACCATAACCGACAAGGTTCCGTCACCATGAGTGGTGGGGTTGTTGCACATCGCGGTGGGATAACACTGGCTCCGGACTTAAATATTTCGAGCCCTATCGCCCTTGTTGAAGCGGAAGGCGCGACCGGTGCCGTAGTGGATCGGGGTAACCACGCGCGTATTGATCGCTGGGGATATGGCGTGACATCAGCATTAACACCTTATCGTAATAACACTATTGAAATCAATCCAATGCAGATGGAAGCAGATACCTTATTAGAAAGTACATCACAAAATGTTGTGCCTTATGATGGTGCCGTGACGCTCGTTAAATTTAATACAGACAGCCGTACCTCTCGATATTTTTATGTCACACGACCAGGTCAGGATAATTTTATCCCATTGGGTGCAGATGTCTTTAATGAACAAAATCAACTGGTCGGTAATGCCGGACAAAATGGTTTATTAACCACCCGCGGTACAGAACCACAGGGTGTATTAACCGTACGTTGGGGAAAAGATTCTGGGCAACAATGCACGGTAACCTATAACCAAAACAATACCGTGGAATCATTTGATGGAATATCTGTTATACGAGGTTTACAATGTCGATAATCTCAATAAAATGGCGATACTGCTTATTGATTCAACTTTTGGCATTGTTCAGTCCTTTTGCCTATGCCGCTACCTATGGTGACCCGGTAAAAGGTCCTGATATTAATTTTTATATTTCATTAGGGATTGGCAATAGCGCCTGCAAGTTTGATAGTGACCGCTTATCAATACCTTTCGGCACCCTGCAACTGAGCGATATAATTAATCACGCACCACAAACGAAAAAAAACATTCAGTTTATCGCCACAGAATGCGGTTCCACCGCAAATGATATTGATATGAATATCATGAGCATTACTCTGAATACTCCGTTAACGACCGATTATAACGGCACACCCATTATTGCTCCTTTACAAGGACAGGGTTATGCGACAGGCATTGGCATCGGTCTGTATCTTCTCAGTGACCAGAACGATACTGTAGGTGAATTGATGGAAACTAACACCAATAAAAGTTACGAGTTTGACGTTACCAATGCACCGAACGAGCCATCAAAAGCCAGTATTTATCTGCGTGCAGAGCTGTTGCCGCTGGTCAATGATAAATCAACAATGACTATCGGTGAATTATCGGCCCAGGCATGGCTAACATTGAGTTATAAATAGCCAATACGATACAGGCGAAAAGATCATGAAATTATATAATTATCTATTTTTCTTTATTGCAAGTAGCGTGTTTTCATCTTCAGTCAGTGCCGATATTAATCAGATCAATGCGCAGCTGAATATAACTTATACACTTCATGCGGGAACCTGTCAGTTTAATACTGACACGTTACAGTTTTCCTTTGGATCTTTTACCAAAGAAGAACTGATTGCCGGGCGCGGGATTGAAATTGGCAAAGAACTTATCGTAGACGATTGCAGTGATTCATTTCGGCAAATTACCGGTCTACGCATTACCGATGCCGGTGGTGTGGAAATCAAAACAATCGACGGCATTCCCCAAACGCCGGGGGGGGCAAAGGGAGTGCTACTGCAACTCTATATGAAAAATACCAGCAATAACGAACTCTATTTCCCGATGAATGCTTTTCCGATAGCTCCGACAGCAGGCACCCATTATACGTTATATGCCCGTCTCAGCGCACCTGACTCAAGTATCCTCTCCGCCGGTCAGGTTAATGCCGTCGCCTGGCTGAACATTGACTATTTTTAAGGAGAGAAAATGAAACGATTTCTATACTTACTGGGCATTTTCACGCTGAATGTGCAAGCCAATGTACCTGATAATGCCCCCAATGTGCTGGTCATGGACTTTAGTGCCACGCTCAAAAATTATACCTGTCTTTTCAGTATCACTGGTGCGTCGTCGGCTTCCACTCCAGTAATCGACAATATCGCCGCCAATATTAATTTTGGCAGCATTAATTTCAGTGACCTCGAAAACAACGGTCAACAGTCAAGTATTGACCGCTCTCTCACTCTGGAGATCCGAGGTTGTGAGGATATCGCTCCTGAAGATCCTGCCAGTAAACAGATGACGCTCTCTCTGGTAGAAAGCAGTACAAGTACCTGCCTCAGCTATTCACCACAACCGGCATTATCAACACCTGAAATAGCGCCAGGGTATAAGCAACTCACGGGTGTACAGATACTGTTCGCATTACAACAGGGGCAACCCTGGCAGACATTACCGGTGACAGGCAGCGCTTACCCTAATTGCCTGGCAGGTACTGAAGCTGCATTTAATTTAAAGGAATTGTCAGAACGAACAGAAGGTGGCGTACCGGTATATTCATTACCGATGCAGGCTCGATTGATCCCTGTTTCTCCCTGGGTTGCAAACTCCTACGTAATGTTAGGTAGCTATACCGTTCCCGTCCAACTGGCAATCACTTATTATTAAGGGGAAATAATCATGTCATCTCGTAAAATAATATATTGCCTCGTATTATTCTGTGGTATTTCCAGTTTGGATGTCATTGCCGATCCGCTACCGGATAGCCAACGAATAATAGCGCTGAACTTTGATGGCCAGTTGACGATGAGCAGTTGTGTGCTGGAGGCGCCGGATGTGGTCAGACTGCCGGCGGCCAATCTCACTGAATTGCGCAATTTACAACCAGGAGGTACCACTTTGCAATCCACCGCGTATCTTGCTGTGGTGGTAAAAGATTGTGGCAACCTGGCAAACTCAAGTGGGCTGCTGACATTAACCTTTAATAGTAATGTCGTACCCCCGGCAGGAAATTATCCGGCATTTGAAAATGAGCTCACCGCCAGTCCAGGGCTTGAGGTCGCGCAAGGGGTTGGTATTGCTATTGTCGATTCCCGAGCGGGAGGGAAAAACGTATTGCAAAATAACGGCCAGCCACAACCTATTAATTACACCATTGATACCCGTGACCTTCAACAGCAGCGCGATTTTAACGTTAGTTATATGCGTCTGGCGCCTCAGAATGATCAACTGCAATCCGGGTTGATTGAAAGTACGGTCATTATTAATGCCACCTATAACTAACGATTTGATAAGGATAAATGTTATGTCTTTATATTTCCGCGCCATGCTATTGACTAGCCTTTACAGCCTCTCTTTTATGAGCTGCGCGACCTGCCCCACAATTCCTGCATATACCATTAATGTCAATGAAAACTTGACGATTAACACCAGCGTCACCATTCCTTATGAAGCACTGGTGTTAGCTGACAATAACGCTGTGGTTAGAATTAGCCAGAATACATACACAAGCACTAGCTACGCAATGAACCAGGTGCTCAATCATACTCCAAATAATCCTCTCTCTCATAAGATTAGCCTGACTTCCCCACCTGCACCGGAGAATATCCCTGGGTTTATCAGCCCGCTTTCTGGTGAGTTATTAAGTTTCTATAACACCGACATTCCTGGTATCTATATTGCCATGGCTTACGACCCCGTTATCCCTGATGTTCTTAGTAGCGGCCCTTATCCCGCATCCAGTGTTCCAGGTGATAAACGTGCGCAGGTTGATCTTTACGCACCTGGATATACTGATGGTCGTGTGAAAGGTGAGGTCACTTATGTCATCACCAAAAAATTTGTCGATTATATTAATCAAAATAATATGACACCCGGTGATTCTGTTAGCACCAACAAAGTGTATAACTATACGACCGAGATAAGCGATAGTGCTGGCCGATGCCCCTCCTATCCTACTACAGGTAAGTACACGACCAATCTGGTGGCTACACTACCGAATATCGCCAGTTGTCGTTACGATACCGAGCAAATGATCAGTATGGGATTTAAAACTGAACAGGATCTACCCGCAGTGGAGGATACTTCATCGCTCCTCACCCGCACGATAGATGTATCTTTTTCCTGCTCTGGTGCCACGACACTTTTTGCCGGGCTGGCATCAAATGTTATAGTTGACAGTAATAAGCCTTATATTATTAAAGCTAACTTAGTTGGTACTGAGGATGATACAAATATTGGTGCAATATTTTCAGTTCCTGCTAAAGCGGGTACCGACACAGGTACTTACACGGTATTGACTAAAAGTGCTGGCGGGACGGACCCACAACAACCCATCATTTTTCACGACCAGGCCTGGTATACCGACGATATTACGCAGAATGTCGCTTTTAAATTAAAAGTAGGAAAAATTGATACCAACGCCCCCGTGGAATTAGGTAGTTACCTTATTACCATCCCAGTCTCCATCACTTATCAGTAATACAACAAGTAGAATAACATGACATTTTATAAAACATTTGGAATAGAGGCACACCCGGGTGGAAAATTCCTCTACTCTGGTTACGTCAGTAATTATCAACGCACATGCCATCCTGCATTAATATTGCACGCAACACACCATCCTATTTCAGGTGACTCAAAACTCGGTTTGCGGGAAAGGTATATTGGACAAGATGGGAAAATAGTCTCTCAGCTTGTCCCATTTGCCCCTAAGTATCTTTTACCAAGGATCTGGCAACAGTTCTCACTGGATTTAACAATCACAGGAAATACGGGCACAAACGCATTGATCGTTATCGCCTGTACACCCGATGTTGGCCGCTACCCGGGACCTAATGGAACGACAATTAACCTGCGCCAGGAGCTGGCTAACAGGACGGGTCGTGAAATCATTGCTTATGGTTCAGGAGTAAACCAAATTAGCATACAGGATAATGGGATCCCGACATCACCTAATACGCTACACGCCTGCGCATATGGCAAAGTCCAGGTTCTCGAATATTTAATGACCAGTGGTATAGCATCGCATCCAGTTATGGGAAAAAATAACCAAAGGCTCGCCAATTATAATCCCAAAGTGACGCATTACCTGCCACAAGGCGGCACAATGAACAATAGCATGGCAAAATTACCCAATACAGCGACGAAATTCGGTAGGCGATCGTAATCACTTGCTTACAACGCGGACCTGTCCGGACGTTCGTCGAAAAGTGCCATTTTTCCCTGTTCATCGCTCAGCTAATCAAGGCCTAATCCTGAGGCGCTACGCGCATCCTCATGTGGTTAAAGAACAGGTAACGGAGTGGCAAAACCGACCTCTGGATGCACTTTGTCCCATTGTTTACCTTGATTGTGTCGTGGTGAAAGTTCGTTACGACTTTTCCAGAACGAAATCGACATCATATTCAACGTTATTGTCCCCTTTCAAATAAGGAGAGAAGTCATGTTCAAAGCAGCAGCGATCATTTGCGGGATGCTACTCGCGGGATGCACCACCCAAACCGGCAGCACGTCCCCCCCCATGTCGCCAATGGAAGAATGTCGGCAGGCCGCACAAAACGCTGACACCACGGCCATTGCGCAAAAGTGTGCAGCCATCACCCGGGATCAGTAGCGAAGAAAACAACAAAGTCCACACCTGGTACAAGCCGATCCTTAAACTGCGGCACTATAACGGCTTCCACTACAGGGGGCCGCTTTTGACGCCACTTCTCAAGGACCGGCTCGACTTCTGCGACCATCCGCTCGGGTTAATTTACGAGGATGCTCGTAGAAAATCGCCATGTTTCTTTGGGCATTAACAGCACGACACCGGGCTGCCCCGGCATTCGATGCGCGTTGACCGGATGCGACTGTGGTTCCAGACACACAAACGGTTCATCGGGCATCCGGAACAGCATCAGCCAGTTCGTCGGGGCACAAAGCGTGACGGTCATCTGCTCATGTAATATCGTCGCCCTGCCATTCCAGCCGGAATAACAGACGTTCAGCCAGTCCGGTGCACCGTATTGCGCTTCGCTGAAATCCGCAGCGGCGGGCAGGTCGGCGGTCCAGGCGAGAGGCAAATGCGAGGGCCCTTCAGGCCAGTAGCCGCTGGCGGCAAACTGGATCCGGCTCTGCGGCGTGAAGTGGAAAAACGGATGTACGCCGCCGCCATAGAGCATGGGGTGTTCACCCAAGTGCGTCAGCGTGAGTTCAATCTCTAACGCGTTGCCCTGCAACCGATAAACCAGTTCGGCCTGATAATCAAAACCGCAGGCATGACGCTGACGCAGGTGTAAAATGCAGTGCTCATGACTCTGTTCAGCTATCTGCCAGGGCACCAGCCAGCCGTCGCCATGGAGGAAAAACTGCGCATCCGCCGGACTTTCGGGCAGTTGAATGCCACGTCCATGGAGCGTAAAGCCGTTTCCCTCGACCCTGTTCGCCAGCGGCAGCATCGGAAACAACCCACAGTCGCCAGGCGATGTCCCCTCCCCGGCGCGCAGCACTGGCTGCTGATGGTCAAGCGAATCCAGGCTCAACACGCAGCCTCCCTGAGGAGAGACACTCATCCGCAGATGCGCGTTTTCCAGACACAGTTTGTCCGTCATCCGTTTTCCCTCCCCACTTTTACCGCTGACGTCGGCTCAGGTCGCCCGGTAAGCTGTTCTTCCAACGCTTCAAGCGTGACCCCTTTGGTTTCAGGCACAGTGCGTTGAATGTAGACCCAGCCCATGGCACAGATGATGCCATACAGCAAGAAACTGCCGGACGCCCCCAGGCTGGCATTGAGCAGCGGGAAAGTGTAGGTCAACAGGAAACAGGCAATCCACAGCGCCAGCGTGCCGACCGACATCGCCAGTCCGCGCACGCGGTTGGGGAAAATCTCGGATAACAGTACCCAGGTCACCGGGGCCAGCGTCAGGGCATAAATCGCAATCGCCGCCAGCACCAGTAGCAACACTGGCCAGCCCATGATGCCCAGCGCGTAGGCTCCGGCGATCAGCATGTAGATAACCGTCAGTCCACAGGCACCCAATTGCATCAACTTGCGACGGCCGATTTTGTCGACCAACGGCAGCGCGGCAAGCGTGAATATCAGGTTGATTATCCCTGTCGCCACAATTGATTTCAGGGTTCCGTTGATATCAAACCCGGCGGAGGCAAAAATTTCCTGCGCATAGTTAAAGATGACGTTGATCCCGCACCACTGCTGGAACACCGCCAGCACTATTCCCATGACAACCACCGGACGGATGTTGGGCTGCAACAGCATGGCGAATGACACTCGCTGCGTGTCTTTCGCCAGCGTATGCGCAATATCGCGTAGAGTTTGTGTGGCGTAGGCAGGTGAGCCAATACGTTCGAGGGTCTGACGTGCACGGGCCTCTTTTCCGGCTTTCATCAGCCAGCGCGGTGACTCTGGTACCACAAACAACAGCAGCAGAAACGCCAGCGCCGGAACCAGTTCCGCGCCAAACATCCAGCGCCATCCCGTTTGTCCGTTCCAGCTTTCCACGATGGCCTGCTGGGTCGCACCTGCCGCCACGGGTTCAGCAATCAGCAGGTTAATCAGCTGTGCCGCCAGTACGCCAATTACGATAGTCAGCTGGTTGATGGCCACAAACCGTCCGCGCTTTTCCGCCGGGCTCACTTCCGCGATATATAAAGGACTCAGCGCCGACGCCAGCCCAATCCCGACCCCACCGACGATGCGATACACCACGAACAGTTCGAAGTTGCTCGCCATCGCCGTGCCCCAGGCCGAGGCACTGAACAGAATGGCGGAGGCAATCAGCGGCAGGCGACGGCCAAACTTGTCC
This sequence comes from Scandinavium hiltneri, assembly GCF_024764835.1. Lineage (GTDB taxonomy): Bacteria > Pseudomonadota > Gammaproteobacteria > Enterobacterales > Enterobacteriaceae > Scandinavium > Scandinavium hiltneri. The sequence continues at coordinate 61,307 of NZ_JALIGE010000075.1, read as the reverse complement.
GCACACCAACCCGAAACCAGCGCCCCGAAAATACACCCAGTCAGCGCCGAGCTCATCGCCCAGCCAGACTGCGCCGGATCGGTGATATTGAAATACGCCTCATAGAAGGGTTTTGCGCCGCCAATCACGACCCAGTCGTAGCCAAATAACAGACCACCGCAGGCCGCCACCAGACAAATAGTCCAGACGTAGCCCATTTTTACTGCTGTCTGCGAATTATTCATTCCCTCAGCTCCTTCGTTAACCAGACGAAAAATTCGCCCGGTACGCACTAAAGAGCTGAGTCTAAACAAAGCGAAATGCGCAAACAGACACTGTCCGCACGCTATAAAGTTAAGGAAGTTCAGTAAAAAACGATACCTTGCGCAGCAAGGTATCGTGGATTCATTCGGCAGATATAATCCGTAGTGTCATATTCAGCTCAGTGCTCTCGCCTGGCGCCAGCGGAGTGAGATTTCCGCCGCCAGGACGATGATGGTCATCCGGGCTATGACTCATGGGTTCAAAGCAGAAAAAATCGAAAGTGTAGCCATCGTCAAAGTCTGGGTCAGATACAAAAATGAAATAACAAGGTGCAGGCGGATCCGTCTCCATCGTGATTGCATAGCCATCGTGGGGCTGTGAAATATGCGCCACGCCATTCCAGCCTGCATAACCATTGTTAACCCAGTGACGCGGCAACGGCGATGGAAGAGTGAAATCGAGATCCTGCGGCTGCTCAGTCTGATACGCCCCTACCAGCCACTGCTCCCGCTCCAGCCAGTACCCACTTGCCTTTGCCTGTACCCGAGTTTGTGCTGCCAGCGGAAAGAAAGGATGCCAGCCGAGTCCGAAAGGCAGCGTTTCATCTCCGTGGTTCGTCACTGAAAGTGTGACTTTTAGCGAATTATCCGTCAGGTGAAACGACTGTGTCGCCTGATAGCGATACACACCGTGACGGTGATGGTATGCAAGACGCAGACAATCATCAGACTGCGCCTCGCAATACCACTCACCCAGCCAGCTATCACCGTGCAAATAGTGTTCATCCCAACCAACATTCGGCTCGAAGGTGTATTCTTTTCCCTGCCAGACAAAGCGGTTACCGCTGACACGATTGCCAAAAGGCACCAGAGGGAAACAGGATGAATCGGTTGCTACACCATTGTTTTTACCCGGCCGCAACAGCGGAATATCCCGCGACCTGAACCCTTCAATCGTCCCACCGGTGGAGGAAACCTCCAGACTCAACGGGCCATTTTTCAAGCTGAATAACGTCATCCGTTGTCTCCTCAATCCGGAAAATTGATGACCACCTTCCCACATTTACCGCTCGCCATCAGCGCGTAAGCATCACCCGCCTGCTCCAGAGAAAAACGGTGAGTAATCGCATTACGCGGCCAGAGCTTCCAGTCAGTCAGGTCATGGGCGCATTTTTCCATATGGAACAGGCTGGTCACCCAGGAACCAATGATTCTCCGCTGGTGATGCATAAGATCGGCGCTAACCTCAAATTCTACCTTGCCAGTTTCACCGATATACACCACCCGTCCCCAATCTGCTGTAGATTGCAGCGCAAGCAAACGTCCCGCAGCATTACCTGAGCAGTCCAGTGCCACGTCCGCCCCACCGCGCGTCATTTCTGCGATCAGCTCAGGCAGGCGTTCCGTTGTGGCGAGGTAGCCGTTATCCATAACGCCCAATTGTTTCGCCATTGCCAGACGCTCCGGGAGCATATCAACGCCAATCACCCGCTTTGCACCACGTCCACGCGCCAGCATCATCGCCATCATACCTACCGGCCCCAGCCCAACAACCAGCACATTGTCGCTGCCAGAAACTTCGCCGCGCAAAATGCCCTCATAGGCGGTACCCACACCACAGCTGATAAAAGCACCATCTTCATAGCTGAGCATCTCCGGAAGACGGATCAAGTCTTTCTCTTCTGCCAGCAGATACTCCGCATGGCCGCCATCGCGCTGCCAGCCGTAAGCGGCCTTTCCCTCACCGGTACAAGAGATAGGAAATCCACGTCGACAGTTTGAACAAAAACCACAGCCGGAAATATGGTAAACCAGCACGCGTTCGCCTTCTTTGAAGTGGCGGCAACCTGGGCCTAACGCCACAACCTGACCACAAGGCTCATGTCCATTAATAAAACCCTGATACAACGGTTTGTCGGGTGCTGCCGCTGTGGCACGGTGCTGATGATAGATATAATGCACATCGCTGCCACAGATCCCCGACGATTTCATTTTGAGCAGTACCTGATTCATACCCGGCACAGGGACGGGCACCTCCCGCAGGTCCACAGTAGAGTTGCCTGGTAAATAAGCCGCCAGCATAGTTTTCATAAATCCCTCTCTTAATATGATGAATTTTCATCCCTGCAGCTTCCGCGTCAGGGCGTTGGATCCTTTCAGCGTTTGACTTTGCTATTGCGCTGCGTCAGCAGAATATTCGCCAGTACCGCCACCACAATGATGACGCCTCGCACGACCTGCTGGAAAAAGGAGTTAATCCCGATAAGCACCAGACCATTGCCAATAAGTGTGATAACCAGTACTCCCAGCAGCGTGCCGAACAACGAGCCACGTCCACCGGAAAGTGCCGTTCCCCCCACAACCACAGCAGCAATCACATCAAACTCCAGACCGTTAGCTGCGCCGGCATTACCGGACCCTAGCCGCGCGGCCAGCAGAATACCGGTGACAGCAGCAAGCAGCCCGGAGAGGGTAAAAATCATGATGCGGATGCGTCTGACGTTAATGCCACAGAGCTGCGCCGCCGTCGCATTCCCGCCTACCGCAAAAACCGAGCGACCGAATGCGGTTTTACGACTGACAAAAACGAAGACCACAAACAGAATCATCATGATCAGTGCTGACACCGGCAGACCGAGAAACTGCCCACCTAACCAGTCCAGCACGTCGCTTTCATCAATAGGTACCGGTAGCGCATTGGTCATAAATAACCCCATCCCGCGCAAGGCACTCCATAAACCCAGAGTGGCCACAAAACTCGGAACACTAAACACGCCGCGTAAAACGCCAGCAAGCGTGCCCATTAGCGCGCCGAGGAGCAGCACCAGCAAGCAGGCAATACCCAGCGGGACGTGATATTGCAGCAAAAATGCGAGACAAACCGAGACAAACGCCACCATGGGGCCAACACTGACATCGATTTCACCCGCGATGATAATCAGCGTCATCGCCCAGGCTGCAATCCCAATGGTGGCCGCATCGCGCAGAATATTCATTTGGTTATTCAGTGAGATAAAGCCGGGTGCATTGATGGAAAACACCAGATAGAGAATGGCAATCACTACCAACAGCCCCACTTCGTTAATGTGGCGGCTCATAAACTGTTTAAACGATACGCTTTTGCCTTCCGGCAACGTTAAAGATGACGCTGACATATTCAGTTTCCTTGGAATGGGTGCCATCAGTGCACGGTCAGAATGGCGGACATCAGGGCATCGACACTGACCGGCGAGTGAAATTCACGGGTGAATGTACCGTGCTGCAACAGCAAAATGCGGTCGCACACCAGTGGTAACTCCTCCACTTCACTGGAGATAAACACCACGCTTTTTCCTTCTGCGGCCAGCTCACGAACGATGCGATAGATTTGCTGTTTGGCTTCAATATCGACTCCGCGAGTTGGCTCATCGAGCAACAGGATTTGGCTGCCGGCATACACCCAACGTCCGATCACCACTTTTTGCTGATTGCCCCCTGAAAGTGTGCCAATGGGCGTTTCACTGCTGGCAGCCTTGACCGTCATTCGCGCCATCACCTCATGAGTCACTCGGCGGATAGCCTCCCACTGCAACACGCCGCGTACGCTGACCTTATGCCGATTGGTTATCACCGTATTCTCATCGACGCCCAGCCAGGGGATTACTCCTGCTTCTTTGCGGTTTTCAGGGGTGTACCCGATACCTCGCCGCAACATTTCACCGTAATCAGGGCGTTTGATGGCTTCGCCGTTAACCCGGATCTCCCCACTATCAAAGGCATCCAGTCCAACAATGGCTTTAAGCAATTCGCTGCGTCCTGCCCCAAGCAGACCTGCAATACCAAGCACTTCGCCGCGACGTAGTGTAAAGTTGATCCCGGCGAGTTTCGGTGACTGGCTCAGGCCCAACACTTCCAAAACCGGCTCGCCATTTATTACTGAGGTCTCGACAGGGCTGCTGTAAGCATGCGCGCGGCCCAACATCATCGAAACAATATGACCAGTCGGAGTACTGTCCAGCACGACATCACCAGCGACCTGACCATCACGCATGATGGTGGCACATGAGGCGATGCGGCGAATCTCCTCCATGCGATGACTGACGTAGATGACCGCCACACCCAATGCCGACATTTTCTTCACTGCGGTAATAACCAGCTCCACTTCAGCACTGGCGAGCGAGCTGGTCGGTTCATCGAGGATGACCACTCGCGGCTCGCCCTTCATCACCCGCGCTATCTCCACCAGCTGTTTTTGTGCCGGACTGAGTGAAGAAACCAGTTGGTCAGGACTCACCTCAACGCCCAGCGAATGAAGGCTTTGCAGCGCCTCATTTTTCATCCGAATGTGATCGACCATGCCGTTGCGTCGTGGCCAGTGCCCCAGGCAGAGATTCTCCGCCACCGTCAGCCCTTCAACCAGACTGAGCTCCTGGTAGACTGCTCGCACCCCCAGCTCGGCAGCGCGACGGGTTAGCGTTGCTTCATCGCCTTCCAGCCGAGCTTCACCAATCCAGATCTCCCCGCTGTCCGGGCTCTCGCTGCCTGTCAGCAAACGAATCAGGGTTGATTTACCAGCACCATTTTTGCCGAGTAAAGCACGCACTTCGCCTTTCTTCAGTGTGAAGTTGACGTTATCCAGCGCAACCACACCAGGGTAACGCTTATTTCCGTCCACCACTTTTGCTACCGGTACAGCTTCTGTTTGCGTTGTCGTAAACATAAGCACCTCAGCCATTGAACAATGCGTTTAAGGCAGACCATCCACATGCGTTGTCAGCCATTGTTTGCCATCTTCCACTTTGGTGTAGAGATCGATAGGCACCTGAATTACCTTCTCTGTCGGCGGTTTTTTATTCACGACATTCAGAGTCTGGGCAAAAACGGCATCCCCCATTTTCTTACCGGAAATATCCACCACTGCTTTCAGCACCTGATTGCTCTCAAGTTCCTGAGCGATTTCGGTGGTCATATCGGAGCCGAAAACGACAATTTTTCCGGCCTGATTCTGATTACGCACGGCTTTAACCGCCCCCAGCGTTGCGCCACCCGACTCGCCCATAATGGCATTCAGACCCGACGTCGAAATAATCAGTTTTTCCCCCGTGGAGATGGCTTTATCCAGCACCGTGCCTTCCTGGTTCGCCACGATTTTCGCCCCCGGCACGCGTGCTTTCAGCGCCGTTTCAAACCCTTTACGCCGCTGGACGCACACTTCAAAAGCTTCGCAATTGATCACCGCTATTTTGGGTTCACTGATATGGCTGGCGATAAAATAATCTGCTGCGGCATTACCGAGTTTTTTGCCGAACTCCAGCGGATCGCCCACCAGATACGCGGCAACATATTTATCAACGCCTTTTGCATTGATGCAGGTGTTGTAGCAAATCACCGGAATACCGGCCTCACTGGCACGGCGAACGGTACGGCTACTGCCATTTTCGGAGACGGCAGACAAGATAATGGCGTCCACGTTGCGCGCTACCAGGGTATCGACAAAGGTACTTTCTTTAGATATATCTCCCTGGGCATTGGTTTCGATTAACTGAACCTGCACCGTCGAGGCTTTCGCCGCATCCTGAACCCCCTGACGCACACCCGCGTAATACCCCTGGGTATCCAGATAGATAGCGCCGATGGTCATTTTTTTCTCGGCTGCGAAGCCAGTAACAAACCAACTGCACAGCGTAAAGACCAATAACGAGATAATCGGTGTTCTGATGTGTCTGAACATGGGTGACTCCTTCAGGGTTATCGAATGTTAGTGAACGAGTGGCATCACAAAGGGCATCACCTGAGCAAACAGCGCCGCTTTCGGCCAGGCTGGGTTCAATTTTTCCAGTGCATTGCGGACGTTTTCATATCCCTCAACATCACCAAGTCCTGCTGCTGCCAGCGCTTCCACCAGCAGGCATTTTTCCCGGTGTTGCTGTTGCAGGTCGGCATACAGCGACAAGAGATCCGGCTGGGAGACGGCAAAGAAGTCTGCTTCAATCGGGTTTTTCGCCATCTGCTGTGCCCACTGCTTCATCTCAGTAAACAGGTGGGCCGATGCCGACTGTTCCCCTAACATTTTCAATGCCATGCCTTGCCAGAAGAGGTAATCGATAGGCTGATCGTTGTAGTAACTGTGGATGTTAATAGTGCGATCGCCCGTTGCCGCGAGGTGCAGGCAGCGCTGTGTTTCCGCCTCATCCCCTTGCATCTGTGCGCAAACGGCTAACGCAAACCAGATATCGTTATCGGTCTGACCGGGCAGGCGACCTTCACTCAGATTCTCAGGGTAATTCAGGGCGTCCTGTAGTAAAGCCACCGCAGACTGGGGCTGTTGGCGTTCAATCTGTTGCCACGCCTGCTGCAACTGGTTAAGAATAAACTGGCTGGTAACTTTTCCCTCTCCCCCCTCCCATGGGTGGAATTTACGCGTCGCCAGAATCTCTGTCGCTTTAGTGGTCGCGCCTGTCAGGTGCCACAAATTCAGTAACTCCGCGGTTAAATCATCGCGCTTGAGGGCGCAGGACAAATGTGTCTCAAGGCGGGCAAGACGTGTATGTGCTGACACCCCAGTCAGCTTATCCAGCAGATCTCGTTCAAAAAGCAATCGGGCATCTTGCGGAGACAATTGGCAGGCAGTATCCAGATAACGGGCAGCCTTTACCCCATCCTGCTTTTTATTCCAGGCATGGATTGCCAGTCCGCGCCAGCCATCAGCAAACTCTGGCGCCATCTCTACGCAGCGCTGCCACAGTGCGATAGCCTTGTCGTAATTACGTTTGCTGTAAAAGAAGCAGGCCAATAAATGGCGGGCAAACCAGCACTCTTCAATACTCCCCAGCGCGGCCACTTCGTCGAGGGTATTGGGGAAGCGGACAAACGCCGGAAATGCTTCACGAGCCTGTTCAACCAACCCGGCTCGCTCTGCTGCAGGCTTGAGGCTAGCCTGCAGATAGAGCGGAAGCGTGCGCTGACAGTCGAGTGCTGCCAGCATTTCGCTTGCCAGTTGTGGTAATCCCCAGCTAATGAGTTGCCCCGCTGTGATCAGGGCATTCACGTCACGACCGCGACACATTCCCCGCCATTGCTCAAGGCGAGATTCGCTACCCTCATCATGCCAACAGAGCCACCACAGCGTCGGATTCAGAGGATAGTCACGCAACAGCATCTCACGCTGAAGACGCGCATCGTCCCGACGCCCGCTGCGGAGTAGCAACAGGTTTTGCAGACACAACACGGCCTGGTTAGTCGGACAAGCGAGCAAACTTTGATGACAAAAATCCAGCCCTGCTTCGTTATCGTCCCGGCGAGCTGCCAGCCGAGCCAGGCCATAGTAGCCACCGGCTTTGCTGTTACCGCTCCAGACTGCGCGCCAGAAGCCCTCCTCGGCATCCTGCCATTTTTCCAGACGCTCAGACGCACTGGCACGGATCAGGCTTGCCTGGCCACATTGAGGATTTTTATTAAGACCATGCGCACGTTTCAACGCCTGAGTGGCATAGCTGATAGCACAAGCATAATCAGCACGATTGTACTCAAGTAGCGCCAGCGCCAGGTTACAACGATAGTCGTGCGGATCCAGCTCGACGCCGCGCAGGTAGTAGTCAAATGGGGAACGGCTAGCATGGTGATATTGCTCAAGATGCTGACCAATAAACCACGCTTCATCAACGCTGGTTATCTCAGCTGCCGTCAATGGCACTTTCGCCACCTCCGGCAGGGGTATAGCTGTGGGCTGATGCTCCTGATAGCGCAGCGCAACTTTACCCTTCGCATCAATCAGTTCTATGGTCGTTCTTGCCGGATTAATGTCGCTCAACAGGCCCTGCATTACAGTGGCAGGCGTCAACTCGACGGCGCTATCCAACAGTGTTTCACGGTTTTCAGTTTCCCGGATGACCAGTCGATAGCCCGATAAAGGAGCGATTGCATACAGCCCCCATTCAATCCCCTGCTCCGTGCGTTGTAGTTTGATAACCGCATCGCGGGAAGCGTTTTGCACCATTCCCAGCGAATGGTAAGGCAGGAAATATTGCTCAAAACGTTTCTCTTCCCAGGCATCGAGCCAGGTAAAATCCGGCTGGTTATCGGCAAAGATACCGGTCATAAGCTCAATATAAGGACCATTGGTATCCGTCAGGCTCTTATCCCATGCCTGACCAAATTCACTGTAGCCCCAACTCCACTGTTTTTTCCCTGGTGCAATATGGTGGTTAGCGACATGCAACAGTCCGCCATTTTCATCATGACTCCATGCCCCAACAAAATCGTAGGCCGATTTTTCGGCCATATAGGAAGTGGGCACCGGCACGTTTTTGTAGCGGGAGATATCGACACCCGCCGAATAATCCACTTTGTAATAGGTTCCGGTCGCGATAGGGAAAGCCGAGACGGCGCGTTTCCCGTGGTCAAATACGGCCGTTACATCAGGCGGAAAGACGCTTTGATGGCCCTCACCACCTTTGACTGCCGGATTAGCCCACCACAGGAAATGACGCGGTGTCGCGTTACCGTTGTAGACGCGACTGCCAATTTCCAGAGCGGCACGTTCCGGTCTAAGGGTAAATCCGGTCATCACCTGAAGGCCATGCATTGGCTCGGTTTCACCCACCCACACGGTTTGTGCTCCGTCTTCATGCGCCTCAATCGTGAAATCGACGGGCATAAATGTTGTTGGTCGATGATGTTGCGGCCAGTTAAATTCTATTCCCCCCGATATCCATGGCCCCAAAAGCCCCACCAGCGCAGGCTTAATAACCTCGTTGTGATAAACAAAATCGCGCTGTCTGACTTTATCCCACGCCCTATGCACCCGCCCGCCAAGCTCAGGCAAAATCATGACTTTGATGTAGTCATTCTCCAGCCATACTGCCTGCCACTCTTTGAGCGTCTTGTTCTCACTAAGCGTATCGGTCACGCCATAGGGATACACTGCTCCGGATGACCCTTGATAGACACGATTTTCCAGAAACATGGGATGAATATCCTGTGGCCCGGTTTCATAAGTCGGTATCTGGAGGCTTTCCTGCCAAACATTTACTGGATTCATATTGCCCTCAATATTAACAAGACATACTGAATTAAAAGATTGATGGCAGTTTAATGAACAATCTGGCAATGTTTTTGCACAACAATCACGCATTACAGTAAACAGAGTTAAGTTAAATGAAAGCATGTATCAATAACCAACAGATCCGCCACTACAACAAATGCGTGCTCCTTGAACTTCTGTATCGGGTGAAACGTGCCAATAAATCCACTCTGGCGCGCCTGGCCCAAATCTCTATCCCGGCGGTAAGCAATATTCTGGAGGAGCTTGAACGCGAGAAGCGGGTACTGAATGTCGAAGATGAAAAACAGACGCGTGGACACAGCAGTGGCACCTGGCTGATTTCGCCAGAGGGAGACTGGACGCTGTGCCTGAATGTGACACCTACCAGTATCGAGTCTCAGTTGGCTAACACCTGTCTGAGTCCAAAAGGTGAATTTGAACGCTTTGCTATCAGCGCCCCTGATCCGCAAGCACTGCTGGCAGAGATCGAAAAGTGCTGGCACCGTCACCGCAAATTATGGCCCGATCGAACCATTAATCTGGCACTCGCTATCCATGGTCAGGTCGATCCGGTGACCGGCGTATCGCAAACTATGCCGCAAGCTCCCTGGAAAAGCCCCGTGGAGGTGAAATATCTGCTGGAAGAGAAGTTGGGGATCCGCGTAATGGTGGATAATGATTGCGTGATGCTGGCGCTGGCTGAAAAGTGGCAAAATACCGAGCGCGACCGTGATTTCTGTGTGATTAACGTTGATTATGGAATTGGATCGTCCTTTGTGATTAACGATCAAGTTTATCGCGGTAGCCTGTACGGCAGCGGACAAATCGGCCATACCATTATCGCGCCAGACGGCGTGGTCTGTGACTGCGGACGTTATGGTTGTCTGGAAACCGTTGCCTCACTGAGCGCCCTGAAAAAACAGGCCCGAGTATGGTTAAAAACACAACCTCCCACCACGGGGTTGAACCCTGAAACCGTGACCACAGCACAACTGATTGACGCCTGGGAAAGAGGGGAACCATGGGTAAGAAATTGGGTCGACAATTCCGCAAATGCCATCGGCCTTAGCCTGTATAACCTTCTCAACATATTGAATATCAATCAGATATTATTCTACGGTCGAAGCTGCGCCTTTGGTACAACCTGGCTTAATACCATTATGCGACAAATTGGTTTCAATCCTTTCGATCATGGCGATACTTCCCGGGCACGTTCAACACAGATCGGCTTTGGCACCCTAACGCAAGTAGAGCAAGTGCTGGGAATTGGGTATTTATATATTGAGGCTCAGCTTGCCTTGATGCGCCAGGTGAAGTGATTGTTTGTGGGCAGGTTTCTGGCGCGAGAAGTGATTGTGTATTAGGTTTTAATAACTTCCCCTTTGCACAACGGAACGGCTATGAACTCAATTCGTTATTTCGATTTTGGCTCGTCACGCTCGCTGCTGTTGTTGATTGCCCGCATCGCGCTGGTGGCGCTTTTCATTATTTTTGGTTACCCGAAGATGATGGGCTTTAGCGGAACGGTGCAGTACATGGCCTCGAGCGGCGCGCCGGCTCCGACGCTGTCGGCGATTATTGCCATACTGATGGAAGTGCCTGCCGCCATTCTTATCGTGCTCGGCTTCTTCACTCGTCCACTGGCGGTGCTGTTTATCTTTTATACCCTTGGGACGGCGATAATTGGCCATCACTACTGGGATATGAGCGGCGCGTCTGTGGTGCCAAATATGATTAACTTCTATAAAAACATCAGCATCGCGGGCGGTTTTTTACTGCTGGCCATCACCGGACCGGGTGCGATGTCGATTGACCGACGCTGAATTTTTGCCATTAAAAAAGGCCGCATCAGCGGCCTTTTTTGTCACTGCGATAACTTACGCGTAAACCGGGAAACGGGCGCAGATATCCAGCACTTTACCTTTGATGCGTTCGATAACGGCTTCATCATTGATGTTGTCCAGCACGTCGCACATCCAGCCAGCCAGCTCTTTCACTTCAGCTTCTTTGAAGCCGCGGCGAGTCACAGCCGGAGAACCGATACGAATACCAGAGGTCACGAACGGGCTCTTCGGATCGTTTGGTACGCTGTTTTTGTTGACGGTGATGTTAGCGCGACCCAGCGCGGCATCGGCTTCTTTACCGGTCAGGTTTTTATCTACCAAATCCAGCAGGAACAGGTGGTTCTCAGTGCCGCCAGATACCACTTTATAACCGCGGTTCAGGAACACTTCCACCATCGCTTTCGCGTTTTTCGCCACTTGCTGCTGGTAGACTTTGAACTCTGGCTCCATCGCTTCTTTCAGCGCGACGGCTTTCGCGGCAATCACATGCATCAGTGGGCCGCCCTGCGCGCTTGGGAATACGGCAGAGTTCAGTTTTTTGTACAGCTCTTCGTCACCACCTTTCGCCAGGATCAGGCCGCCGCGCGGACCCGCCAGGGTTTTGTGCGTGGTGGTAGTCACAACGTGAGCATGTGGAACCGGGTTCGGGTACACGCCTGCAGCAATCAGACCGGCAACGTGCGCCATGTCGACGAACAGCCAGGCGCCGATGCTGTCAGCGATTTCACGCATTTTAGCCCAGTCAACCACGCCGGAATAAGCAGAGAAGCCGCCGATGATCATTTTCGGTTTGTGGGCCTGCGCCTGCTTCGCCATGTCTTCGTAATCAATTTTACCGGACTCATCGATACCGTAAGGGATGATGTTGTACAGTTTACCGGAGAAGTTCACCGGAGAGCCGTGAGTCAGGTGACCACCTTGCGCCAGGTTCATACCGAGCACGGTATCTCCCGGCTGCAGCAGCGCGGTGTAAACCGCGAAGTTCGCCTGGGAACCTGAGTGCGGCTGCACGTTGGCGTAGTCTGCGCCAAACAGCTCTTTGGCACGATCGATAGCCAACTGCTCAACGATATCAACATATTCACAGCCGCCGTAATAGCGTTTGCCCGGGTAACCTTCCGCGTACTTGTTGGTTAACTGAGAACCCTGCGCCTGCATGACGCGTGGGCTGGTGTAGTTTTCGGAGGCGATCAGTTCGATGTGCTCTTCCTGACGTACTTTTTCCTGCTCCATAGCCTGCCACAGTTCGGCATCATAATCGGCAATGTTCATTTCACGCTTTAACATCCGCATCTCCTGACTCAGCTAACAGTAGTTTTACCGCTAAAAAAGGGGGCCCGTTTGGGCAACGGCCAACAGTATAACTGATAAGTTCTGCGATAACAGGTCTTGACAAATGATTTTACGCAAACGATTACCTCACCGCCACGCAAGGGTTTGAGCGATAAAGGCTCACGTGATTTAAACGGATTTCTTTTCAAGTTTGTGATGCACATTTTTCACCTTTCAAAGAACCATTTACATCTTAGGGTCATTCTTATAAGATGCATTTTAAATACACCATTAAGAAACATGACGAAGAAACCGCAAAAGGACATAGCCATGCTTGACGCACAAACCATCGCGACGGTGAAATCCACCATTCCCCTGCTGGTCGAAACGGGTCCAAAACTCACCGCTCATTTTTATGATCGCATGTTTGCTCATAACCCAGAGTTGAAAGAGATCTTCAATATGAGCAACCAGCGCAACGGCGACCAGCGTGAAGCGCTGTTCAACGCCATCGCCGCCTACGCCAGCAATATTGAAAACCTGGCCGCCCTGCTGCCCGCGGTCGAAAAAATTGCCCAGAAGCATACCAGTTTCCAGATCCAACCCGAGCAGTACGCCATCGTTGGCGGCCATTTGCTGGCGACGCTCGACGAGATGTTCAGCCCAGGTCAAGAAGTGCTGGACGCGTGGGGCAAAGCCTACGGCGTGCTGGCCGACGTGTTCATTAAACGCGAAGGCGAAATCTATCAGCAAAGCGCCGCGAAAACCGGCGGCTGGGAAGGCACGCGCCCATTCCAGATAGTCAGCAAAACGCCGCAAAGCACCCTGATCACCGCGTTTGAGTTTGCCCCACAGGACGGCGGCGACGTGGCGGATTATCAGCCGGGTCAATATCTCGGCGTGTGGCTGAAGCCGGAAGGTTTTGCGCATCAGGAAATCCGTCAGTATTCACTCACCCGCAGCCCGAACGCCAAAAACTATCGCATTGCGGTGAAGCGCGAAAACGGCGGCCAGGTGTCCGAATGGCTGCATGACGAAGCCCGCGTGGGCGATACCCTTTATCTTGCCGCACCTGCCGGTGACTTCTTTATGTCCGCTGACGCCACCGCTCCGGTGACGCTGATTTCCGCCGGTGTCGGCCAGACGCCAATGCTGGCGATGCTCGATACGCTGGCAAACCGCGCGCATCCGGCTCAGGTGAACTGGTTCCACGCGGCTGAGAACGGCGCAGTCCATGCGTTCGCCAAAGAAGTAGAATCCCTGGGCGCAACGCTGCCGCACTTTGCCTCGCACGTCTGGTACAACACACCTGAAAGTAATGACGTGTTCGACAGCGTCGGGCTGATGGATTTGCGCCAGCATGAAGGCCTGTTCAGCGATCCGGCGACCCAGTTCTATCTCTGTGGTCCGGTCGGGTTCATGCAGTTTGCCGCGCAGCAGCTCGTGGCGCTGGGCGTAGAGCCGGGCAATATCCATTACGAATGCTTCGGCCCACATAAGGTGCTGTAACGTCTTCTTCTCTCGCGCGGGCCACGCTGTTTCTCTGGCCCGCAAACGCTGCTTTTATACGCAGAACCATACAAAAAACCCTTCTTACCCCCATCGTGAAGCAGGGCGGGTCAAAAAAGGGGTAATCTGATTGTGTTAGAATGCCCGTCTTTCTGTTGTCTTTTTTGGGCCCCTTTTTTATGCAACAACCTGTTGTACTCATTGGCGAATGGCTGGTTACGCCTGCCGTAAATCAGATAAGCCGTCAGGGACGTCAACTTACACTAGAGCCTCGCCTCATTGACCTTCTGGTTTACTTTGCCCATCACCCCGATGAAGTCCTGAGCAGGGATGAACTTATCGACCACGTCTGGACGCGCAATGTCGTGACCAACCACGTCGTGACCCAGAGTATTTCTGAATTGCGTAAGTCGCTGAAAGACGGCGATGAGAGCAGCCCGGAATACATTGTGACGGTGCCGAAGCGCGGCTATAAGCTGGCGGCCACCGTTATCTGGTGTACCGAAGAAGGTGAGGAACTGGCTCCCGTTCCTCCGGCAATCCCGTCGACGACGGCAAAATCCTCGCCATCGGCCGTGGCCGCCCCGCTGGTTTCGGCGGCAGGTGCACTCCCCGCGCCGCTGAAAGCGGACAAACGTCGCAGTATCACGACCTGGTGGGTCTGGGGCCTGTTCCTGCTGGCGCTGTTCAGCTGCGTGGCACTGGTCGCAATGTCGACAATACACTCGCATCCGCCCGTCACTAAAACGCGCCTGTTGCTCAACCCGCGCGATATCGATATCCGTTTAGCGGACGGCAACTCCTGCAACAATGCGGCCTCGCAGCGAACGTACGCCGTGGGGCTTGGCAGCCTGATTACCATGTCGCTGAATACTTTCTCGACCTATATGGTGCATGACAAAACCAACTACAACGTCAACGAGCCGAGCAGTTCGGGCAAAACGCTGACCATTGAGTTTGTGAATCAGCGCCATTACCGTGCCCAGCAGTGCTTTATGTCGGTGCAGCTGGTTGATAATGCCGACGGCTCCGTGATGCTCGATAAGCGTTACTTCGTCACCAGTGATAACCCGCTGTCGATTCAGAACGACCTGATGAGCAGCCTGTCAGAGGCGCTGACCCAGCCGTGGCCAGAGCGGATGCAGGCCATGCTGCGCATGTACCAGCCGTCGCAGAGCAAATCGCTGACTCAATTTTATCAGGCTCACCAGCTATTAATGAAAGGCGATATCGATTCCCTCAGTAAAGCCAGCGCTATTCTCGACGATGTGATTTCCGATTCGCCAGGCTTTACCTATGCGCTGGCGGAAAAAGCCATTGTCGATGTCTTACGTCATTCTCAGCAGCCGATGAATGAAACGCAGCTGGCGGAACTCAATGCGGAAATAACCCGCGTTAGCACTATTCCCGAGATTAAAAATACCGCGGCGTTCTATCAAATAAAGACCATCGATATGCTCGGGCAAGGAAAAGTTGATGACGCATTCGCGGCGATTAATTCAGGCATTGACCTTGAAATGTCGTGGATGAATTACGTGCTGCTCGGTAAGGTTTACGAAATGAAAGGCGAGAACCGTCTCGCGGCAGATGCGTATATTACCGCATTCAATTTACGCCCAGGCGAGAACACGCTGTACTGGATTGAAAACAGCGTATTCCAGACTTCCGTTACCCGCGTCGTCCCTTATCTCGACAACTTCCTCGCTGCAGAATAAGTCAGAAAAAAGAGAAACCTCATCACGCGGAATAAAACGCGCGTGATGAGGTTAATTACATGTATCTAATGAGCACCTGAATTGTTATCTATTTTGAGTCAAAAACCCGCGCAAAACAACATTAAGCTAACCCGCCAAATCAAAACCAATACACTGTAAAACAACGATATTTATCTTTTTCTGATATCAACATGTCATCCTGATGTGTTAACGCAAAAAAGTCAGGATGTCATTTGTCTGACGTTTGCGATTACTTCACTTTATCTTTAGGACTTCTCTGCTGGAGATCTTTAACCTTGAACTCAGTCGGTCGGGTCATAACCACTATTTGCAATATGGCCCGGACCTCCAAAATAAACATCAGGAGAATACAAACCATGAGTTCTGCCAAAAAGATCGGGCTCTTCGCCTGTACTGGCGTAGTCGCCGGGAATATGATGGGGAGCGGCATTGCCTTATTACCCGCGAACCTCGCCAGCATCGGTGGCATTGCCATCTGGGGCTGGGTTATTTCTATTATTGGTGCAATGTCTCTGGCTTATGTTTACGCCCGACTGGCAACCAAAAATCCACAAGAAGGTGGCCCTATTGCCTACGCGGGTGAATTATCCCCGGCATTCGGCTTCCAGACCGGCGTCCTTTATTACCACGCAAACTGGATTGGTAATCTGGCAATCGGCATTACTGCCGTATCTTATCTTTCGACCTTCTTCCCGGTCTTAAATAATCCCGTTCCGGCCGGTCTGGCCTGTATTGCTATCGTCTGGATTTTCACCTTCGTGAATATGCTCGGCGGTACCTGGGTGAGCCGTCTGACCACCATTGGGCTGGTACTGGTGCTTATTCCGGTAGTGGTGACTGCGGTTATCGGCTGGCACTGGTTTGATATGGCGACCTATCAGGCTAACTGGAACACCTCGACCACCACGGATTATCACGCGGTAATCAAAAGTATTCTGCTGTGCCTGTGGGCGTTCGTCGGCGTTGAATCTGCCGCTGTCAGCACCGGTATGGTCAAAAACCCGAAACGCACCGTACCGCTGGCAACCATGCTGGGTACCGCAATCGCGGGTGTGATTTATATTCTGGCGACTCAGGTCATTACCGGTATGTACCCTGCGGCTGAAATGGCAGCATCGGGTGCGCCGTTCGCTGTCAGCGCCTCCACCATTATGGGCGGCTGGGCTGCACCAATGGTTTCCGCCTTCACCGCTTTCGCCTGCCTGACCTCGCTGGGCTCGTGGATGATGCTGGTTGGCCAGGCCGGTAAACGTGCCGCTGATGATGGCAACTTCCCGAAAGTGTATGCCGAAGTTGATGCCAACGGCATCCCGAAAAAAGGCCTGCTGCTGGCTGCCGTTAAAATGACCGTACTGATGATCCTCATCACTGTGATGAACTCCAGTGGCGGTAAAGCCTCTGACCTGTTCGGCGAGTTAACCGGTATCGCGGTGCTGCTGACCATGCTGCCTTATTTCTACTCCTGCGTTGACCTGATTCGCTTTGAAGGCGTCAACGTTCGCAACCTCGTGAGCCTGATTTGTGCCGTACTCGGCTGTGCGTTCTGCTTCATTGCCCTGATGGGTGCGAGCTCCTTCGAACTGTCCGGCACCTTCATTGTGAGCCTGATAATTCTGATGTTCTACGGCCGCAAAATGAACCAGCGTGAACACCGCGACGACAACACCGCCAGCGCTCACTAAGCCCTAACCCTTTTCTCACGGCTCCTCTCTACACCTGTCACTTCGTGGCGGGAGGGGCCTTCTATACCTGGAGATACGACTATGAACGTTATCGCAATCATGAATCACATGGGTGTCTACTTCAAAGAAGAGCCTATTCGTGAACTGCACCGCGCCCTTGAGCGCCTGGATTTCCGCATCGTTTACCCGAACGACCGTGAAGATTTACTGAAGCTGATTGAGAACAATGCCCGCCTGTGCGGCGTGATTTTCGACTGGGATAAATACAATCTCGAGCTGTGTGAAGAAATCAGCAAGCTGAATGAGTATATGCCGCTGTACGCCTTTGCTAACACCTACTCGACCCTTGACGTGAGCCTGAATGACCTGCGGATGCAGGTGCGCTTCTTCGAATATGCGCTGGGTGCAGCGGAAGATATCGCGGCGAAAATCCAGCAGAACACCGACGAGTACATCGATACAATCCTGCCACCACTGACCAAGTCGCTGTTCAAATATGTGCGCGAAGGCAAATACACCTTCTGTACGCCTGGCCACATGGGCGGTACCGCCTTCCAGAAAAGCCCGGTCGGCAGCCTGTTCTATGATTTCTTTGGCTCGAACACCATGAAATCTGACGTGTCGATTTCCGTGTCTGAACTGGGTTCCCTGCTGGACCACAGCGGCCCGCACAAAGAAGCGGAAGAGTACATCGCCCGCGTCTTTAACGCTGAACGCAGCTATATGGTCACTAACGGCACATCCACGGCGAACAAAATCGTCGGCATGTATTCCGCCCCGGCGGGCAGCACCGTGCTTATCGACCGTAACTGCCATAAGTCGCTCACCCATCTGATGATGATGAGTAACATCACGCCGATCTATTTCCGTCCGACCCGTAACGCTTACGGCATCCTCGGCGGTATTCCGCAGAGCGAATTCCAGCGCGCGACCATCGCGAAACGCGTGAAAGAAACGCCAAACGCCACCTGGCCGGTGCACGCGGTTATCACCAACTCGACTTATGATGGTCTGCTGTATAACACCGACTTCATCAAGAAAACCCTCGATGTGAAATCGATTCACTTCGATTCTGCCTGGGTGCCTTACACCAACTTCTCCCCAATTTATGCAGGAAAAAGTGGGATGAGCGGTGGTCGTGTGGAAGGGAAAGTGATTTACGAAACCCAGTCTACACACAAACTGCTGGCTGCGTTCTCTCAGGCATCGATGATCCACGTGAAAGGTGACGTTAACGAAGAAACCTTCAACGAAGCCTACATGATGCACACCACCACTTCTCCGCATTACGGAATTGTGGCGTCCACCGAAACCGCAGCGGCGATGATGAAAGGTAATGCCGGTAAGCGCCTGATCAACGGCTCTATCGAACGCGCCATCAAGTTCCGTAAAGAAATTAAACGTCTGAAAGGCGAGTCAGAAGGCTGGTTCTTCGACGTGTGGCAGCCAGAGCACATTGACGGTGCGGAATGCTGGCCGCTGCGTTCTGACAGCGCGTGGCACGGTTTCAAAAACATTGACAACGAACACATGTATCTTGATCCGATCAAAGTCACCATTCTGACTCCGGGCATGAAAAAAGACGGTTCGATGGGCGAGTTTGGTATTCCGGCGAGCATCGTGGCGAAATACCTCGATGAGCGTGGGATCGTGGTCGAGAAAACCGGTCCGTACAACCTGCTGTTCCTGTTCAGCATCGGGATCGATAAAACCAAAGCCCTGAGCCTGCTGCGTGCGCTGACCGATTTCAAACGTGCGTTCGACCTGAACCTGCGAGTGAAAAATCTGCTGCCGTCGCTGTATCGTGATAACCCAGAATTCTACGAAAACATGCGCGTGCAGGATTTGGCGCAGAACATCCACAAACTGGTTGAGCATCACAACCTGCCGGACCTGATGTTCCGTGCATTTGAAGTGCTGCCAGCGATGGTGATGACGCCGTTCGACGCGTTCCAGAAAGAGTTGCACGGTGAAACCGAAGAGGTTTACCTCGAGGAGACCGTGGGTCGTGTGAATGCCAACATGATCCTGCCATATCCTCCAGGCGTACCGCTGGTGATGCCGGGTGAGATGATCACCGAGGAAAGCCGTCCGGTGCTGGAATTCTTGCAGATGCTGTGCGAAATCGGCGCTCACTATCCGGGCTTCGAAACCGACATCCACGGTGCCTATCGTCAGGCAGATGGCCGTTATACCGTTAAGGTGCTGAAAAACAGTAAGTAAGACACGAGGGAAGTGGCATGCCACTTCCCTTTTTGCCGGGTGGCGCGGCGCTTACCCGGCCTACGAAACCTTTACCGTGTGGGCCCGATCAATCCGGCCAATGAACTATTCACCCGTAGGCCCGCGCAAGCGCAGCGCCGCCGGGCAACTCTGACAAAGCGCAGGGAGACAACATGCAAACACCCTCACAACCGCGCGCGATTTACTACATCGTGGCGATTCAAATCTGGGAATACTTCAGCTTTTACGGCATGCGTGCCCTGCTCATCCTTTATCTCACCCACCAGCTCAGCTTCGACGACAGCCATGCCATTGGCCTGTTCAGCGCCTACGCCTCACTGGTGTATGTCACCCCTATTCTCGGCGGCTGGATTGCCGACCGCCTGCTCGGCAACCGCGTCGCCGTGATTGCCGGTGCGCTTCTGATGACGCTGGGCCACATCGTGCTGGGCCTCGAATCTGATTCTGCGACGAGCCTGTATCTGGCGCTGGCGATCATCATCTGCGGCTATGGCCTGTTCAAATCGAACATCAGTTGCCTGCTGGGCGAGCTGTACGACGCCAATGACAGCCGCCGCGACGGCGGATTTTCACTGCTGTACGCCGCGGGAAACATCGGCTCTATCGCCGCCCCCATTGTCTGCGGGCTGGCCGCCCAGTGGTACGGCTGGCACGTCGGCTTTGCGCTGGCCGGGATCGGCATGTTTATCGGCCTGATGGTTTTCCTCAGCGGTCATCATCACTTTCGTCATACCCGCGGCGTCAATCGACCTGCCCTGCGTAGCAAACGCTTTGTGCTGCCGGTCTGGGGCTGGCTGTTGGTGATGCTGTGCGTCGCGCCGGTGTTCTTCACTATTTTGCTGGAACGCGACTGGGCGGGTTATCTGCTAGCGGCGGTGTGCCTCTTTGCCGCACAAATGGTGGCGCGAATTATGATTGCTTCGCCAGAGCACCGTCGTGCGCTGTGGCAAATTGTCCTGCTGATGCTGACCGGCACGCTGTTCTGGGTCTTAGCTCAGCAGGGCGGCAGCTCAATAAGCCTGTTTATAGACCACTTTGTTAACCGCCAGTGGCTGCAGTTCACCGTGCCGACCGCGCTGTTCCAGTCAGTGAATGCGGTGGCGGTGATGAGCGCAGGCGTGGTGCTGGCCTGGCTGGTGCGTCCAGGGGCGGGAGGCAGCTCTGCCCTGCGCGTATGGCTGAAATTTGCCTTCGGTCTGGCACTGATGGGCGCAGGCTTTATGCTGCTGGCACTCAATGCTCGTCAGGGTCAGATCCACGGTCACGCCTCTATGAGCCTGATGGTAGCGGGTCTGGCGCTAATGGGGTTTGCCGAGTTGTTTATCGATCCAGTCGCAATGGCACAAATAACACGTCTGAATATGCCAGGCGTCACCGGCGTGCTGACTGGCATCTACATGCTGGCGACCGGTGCCGTCGCTAACTGGCTGGCGGGTGTGGTGGCACAGCGCACTACCGAATCGCAAATCAGCGAAACTGCCGTCGCCGCCTACGGTCACTTTTTCTCACAAATGGGCGAATGGACGCTCGGCTGCGTGGCAGTGATGATTATTGTGCTGGCGGGCAGAAAACTGTTGGGAAACGGTGTGCCAGGGCTGGCAGAGGCCGGTGAGGAGTAACGTTTAAACCGCTGCCCGTGGAACGTGGCGGGCAGCGATAACGCGTCTCGGGGAGAGACGCGCAAAAATCAGATGGCCGCGTCGTCTTCTTCGCCGGTACGGATACGAATCACGCGCGCTACATCAAAGACAAAAATCTTGCCGTCGCCGATTTTTCCGGTCTGCGCCGTGCGGATAATGGTATCCACGCAGGTATCGACGATATCGTCAGTCACCACAATTTCAATTTTCACCTTCGGCAGAAAATCGACCATATATTCCGCGCCACGGTACAGCTCGGTGTGACCTTTCTGACGACCAAAGCCTTTCACTTCCGTTACCGTCATCCCGGTGATGCCGACTTCCGCCAGCGCTTCACGCACATCATCGAGTTTGAAGGGTTTAATAATCGCATCAATCTTTTTCATGGTTTCCTGTCTTATCCGCGTAACCGGTTGCTTACCCTATCATAACGTCGTAGCGGGTAGCGGGCTACTCTTTAAAATCGTTGGCGTCGAGTTCGTGGCGCGAGAGCAATTTGTAGAATTCGGTACGGTTGCGCCCCGCCATTCTCGCAGCGTGCGTCACATTCCCTTTGGTGATTTGCAGTAGCTTGCGCAGGTAGTTGAGTTCAAACTGATTACGCGCTTCGACAAACGTCGGCAGCGCGGTGTTTTCCCCTTCCAGCGCCTGATCCACCAGCGCATCGCCAATCACCGGCGACGACGTGAGCGCCACGCACTGCTCAATGACGTTCACCAGCTGACGTACGTTCCCCGGCCAGTTGGCGGTCATCAGTCGTTTCATCGCATCGGTCGAGAATGCCCTGACGAACGGCTTATGGCGGTCGGCGGACTGGCGTAGAAGATGATTGGCCAGCAGCGGGATATCTTCGGTACGCTCGGCCAACGACGGAATTTTCAGGCTGACAACGTTGAGACGGTAGTACAAATCTTCGCGGAATTCGCCGCGCGCCATCGCCTTCGGTAAATCGCGGTGAGTGGCGGAAACAATCCGCACGTTGATGTCGATATCGCGGTTACTGCCCAGCGGGCGGATTTTGCGCTCCTGCAGTACGCGCAGCAGTTTGACCTGCAGCGGCGACGGCATGTCACCAATCTCATCAAGGAACAGCGTGCCACCTTCGGCCGCCTGGAAAAGCCCTTCGCGATTGCTGACCGCGCCGGTAAACGCCCCGCGCGCGTGACCGAACAGTTCAGACTCCAGCAGCTGTTCCGGCAGTGCGCCACAGTTGATGGCGATGAACGGGTACTTGCCGCGCGGGCTGGCATTGTGAATGGCCTGGGCGAAAATTTCTTTCCCGGTACCGCTCTGCCCGTTAATCAGCACGCTGACGTCGGACTGCGCCACCATTCGCGCTTGCTCCAGCAAACGCAGCATCACCGGGCTTCGGGTCACAATCGATTCGCGCCACTGATCGTCAGTCGCGGCGGCGGTATGCACCAGCGCTTCATCAATGGCTTTATACAGCGCGTCTTTGTCCACCGGCTTGGTCAGGAAGCTGAACACGCCCTGCTGCGTGGCGGCGACGGCATCAGGAATCGATCCGTGCGCGGTCAGGATGATCACCGGTTTCCCCGGCTGCACTTTCTGGATCTCAGCGAACAGCTGCAACCCGTCCATTTCGTCCATACGCAGATCGCTTATCACCAGATCGACGTTTTCACGCGCCAGCACGCGCAGCCCTTCCTGTCCGCTTTCGGCGGTCACCACCGAGAAGCCTTCGCTGGTCAAACGCATGCCGAGCAACTTGAGCAAACCGGGATCGTCATCGACCAGTAAAAGGTGTGCGGGCTTGCGTCCTGTCATGGTTTTTCCTCTCCGTCCGGAGCGTCTTTCGCCGCGGGTGACGGGTCAGCCACATGCCCCGGATCAGGGGTAAAGTTGCTGTTCGCCGGTTTACGGCTGGAAAGCTGACGTTCGATATCGGTCAGATTCTCCAGTTTACGCGTGGTTAAATCGAGCTGGCTGCGCAGATGCTGCTGCTGTTGACGCAGAATATCGAGTTCAGCATCTGACGACTGTTGCAGCTTGCTGTAGCGCGAACGCTCGTCGGATAGCTGGAGCTGCGAGGCCTGGCCGTCGCGCCAGATTTGATACAACGGACGCACCTGTGATGGAAACTGCGGGCTAAAACTGTCGAGACGGCTGACCGCATCCCGGCGCTCAAGCGGGCTTATTTTGGCGCTGGCGAGCAAGATACCGCGGCGGAACGCGTCCTGCCAGTTATCACTGGTATGCAAACGGGCTTCGCTGCGCGCCATTTCAGGTGACAGGCGATCGGCACAATCCATCCCTCGCAGCCAGTAAAGCGGGTTTTTCTCGGTGGCATCACCGTGCAGCGACCAGACGTCCATACAGTCGGTGGAGAGGAAATCCGCCACCTGCTGCTGAGGCAGTTTGTCTTCGTCGCTGGCATTCGTTGCATGCGTAGAAGTCCTACACCCGACCAGCAGCAAACATGACGCTCCGGCCAGGAGCGAAAGAAAAATGGGGGACATTTTCACCAGACATTGCTTCATTTAATAGGTTTATCCGTGTCTGAAAGAGAGAGCTCTATGCGGAAGCAAACGTTGCCTTCTGGCGCATCGACCAGCTGCAGGGAACCCCGCATCCGGCGAATACAATCCTGGGCAATACTCAGTCCCAAGCCGCTTCCCTTCACAGCCCCTTTGCGTTGATGACTGCCCTGATAAAAAGGCTCAAAAATCATGGTCTGTTCCGCATCCGGGATCGGCGTCCCGCTGTTCATCACTTCGAGGAAAATCGAGTTTCCCTGCTGGCGACTGCGCAGATAAATGGTACCGGATTCACTGCCGTAGTGCACCGCATTGGAATAGAGATTATCCAGCGCGCTCAGCAGCAACATCGGCTCGGCCCAGCACTCACCCGCCTCAAGTTCAACGCGGGTATGCATCATTTTAGCTCGTGCCGGCAAACTGTGGGCGGAGACCACCATCTCCAGTAGCGGTGCCAGCTCGACGTTTTCCATTTCCACCGGGCTGTCGGCCAGTTTGCGATTGTAATCGAGCAGTTGCTCAATCAGCTTTTGCAGGTTGCGGCTGCTGTCATCGAGGATCGATACTACCTCTTTTTGCTCTGAGGTGAGCGGCCCGACGACCTCATCCGCCAGCAGTTCGGTACCCTCGCGCATACTGGCGAGCGGGGTTTTTAACTCGTGGGAGAGATGGCGTAAAAACTGATGGCGCTGGGACTCAAGCCAGGACAGGCGTTCGCTGAGCCAGACAATACGCTGCCCGACGGACTGCAGCTCGCGCGGGCCGGTCAGCATCGCCGAACTGCCGAGCGATTTGCCTTCGCCCAGCCGGTTAATCATTCGCTGGATGTTCTTTACCGGACCGATAATCATGCGGGTAAAAAGCACCATCATGGTCAGGCTGACCATGAACAGCACCAACGCCTGCCAGCCAAAGAACTGCCCGCGCTCGGCGATTTCCTTTTGCAGCTGCTGACCACGTGAAAACACCACCGTGCGGGTGGCCTGAACCATCTCGGTATTGGCAGAAGCGAACGCTTCCAGCTGTGCGGCGGCTTTTTCTTCTGGCCCGCTGTTTTTGCAGCGCAGCTCGGCAAGGTCGCTCAAATCCTGGCGCAGCGTCTGATAGAGCTTGTCGTCAGGCAGAACGCCCGCGTGGGCATCCAGCATTTCGCTGTAGCGCTTACGCTGGCCCTGATAAACCTTCGCCAGCGTGGCGTCATCCAGCACGCAGTACTGGCGATAGCTGCGCTCCATTTCCAGGGCGGCATTGGTCATCGCTTCGCTGCGACGCGCATCAATCAGCGTTGTGCGATTGGTCAGAGCGGCCTGCGAACTTAGCGCATTCAGGCTCTGCCACGCCTGCCACGCCAGCACCAGCAGCGGAAGCAAGATCAACAGAAACGACAGCATGACCAGTTGACGCAGCGAGCGGGGAAAAAGAGACCAGCGTTTCAATGGGTTCGCCCTTAAAAATAATCTTAACGGCAGGGTAACTGAGGTCAGGGTGCAGATACAACGATTCAGATACAACAACGCCGGGCTAAACCCGGCGTTGTTATTGAATAAGGCGGTGCCTAACTCCACGTTTCGCCCGATGGTTGATATAGCTATGCTGATATCAGATGTTGGACGGCAGGCACCTTTTTGTGCGTCATTCGAGGTTTATGTAGCGCTTCCCGGAGGGGCTGACATAAGAAGGTGAATGAGCCACTGAGCAATATTATGCAGTAAGTGTGCCATAATGCAATGTTTATCAATAACGCATTAATATATAAGTATTTTTTAATATTGATAGCAGGCCTGGTCTTGTTTATTTTTTAGCCATACAGTCGCCACAAAGAGACACTAACGAAGCGATAACAGATAACACTATAAATATCATAAAGATAAACGTCTCCTTTTGGCGACACCCAGATTACCTCTTTGTCACCATTTTCAGACGCATTCCTCAGGTGATGCTCATCACGTCCGCTCACCCCAGTCAATTACCTGAGTAAGCTCCCGGGGATTAATGAGAGACATCCAGTCTCTCACCGGAGGCCAGCCTTTGGCTGGTCAAATTCGTTCCCGACGAATTTGTCTCAGCCTTGCCGCGTTACTGCAACTCGAATTATTTTGGCTATAAAGGAGTAAAGTTAAATTATACATTTAGCTTTCATTGTTAACGTAATCCAATCAACAGAGAAAGTTCTGTTATTATTCACTTTCAGTAACCCCATGAATTATCTTTCAGTTATTTTACAGCGTTATAGTTAGAAACGATATATTCATGCGACATATGTGTTGTCATTTAAATTAACACACAGCCAAATAACTTTAAATGTGACAAATAAAAACCTCACACTTAATCCAACCAAGGCGTAAATAATGAAAATAGATAAATTTTTCCAGGATAGTTACATCAGAAAAAACAAAAATACATTTGGCTCCAAATGTGACGGTGTATGCACAGGCCTATCCCTTACATGGATTGAAGCAAATGTCAAGCACGGTGAATTCAAAAATCATGTTAAGCAACCGACTATTACACAAAAAGTTTCTGAATATCAAAATAACTATGCCACCAACCCATTTTCTTTACTTGCCGATGGTAATCAGGAAGATAGCTCAGTTTTCGCGAAAATAGCATATGAAGACGGCTTCCGTCGCTGGGGGCAGAAGACAAACTATATACTCACTCGGGTCGAAGGGTCGACCGGCGGCGTCGGCGAAAAACGCAAGTGCATGCTAAATGAGTTAGTCTGGAGTATGACCAGTATGAATGCCGGGTCAGTGGTCTATGGCATCGTTCTGTTGATGGGTGAGAAGGATGGTCATGCGATGGCATGGACTCAACAAAATAGAATGTATGATTTTTTTGACCCTAACTTCGGTATTTATTCCGATATCAAGGAGGAAAAACTCTTCAATTTCATAAGCTCACACATAAAAAAACATTACAAAAAATTGAATTACACATGGACCACAGCAAAGTTCACTAAATTATTAACAAGCCCAACACCGCGCCCGGCGTAAGACCCTTTATTTTCAGCAAAATGCATTCTCACACGGAATATTCCCCATTTGCCCCCAATGATACCCGTGTCCGAAAAAGCCTTCCGTTATCGGGAAGGCTTTTTCGATGTGGGAGAAGATTAACCCAGCTGCTTACGCGCGTTGCGGAATATACGCATCCACGGGCTGTCTTCGCCCCAGTTTTCCGGGTGCCATGAGTTGGCCACTGTACGGAATACGCGCTCCGGGTGCGGCATCATCAGGGTGACGCGCCCACTTTCGCTGGTTACGGCGGTGATCCCGTTCGGTGAACCGTTCGGGTTAGCAGGGTAATTCTGCGTCACGTTGCCGTAATGGTCGACAAACCGCAGCGCCACCAGGCCTTTGCTTTCCAGCTGCGCCAGATGCGCGTCGTCACGTACTTCAACGCGGCCTTCGCCGTGGGAAACGGCGATTGGCATCTGCGAACCGACCATGCCCTGCAACAGCAGCGATGGGCTCTGAGTCACTTCGACCAGGCTGAAACGCGCTTCAAAACGGTCAGAATGGTTACGCACAAAGCGCGGCCACAGGCTGCTGCTCGGGATCAGGTCACGCAGGTTCGACATCATCTGACAACCGTTACACACGCCCAGCGCCAGGGTTTGTGGCCGATGGAAGAAGGTTTCGAACTCATCGCGCACGCGGTCGTTGAACAGAATCGATTTCGCCCAGCCTTCACCGGCACCCAGTACGTCACCGTAAGAGAAACCGCCGCAGGCCACCAGCGCCTGGAAATCGCCCAGACCGGTACGACCAGCCAGCAGATCGCTCATGTGAACGTCGATGGAATCGAAGCCCGCACGGTGGAACGCCGCTGCCATTTCAACGTGAGAGTTCACGCCCTGCTCACGCAGGACCGCCACTTTCGGACGTGCGCCTTTGGCAATGTACGGTGCCGCGACGTCTTCGTTGATGTCGAAACTGAGCTTCACGTTCAGGCCTGGATCGTTATCATTGCGCTTCGCCTCGTGCTCCTGATCGGCGCACTCCGGGTTGTCGCGCAGACGCTGCATCTGCCAAGTGGTTTCTGCCCACCACATACGAAGCGTGGTACGGCTTTCGCTGTAAACCGGATGACCGCCTGCGGTTATCACGAAACGATCGCCCTCGGTCGCTTTACCGATCACGTGGACGCAATCGGCCAGGCCGTGTGCGGCAAAGAGACTTTCGACCTGAGCGCGGTCTTCTGCACGAACCTGAATGACACCGCCCAGCTCTTCGTTGAACAGCGCCGCCAGATTATCTTCACCCAACGCAGCGATATCAACGTCAACGCCACAGTGGCCGGTGAAAGCCATTTCCGCGAGGGTCACCAGCAGGCCGCCGTCAGAACGGTCGTGCCAGGCCAGCAGTTTGCGTTCAGCCACCAGCACCTGCATCGCATCCCAGAAGCCTTTCAGCTGTTCAGTGCTGCGAACGTCAGCGGTTTTGTCACCGAGCTGGCGGTAAACCTGCGCCAGCGCCGTGGCACCGAGCGCATTGTGGCCTTTCCCGAGGTCAATAAGCAGGAGGGCGTTATCTTCGGTAGAAAGCTGCGGAGTCACGGTGCGACGCACATCTTCCACGCGGGCAAAGGCGGTGATGACCAGAGACAGCGGCGACGTCATTTCGCGCTGTTCGCTGCCTTCCTGCCAGCGGGTTTTCATCGACATAGAGTCTTTGCCGACCGGAATCGTCAGACCCAGCGCCGGACACAGCTCTTCGCCGACCGCTTTCACCGCCGCGTACAGGCCCGCGTCTTCACCCGGGTGCCCTGCCGCCGCCATCCAGTTAGCGGAAAGCTTGATGCGTTTCAGGTCGCCGACCTGCGTACCGACGATGTTGGTCAGCGCTTCGCCGACGGCCAGACGGGCAGACGCGGCGAAATCGAGCAGCGCAACCGGCGCACGTTCCCCCATCGCCATCGCTTCACCGTAGTAGCTGTCGAGGCTGGCGGTGGTCACCGCACAGTTTGCTACCGGAACCTGCCATGGGCCGACCATCTGGTCACGGGCGACCATGCCGGTGACCGAACGGTCGCCGATGGTCACGAGGAAGGTTTTCTCAGCCACCGTTGGCAGATGCAGCACACGGTTGACCGCGTCTTCGATGGTGATGTCCTGACGGTTCAGCGCTTCGCCGCTGGCGTTCTGAGTCGTGACATCGCGGGTCATTTTCGGCGTTTTGCCGAGCAGCACATCCAGCGGCAGATCGATAGGCTGGTTGTCGAAATGCGTGTCGCTGAGGCTCAGGTGCATCTCTTCGGTCGCTTCACCAATCACCGCATATGGCGCGCGCTCGCGGCGGCACAGCTCATCAAACAGCGGCAGCTGTTCTGCGGCAACGGCGAGCACGTAGCGCTCCTGGGATTCATTGCACCAGATTTCCAGTGGGCTCATGCCTGGCTCATCGCTGAGGATATCGCGCAGGTTAAATCGCCCGCCGCGGTTACCGTCACTCACCAGCTCCGGCATCGCGTTAGACAAACCGCCCGCGCCGACGTCGTGAATAAACAGAATCGGGTTCGCTTCACCCATTTGCCAGCAGCGGTCGATGACTTCCTGACAGCGACGTTCCATTTCCGGGTTGTCGCGCTGTACGGAGGCAAAATCCAGGTCCGCATCAGACTGCCCGGACGCCATGGAGGAAGCTGCCCCGCCGCCGAGGCCGATATTCATCGCCGGGCCGCCGAGGACTATCAGCTTCGCGCCGACGTTGATCTCGCCTTTTTGCACGTGATCGGCACGGATATTGCCGATCCCGCCTGCCAGCATGATCGGCTTGTGATAGCCGCGCAGCTCTTCGCCGTTGTGACTGTTCACTTTCTCTTCGTAGGTACGGAAGTAGCCGTTCAGCGCCGGGCGACCAAATTCATTGTTGAACGCAGCACCGCCCAGCGGGCCGTCGGTCATGATGTCCAGCGCCGTCACGATGCGGTCTGGTTTACCGAAATCTTCTTCCCACGGCTGTTCAAAGCCCGGGATGCGCAGGTTGGAAACGGAGAAACCGCCCAGTCCGGCTTTTGGCTTCGCACCGCGCCCGGTCGCACCTTCATCGCGAATTTCACCGCCGGAACCTGTCGCCGCACCCGGCCACGGAGAGATAGCCGTCGGGTGGTTGTGAGTTTCTACTTTCATCAGGATGTGGGTCGGTTCCTGATGGAAATCATAACGCAGGGCGTCACGGTCGGCATAGAAGCGACCGACGTCCGAACCTTCCATTACCGCGGCGTTGTCTTTATAAGCAGACAGCACGTGATCCGGGGTTTTCTCGAACGTATTTTTGATCATCTTGAACAGCGACTTCGGCTGCACTTCACCGTCGATAACCCAATCGGCGTTGAAAATTTTATGTCGGCAATGCTCAGAGTTGGCCTGCGCAAACATGTAGAGTTCGATATCGTTCGGGTTACGGTTCAGGGTGGTGAACGCGTCGAACAGATAGTCGATTTCATCCTCCGCCAGCGCCAGACCGAGACGCTGGTTGGCTACCACTAACGCCTGACGTCCCTGACCCAGCATGTCCACGCTGGATACCGGGGCCGGTTGATGATGTGCGAACAGGTTTTCCGCATCCTGCAGCGCACCAAATACGGTTTCCATCATGCGGTCATGCAATTCTGCCGCAACCTGCCTCCACTGAGCGTCGCTCAGGGTTGAGGCTTCAATGTAGTACGCAACGCCGCGCTCGAGGCGGACGATGGTGTCCAGGCCGCAGTTATGGGCGATGTCCGTTGCTTTTGAAGACCAGGGGGAGATGGTGCCAGGGCGGGGGGTGACGAGCAGTAATTTTCCAGCGGGCGTATGGCTGCTGAGGCTTGGGCCATACTGCAGCAACTGTGCCAGTCGGTCATGTTCCTGTTCTGAAAGCGGTGCGTTCAGTTCGGCGAAATGCACGTACTCGGCGTAAATGTTGCTGACCGGAAGGTGGGCTGCCTGAAAACGTGCCAGCAGTTTAGTAATACGAAATGCAGACAGTGCAGGCGAACCACGCAGAATTTCCATCATAAGTCTCTCGTCTTCTGGGTTTCAGTGTGCGCAATGGCGGAAAACGGGCGCCATTATAGTGGATCTGAAGCAGCGACGTAACCGTTTGCGTCAAAATAAAATTGCCGCTGCGTTTTACCACCCAATGCGGTGAAATGCATGAATGGGTTGCCAACTGCCGCATTGTTAAGCAAAATGCCGCTCATTCTGAAGTGCCCCTAAACTTTAACATGGTAACTATTGCCTGAGATCGCTCTCTTCACAGAGAATTAACTAATTGAAAAAATTAAAGATTAATTATCTGTTTATCGGCATTGTCACCCTGCTACTGGCAGCGGCGCTATGGCCCTCTATTCCCTGGTTCAGCAAACCAGAGAATCGCATCGCCGCTATCCAGGCGCGCGGTGAGCTGCGCGTCAGTACTCTGGTTTCTCCCCTGACGTTCGCCAGCATTAACGAAAAAGATTACGGCCTCGACTACGAACTGGCTCAGCAGTTTGCCAATTATCTTGGCGTTAAGCTCAAAATCACCGTTCGCCAGAACATCAGTCAGCTGTTTGATGATCTCGATAACGACAATGCCGATATGCTGGCAGCCGGTCTGGTGTACAACAGCGAGCGCACCAAAAACTATCAGGCTGGCCCCGCGTACTACTCAGTTTCCCAGCAGTTGGTGTACCGCAAAGGCAGTTTCCGTCCACGAACGCTGGATAATATCACCGCCCAGCAATTAACCATTGCACCGGGCCACGTGGCGATCACCGATTTACAGGTTCTGAAGGCAAAAAAGTACCCCAACCTCGAGTGGACGGTGGACGATAAGCGCGGCAGCGTTGAGTTGATGGACGATATTATCGACGGCAAGCTCGATTACACCATTGCCGATTCAGTGGCGATCAGCCTGTTCCAGCGCGTTCACCCTGAGCTGGCAGTGGCGCTGGACATTACTGATGAACAGCCTGTCACCTGGTTTAGCCTGAAGGACAGCGATAACACGCTTCCTGCGGCGATGCTCGATTTCTTCAACAATATTAATGAAGACGGCACCCTGGCACGCCTTGAAGAGAAGTATCTGGGCCACGGCGACGACTTCGACTATTTCGATACCCGTACCTTCCTGCGCGCGGTAGATAACCTGCTGCCCGATTTTGAGCCGCTGTTCCAGAAGTACGCCGAGGAAATTGACTGGCGTCTGCTGGCGGCCATTGCCTGGCAGGAATCCCATTGGGACCCGCTGGCAACCTCCCCGACCGGCGTACGCGGCATGATGATGCTGACCAAAAATACCGCGCAAAGCCTGGGCCTGACCGACCGAACCGATGCCGAACAGAGTATCAGCGGCGGGATGCGCTATTTACAGGACATGATGGATAAGGTGCCGGAGACGGTGCCGAAAGAGGAACGGATTTGGTTTGCGCTGGCGGCGTATAACATGGGATACGCGCATATGCTCGATGCCCGGGCGTTAACTGCGAAACAAAAAGGCAATCCGGACAGCTGGGCCGATGTGAAGCAGCGTCTGCCGCTTCTCAGCCAGAAGCCTTACTACACGCGTCTGACGTACGGCTATGCGCGCGGGCATGAAGCCTATGCGTACGTGGAAAACATCCGTAAGTATCAGATAAGCCTGGTCGGCTATTTGCTGGAAAAAGAGAAGAAAGCGGCGCAGGAAGTGGAGTTCGCGCAGGATTATCCGGCTGTCAGGCCAAATGAGTTAAACCACACCAGCCTGGGCGTGCTGCCGTTTATCTCGCTGCATTCCGATGAACGCAGCGGTCAGATAGAAGTCAAGCATCCGAACGGCCTGATTGATTTTACGCGTCGTTAGCGTGTGTGCCTCGTTTGAGGGCTTTTTTCTGCTCACGACGATGACGGAAGAAATCACTAAGCATTGACGAGCAGTCGTCGGCCAGCACCCCTTCCGTTATCTCTACCCGATGATTCATACCCGGATGATGCAGCACATCAATCAATGAACCCGCGGCCCCGGTTTTGGCATCCCGCGCACCAAACACCAGCTGTCCGATCCGGCTGTGCACCATCGCTCCGGCGCACATCACGCACGGTTCAAGGGTCACATACAGCGTGGTGTCTATCAGACGATAGTTCTGTAACACCATCCCGCCCTGTCGCAGTGCCATGATTTCAGCGTGCGCCGTCGGGTCATGACGCCCAATCGGGCGGTTCCAGCCTTCGCCTATCACCTGATTCTGATAAACCAGCACCGCCCCGACCGGCACCTCCCCTTCTTCCCAGGCTCGTTGGGCAAGAGTTAGCGCATGACGCATCCAGTGTTCATGGTTCAGTTCGGTATCAGACAAAGCGACTACTCCGGGTTTAAAAACGGGGCGCATTATACACAGCGGAGCGGTTTTTATTCTAGCTGTTGTAAATTACCCTGCGGCGTCACCCGCCAACGGTGCTGGCAGAAATAGAGCAGCGGGTTGTCCTGATTGCTGTCGCTGTAGCCGCTGTACAGGCGTAGCGGCGTGCCGATTTTCTGTTCGAGCTGCGCCACTTTTTCGTGGCCTAAGCAGCGCAGCGTTAGCACCCAGCCGCCGTAACGTCGCTCGGTCATACTGGCGATGAGATTCACCCGCGGCAGCCACGGCGTATCGAAATACACCTGCTCTACCAGCGATTTGGGCGAACCGGTTATCAGCCAGACGTCGGCATCGGAACTGGTCAGGTATTCAGTGAGGCGCTGATGCACCACCGGGAACGCCGTCACATGCCCGCGAAACCACTGCACAAATTTGGCTTCAATCGCCTTCATCCGCGCTTCGCTGTGCCCAAACGTTGCGGCCCACAGCAGCAGACTCATCGGCCAGCGTGCCGCTCGCCCTTTCACCAGCAGCGCGACGCCAATCACCGGTAATACCGGCAGAACCAAGAGCACATTGAACGGGTTATGGCGTAACAGATGCCGTAAAAAACTGCCAAACATATCCTGCTGATGCAGCGTACCATCCAGGTCAAAAAACACTACCCGACGCGAGTTGCTTACCAAACTGTTCTCCTTAAAAAGGTCAGCGCGTATGAGTCATTCCTGTTAAATAGCCTAACAGCCAGAACCTCACATTTCCAAAAACGATCCGCAATGCGTCTTTCCCTTGAGAGGGAGAGAGCGTATCCTTTTGATTAAAATAATGAATTGGTTAAGGACGCAGCACGACTATTCCGTAATGAGCCGTGTGTGCATCACAATCCCCTATAATCAAAGACAAAATTCTGACAGGCGGTCGTTGTCCGGCCCTCTGGAGAGCCAATGAACTGTTTGATTCGTATTCGCCAGCGTTATTCCGGGCTTGCGCAAAGTGATAAAAAGCTGGCGGATTTTATCCTGACGCAGCCGGACGAGGCGCGCCATCTCAGCTCACAGCAGCTGGCAGGCGTAGCCGGTGTCAGCCAGTCTAGCGTGGTGAAGTTCGCCCAGAAACTGGGCTTTAAGGGGTTTCCGGCACTGAAACTGGCGCTTAGCGAAGCGCTGGCCAGCAATCCTCATCCGCAGTCGGTGCCGGTTCATAATCAAATTCGCGGCGACGATCCGCTGCGTCTGGTGGGTGAGAAACTCATCAAAGACAATATCTCGGCGATGCATGCGTCGCTGGATGTGAATACCGAAGAGAAGCTGCGGGAAAGCGTTGATTTGCTGCGTAACGCCCGGCGCATCGTGCTGACAGGGATCGGCGCTTCAGGCCTGGTGGCGCAAAACTTCAGCTGGAAGTTAATGAAGATTGGTTTTAACGCCGTTGCCGAGCAGGACATGCACGCGTTACTGGCTACAGTGCAGGCGATGACCTCTGACGATTTACTGCTGGCGATTTCCTATTCTGGTGAACGGCGGGAGATAAACCTCGCGGCGGACGAAACGCTGCGCGTGGGCGGGAAAATTCTGGCGATCACCGGTTTTTCACCGAACGCGTTACAGCAGCGGGCTAGCCATTGTTTGTACACCATCGCGGAAGAGCTTGCGACGCGGAGTGCGGCGATTTCCTCCACCAGCGCACAGATGATGCTGACCGACTTGCTGTTTATGGGGCTGGTTCAGCAGGATCTGGAACATGCGCCGGACAGAATTCGGCACAGCGAAGCGCTGGTGAAAAAGCTGGTTTGAGCAAGGAATGAGCGTATAATGCCCGCCCTGTTTGTGTTGTTTCTGAGAATTTCTGTATGGCGCTGTTAATTACCAAAAAATGCATCAATTGCGATATGTGCGAGCCGGAATGCCCTAACGAGGCGATTTCGATGGGCAATAGCATTTATGAAATTAACAGCGATCGCTGTACGGAGTGTGTCGGCCATTACGAAACGCCGACCTGTCAGAAAGTGTGCCCTATCCCCAACACCATCATCGTCAATCCTGAGCACGTTGAAAACGAAGAGCAGCTGTGGGATAAGTTCGTCCAGCTGCACCACGCGGATAAAATCTAACTCTCCATTATCACCGTTGCGCAGGCGTAATGACGTTCGTCCGCCAGCGTGACGTGAATATGGGCCACGCCCAGCTGATCGGCCAACTCGCTGGCAGCGCCCCAGAGTCGCAGCTTCGGTTTGCCCAACTCATCGTTGTAAACTTCAAACTGTTCAAACGCCAGTCCGTTACGGATACCGGTGCCGAGCGCTTTTGACGCCGCCTCTTTTACCGCAAATCGCTTGGCGAGAAAACGCACCGGCTGCTGGTGCGTTTCCCAGATTTTCCATTCACCTTCGCTGAGCACCCGTCGCGCAAGGCGATCGCCACTGCGGGCGATCACCGCTTCGATGCGGGTAATTTCA
This sequence comes from Scandinavium hiltneri, assembly GCF_024764835.1. Taxonomy (GTDB): domain Bacteria; phylum Pseudomonadota; class Gammaproteobacteria; order Enterobacterales; family Enterobacteriaceae; genus Scandinavium; species Scandinavium hiltneri. Next base: position 25,857 of record NZ_JALIGE010000075.1, on the reverse strand, counting down.
ACGATATCGGTACCGATACCGACGATGGCCATTAGCGACGCGCTTCCTGCATCAGACGCTTCATTTCTGATACAGCCTCTTTCAGGCCGCTCATTACCGCACGACCGATAATCGCGTGGCCGATATTCAGCTCGTGCATTTCCGGCAGCGCGGCAATGGCTTTGACGTTGTGATAGGTCAGGCCGTGCCCGGCGTTCACCTTCAGGCCAAGACTCGCCGCGTAGGTCGCCGCGCTGGCGATGCGTTCCAGCTCTTTTGCCTGCTGTGCTTCACTTTCCGCATCGGCGTAACAGCCAGTGTGGATTTCAATGTACGGCGCGCCCACGTCGGCAGCGGCTTTAATTTGTGCGCGGTCGGCGTCAATAAACAGCGACACCAGGATCCCGGCATCCGCCAGACGTTTGCAGGCATCGCGCATTTTGTCGAGCTGCCCGGCAACGTCCAGCCCGCCTTCGGTGGTCACTTCCTGACGCTTTTCCGGCACCAGGCAGCAGAAATGCGGTTTGGTTTCACAGGCAATCGTCAGCATTTCTTCGGTAACGGCCATTTCGAGGTTCATGCGGGTATCGAGGGTCTGGCGCAGAATACGCACGTCGCGGTCGGTGATGTGGCGACGATCTTCGCGCAGATGCACCGTGATGCCATCAGCCCCCGCCTGTTCGGCGATAAAAGCAGCCTGAACCGGGTCCGGATACGCAGTACCGCGTGCGTTACGCAGCGTGGCGATATGGTCAATGTTGACGCCTAACAGTAATTCAGCCATGACAATCCTCGTTTTTGATTTTGGTTCTACGGTTCCTGACGCTTTGGCACAAACTGTCGGAACAGTTCGCGGCTTTTGAGCGGTTTTCCTCCCAGGTACGGCTTGAGCGCCATACGGGTGAAGCGCTTCGCCGCCCGCAATGCATCCACATCGGGGAATTCGCGGTTGGCGAGAGCCTTCAAATGGTGCCCGGTAAACGTGTTGTTATCAATCACTACGCTTGCGATAAAGCCTTTTTCTTCACGATAACGATAGGTCATGGTGTCTTCCACTGCTTCACCGCTACCCGCACAGTGCAGGAAATCCACGCCGTATCCCAGATGTGCCAGCAGCGCCAGTTCAAAGCGACGCAGCACAGGTTCCGGCGTGCCGGTCACACCGGCCAGCGCCTGAATACAGTGCAGATAATCGAAAAAGAGCGCGGAGAAACGGGTTTCGTTTTCCAGCACGCGCGAGATGAGTTCGTTGACGTATAAACCGCTATAAAGCGCGATACCGCTGAGGGGAAGTGCGAGAGAGACAGCTTCGGCGCTGCGCAGCGTTTTGACATCACCGCGGCCACCAAAACGAACCAGCAAGGGGGTAAAGGGCTGAAGCGCACCTTTGAGATTTGAACGTTTGGAACGTGCGCCTTTAGCAACAAGGCGCACGCGGCCCGACTCTTCCGTGAAGACGTCCAGAATAAGACTGGTTTCGCTCCAGGGACGGCTGTGGAGGACGAAAGCGCGCTGCCATCCATCCATATCCGGGATTACTTAAAGATCGTCGACATAACCGAGACTGCGCAGTGCACGCTCGTCATCGGCCCAGCCAGATTTCACTTTCACCCACAGTTCAAGGTGTACAGGGGATTCGAACATCTCCTGCATATCTTTGCGGGCTTCGATTCCGATGGTTTTGATTTTGGCACCTTTGTTGCCAATCACCATCTTTTTCTGGCCTTCACGTTCCACCAGGATCAAACCGTGAATGTCATATCCACCGCGTTCGTTCGTCTGGAAACGCTCGATTTCTACCGTGACGGAGTACGGCAGTTCGGCACCCAGGAAACGCATCAGTTTTTCACGGATGATTTCAGAAGCCATGAAACGCTGGGAACGGTCAGTGATGTAATCTTCCGGGAAGTGATGAATCGCTTCCGGCAGATGCTTACGCACGATGCCTGCCATGGTATCGACGTTAAAGCCGGTTTCCGCAGAGATAGGCACGATATCCAGGAAGTTCATCTGCTTACCGAGGAACTGCAGATGCGGCAGCAGGTCAGCTTTTTCCTGTACGTTATCCACTTTGTTGATAGCCAGGATAACCGGTGCACGACCGCCACGAAGCTTGTTCAGCACCATTTCGTCGTCAGCAGTCCAGCGAGTGCCTTCTACCACGAAGATGATCAGTTCTACGTCACCGATAGAGCTGCTCGCGGCTTTGTTCATCAGACGGTTGATGGCACGCTTTTCTTCCATATGCAGACCCGGGGTATCGACGTAAATCGCCTGATAGGCCCCTTCGGTATGGATCCCGACGATGCGGTGGCGCGTGGTTTGCGCCTTGCGTGAGGTAATGGATATCTTCTGCCCAAGCAGATTGTTCAGCAGCGTGGATTTGCCGACGTTGGGACGTCCAACGATGGCAATAAACCCGCAGTAACTCTTTTCGTCGCTCATTCCAGCTCCAGTTTTTTCAGCGCCTGTTCGGCGGCAGCCTGCTCCGCCTTGCGGCGACTGGAACCTGTGCCAACTACCGGTTCACTCAGGCCGCTGACCTGGCAGTGGATAGTAAATTCCTGATCGTGGGCTTCGCCACGCACCTGCACAACCAGATAGGAAGGCAGTGGCAAGTGACGACCCTGTAAATATTCCTGCAAACGTGTTTTCGGATCTTTTTGCTTATCACCCGGGCTGATTTCATCCAGGCGGGTTTGATACCAGCTCAGGATCAGCCTTTCGACATTTTGAATATCGCTGTCGAGGAACACGCCGCCTATCAGCGCTTCAACGGTATCAGCCAGAATAGATTCACGGCGGAAGCCTCCGCTTTTCAGCTCACCCGGACCAAGACGCAGGCACTCACCCAGTTCAAATTCACGGGCGATTTCGGCCAGCGTATTGCCGCGCACAAGTGTGGCACGCATACGGCTCATATCACCTTCGTCGACACGCGGAAAACGGTGATACAGCGCGTTGGCGATGACGTAACTTAAAATGGAGTCACCCAAGAATTCGAGACGCTCATTATGCTTACTGCTCGCGCTTCGATGGGTTAAAGCCTGTTGCAACAGATCCTGATGTTGAAAAGTGTAGCCCAGCTTCCGTTGAAGCCGATTAATTACGATGGGGTTCATGCGTTACCAAATAGATGAATGCGTCAATAATGCAGCACACGAAACCGACCTGAGAAAGCCAACGCGGTTTCGTGTGCCGTGGATCCCTGATGGGTACCAACCTAAAACTTCGGGGGGACATTCTATACGCAACGCGTAGGGATGTCGTTAGCCGGGAGGTATTTATATTCGAAATAATTCATGCTGCCACAATAATCATGGCAGCATGAACAAAAGTCAGAGATTAATGAATACCGCCGATACGACTTAAGCGTATGCCCGTCGGCCATTCACCTTCCTGCTTTTCGAAACTCATCCAGATACCAACCGCTTTGCCGACCAGGTTCGCTTCCGGGACAAAGCCCCAGTAGCGACTGTCTGCGCTGTTATCGCGGTTATCACCCATCATGAAGTAGTGTCCTGGTGGAACAACCCAGGTCGCCAGCTGCTGGCCCTGCTGTTGATAGTACATACCCAGCTGGTCCTGCGCGATTGGCACAGTCAGAATACGGTGTGTGACATCACCGAGCGTTTCTTTGCGCTCGCTCAGACGCACGCCGTTGTCTTTGTTCTCACTTTTCGGCAACTGCCAGAAACCGCTAGTCGCTTCGCCGCCGTTACGACGGGCAAAGGTCTGTACGAAATCGCTCGGCTCAACATTGGAGTACGTTACCGGCAGTGCGTTACCGCACGCCTGACCCGAACTGCAGTTTGGCTGAATGGTGACTTCTTTGGCGATAGGATCGTACGTCACTTTGTCACCCGGCAGACCAACAGCGCGCTTAATATAATCAAGACGCGGATCTTCCGGATATTTAAACACCACAACATCACCCCGTTTCGGATGACCGGTTTCAATTAACGTATTCTGATAAATCGGATCTTTGATTCCGTAGGCGAATTTCTCCACCAGAATAAAGTCACCGATCAGCAGCGTTGGCATCATGGAGCCTGATGGGATCTGGAATGGCTCATAAATAAATGAGCGCACAATCAGCACGATAGCCAGCACCGGGAATACCGATGCGCCCGTTTCCAGCCAGCCCGGTTTCGGGCCAACTTTCTTCAACGTCTTTTTATCCAGCGTATCACCCGCTGCAACCTGCGCAGCGGCCTGACGTTCACGGCGTTTTGGTGCAAAAATAAACTTATCCAGGCACCATAAAATCCCTGTCACCAGGGTCGCAATGACCAGGATCAGGGCAAACATGTTCGCCATGCCAACTCCTTTATTGGTTATTTACCGTCTTTTCCGACATGCAGAATGGCAAGGAACGCTTCCTGTGGCAGCTCAACGTTACCAACCTGTTTCATACGTTTTTTACCGTCTTTCTGTTTCTGCAGCAGCTTTTTCTTACGGCTGACGTCGCCGCCGTAACATTTCGCCAGCACGTTTTTACGCAGCTGTTTCACAGTGGAACGCGCAATAATGTGGTTGCCGATGGCCGCCTGGATCGCGATATCAAACTGCTGACGCGGGATCAGTTCTTTCATCTTCTCAACCAGTTCACGACCGCGATACGGCGCATTGTCGTTATGGGTGATCAGCGCCAGGGCATCAACACGATCGCCGTTGATCAGGACATCAACACGCACCATGTTGGACGCCTGGAAGCGTTTGAAGTTGTAATCCAGTGACGCGTAACCACGGGAGGTAGACTTCAGACGATCGAAGAAGTCGAGCACCACTTCAGCCATTGGGATTTCATAGGTCAGCGCAACCTGGTTACCGTGGTAAACCATGTTGGTCTGCACGCCACGTTTCTCCACGCACAGGGTCATGACGTTGCCGAGATATTCCTGCGGCAGCAGCATGTGACACTCGGCGATAGGCTCGCGCAGCTCTTCAATGTTATTCAGCGGCGGCAGCTTAGACGGGCTGTCGACGTAGATAACTTCATTGTTGGTGGTCTGCACTTCATAGACTACCGTCGGCGCGGTAGTGATCAGGTCCAGATCGTATTCACGCTCCAGACGCTCCTGGATGATTTCCATGTGCAACAGGCCGAGGAAGCCACAGCGGAAGCCAAAGCCCAGCGCCGTTGAGCTTTCTGGCTCGTAGAACAGGGAAGCATCGTTGAGGCTCAGTTTGCCCAGCGCATCACGGAAGTTCTCGTAATCATCGGAACTGACCGGGAACAGGCCCGCGTAAACCTGCGGTTTGACTTTCTTGAAGCCGGGCAGCGCTTTGTCAGCCGGGTTACGGGATAGCGTCAAGGTATCGCCAACCGGTGCACCCAGGATGTCTTTGATCGCACAAACCAGCCAGCCTACTTCGCCGCAGTTCAACTGGGTACGGTCAACCTGCTTAGGGGTGAAGATACCCAAGCGGTCTGCGTTATATACCTGACCGGTACTCATGACTTTAACTTTGTCGCCTTTGCGCAGGGTGCCGTTTTTCACACGAATAAGCGACACAACGCCGAGGTAGTTATCAAACCAGGAGTCGATGATCAGCGCCTGCAGCGGTGCTTCTGGATCGCCCTGAGGCGCGGGGATATCACGCACCAGACGTTCTAATACTTCAGGCACGCCCACACCGGTTTTCGCCGAGCAGCGCACTGCGTCTGCGGCATCGATGCCGACGATATCTTCAATTTCTTCCGCCACACGTTCCGGATCGGCCGCTGGTAGGTCAATTTTGTTCAGGACGGGAACCACTTCCAGGTTCATTTCCATCGCGGTGTAGCAGTTGGCAAGCGTCTGTGCTTCTACGCCCTGCCCGGCATCAACCACCAGCAGTGCGCCTTCACAGGCGGCCAAAGAACGAGAAACTTCATAGGAGAAGTCAACGTGGCCCGGGGTGTCGATGAAGTTAAGCTGGTAGGTTTCACCATCCGTCGCTTTGTAATCCAGGGTCACGCTCTGCGCTTTAATGGTGATGCCGCGTTCACGCTCCAGATCCATGGAATCAAGAACCTGCGCCGCCATTTCACGATCGGAAAGACCACCGCAAATCTGGATAATACGGTCAGACAACGTCGATTTACCGTGGTCGATGTGAGCAATGATGGAGAAATTTCTTATGTTCTTCATAAATATGAATTTTTTACTCGCTATGCGGATTGATTCTTCTTGATGGACACAGCGGTGGACATTCCACAGTAACTACCCCATCAACGACTGGCCTGCATATTACACTGTAGCGTCGAAATCGTCAGCATACGATCTGTTGATTAACATACGACATCATGCCACCAAGTGGAGAAGAACCATTGACAGATAGCACCAAAGGGGCTAATATTTATCGCGTGAGGTAGCGGAAAGGCTGCAGCCCAGGCCCGAAAGGATGAACGATGGGCTCCAACGATATGACAACTGCCGAACTGGAAAAAATCCAGGCCGAAATCGCAAAACTAATGGCGGAAACCTCGAACTGAACCGTGAGTCAGCTTGGTATCCGATGTTGCATCGGTTCTCATCGGTACCGCGGCTGCTATCACAACGGTAATTCTCAAACTGATTTAATGTTAAGCCCCTTCGGGGGCTTTTCCATAGGTACTGTATGCGACTGATTAATGACTACATCCCACCTACCCCAATGCAACTGGAAAAACTAAAAGAAGAACTGGGGTATACGGGCAATCAAATGGCTGACCTGGCGGGCGTTGCCAGCAATAGCCAGTGGCGAAAATATACTGGCGGAGAGTCGCCGCGCGCTATGTCACCGCACATATTGTTCTTTATGGCCGCGCAATTAGCACTTAACGAGGATGAAATCCATAAGGTGCTTGGTAAAATGCGGGAAATTGGTTCGGAATTCCAGGTAACGACTTAATGAAAAACTTGAATCGTGATTTTCTTCGTGTGGAGCACTATTTCGCATATAAGCATCTCAAAGAGTGCCTTCATAAAGAAGTTCAAAAAGGCAGCAAGCCATTCTCATGGCCCGTCGCAATTCATCGAGCCATCAAATGCTCTGATCGCAGATTTTACTTTTGGTTTCGGATATGGCGTTACTTCTTCCAGTCCAACAAATTCAAGTTAGGAAAGGTTGCTAAACACAAATTGAGAAAGCTGAACCGCAGCTACTCGACGGACATCAACCCAAGAGCTTCCATAGGTCCAGGGTTTAAAATTGTTCACTTCCCTGGCGTGGTAATGCGGGGCAATATTGTTATTGGTGCGAATGCAATAATCCGACAAGGTGTTACAATCGGCGCAAGAAATGGAACTGATCAAGGCTATAGCCGTATTGGTGATAACGTCGAAATTGGATGTAATACCTGTATCATTGGCGATATCACCATCGGTAACAATGTAACAATAGGCTCAATGGCTTTTGTGAATAAAAATGTTCCTGACAACTCCGTTGTATACTCTGCAAATGAGATGGTCGTCCGCAACAAATAAAAGTAGGCGATAGTCATTATCGCCTACTTAATCACTCACTTTAATTCCTGATCTTGACCCGCCATCTCCGGACAGCTTTTGTATCTTAAGTTAACGATGCCCGCTGCCGCCGGTATTTTTCGTAGAGTAGTACCCCAGCGCACTGTGCGATGATTTTCATTGTAATGCGTGAACGCGGCCGCAAGGTTTTGCCGCGCTGTTCTCACATTCGATTTTGGCATGAACGCGATGTAGTCTTCCTTCATCGTTTTCACGAATCGTTCGGCCATGCCATTGCTCTGCGAACTGCTCACCGTTGTCGTACAGGGCGTCAGATTCAACTCTCTGGCGAACTTTAGCGTTTCATGCGTAGTATACGCTGAACCGTTATCCGTCAGCCACTGTAGCCAATGTCACCGAAGCGCTTTTCTACCGACCTCAGCATTACATCCTATGCGGTCGTCCTGTCGTAACTGTACTGGCTGTTTATTTTGGCTTTGTCGAGGTTTCGCCTGATGCGTGGGTTTTCACCTCACGCGAGTATCGCGGCCCACTTCGTCGCACGCAGGCTTGAGACCAAACTCTGGATAACCTCCGATCGTCATTTTGTCCTGCTTACCCAGAAAGCGGAGCTGGTAGAAAAAAGTGACTGCGCCTTTCTTTGATATGCGAACCCACAGGCCGTCCCGGCCTACTTTATCTTCAATTTTGTCGCGCTCTCGCCAAGGCACAACTTTATATAACCATCTGAAATAGCTATTAATTATCCCTGTGTGTGTCAATCATAGAATATGGACGCACTGGTGAACACAAAAAACCATCATTATGATGTCGTAGCCTGACTGTACATGCAAACAGTATTAATTTTTGGATTGCTGATTTGGTGGGAGGTTTTTACGGGTATTTGTCGGAGGTTTGCGGAGGGGAACGAGATGTCAATTATCGATGTGCGCGATGCTCGAAAAATTACGTATATTCTTCATAGTTAGAGTTAGTTATGCCTTACGAATTCCTGGAGGCCGCGGGTCTGCGCCTGACGTTTGATCGTTCGAAAACGCCGCATTCTACACTACATCTCCGTCGCCAGGAAATGCTCTTCCGGCAAGCTTAGCGGTTAGTTGTGGGGAGATCCTGCTGGACATGTAAATAAAGATAAAAGCCAGCGTAATTACTGGCTCAGTTCAGAAGATGAGGCGTCGACGCGCAGCATATTCGGCGGCAGACCTACGCTGATAATGACCGGCTGCCACGCTTCGCGAGAAGCCAGTTTTGGGGAAAGGCCGCGGGCTACCAAAAAGCCACCCACGCCACCTAAAATACCACCGGCAAACGCGGCTAAATCACTGCCAAATAACAGCTGAAACACCGCAGCCATGACGAAAAGACCCAGTAACGGCGTCATGTAGACCAGCACCGCGGAAGTCAACAGGCTACCCTCGCTAATGCCAAGCTCTACTTTCTGTCCCACCACCAGCGGCTCCGCGCTGGGCACGGTAATGGTATGTTCCGTTTGCGGCCCGAGCTTATTGAGTACCCGGCTGCCACAACCTGCCCGCGAGGAGCAACTGCTACAGGAGGACTTGACGTCACAGCTCACCTTCGCGACTCCGTCGCCCCAGGAGATAACTGTGGCCCATTCTTTAATCATGGCGCCGCCTTGAATTTGATGCTGTCCGCAATGCGTTTCGCCGTCTGCGGTGGCAGCTCACCCACAATGGTGATTTCAGAGTTGTCGCGAACGGACGTACTGACTGTACGGCGTCCGGTACGCAGGACCTGCTCGCTGCTGTTGGCATTGGCGTGATTCACGTTCACCGAGAAGCTAAACAACCCATCGGAATAAAGACGTGACTCGACCGGCGTATCAATTGTCGGCAACGTTCTACGGCTTCCGGCAACCTCAACAAACCCTTGCGGCAGCCAGCTCGGCAGCCAGCTGAATTTCACTTTATCGCCAACCGGCACGGACAGCAGCGGCGGCAGACTCGCGGTGGAGAGGGTCTGCATATTGCTGCTCACCTGCTCGCTGACGTTAAACGCCACAACGCGGAACTGCTCGAGCGTTTCACCGTCCCTGTCCAGCAAGTCGACGCGCATCGGCAGTTTGGTTTCCGAATCCAGCCACACGATATAGCTGTAGCGCGTCCCGTCACGCGCCACCACGCGGATGACCTCACACAGCCTGTCGGCAATGCGAGTGCGGCCCACGGAGATGAAGTCGTAGTATGGCGCGAGGCGTTTGAAGTCGGTATAGACCAGAGATGGCAGTGAATCGACGATGTAATCGCCGTTCAGGGTAAAGGGATCGAGACCGGGCTCGAAATAGCTGATTTCGTTTCCGCGCTGGACGACTTCACGGCGCGGACCGTCCATCTGCAGCAACTGCGCCAGAGCCTGATTATTCAGACGCGCGTGACGATAGCGTAGTGACTCTACGCCCTGCTTATTGATGCTGACAAACGACAGCTCGTAGTTGAGAGACTGGCTGGCCAGATTCATCTGCTGCAACAACGCCCCGGACGAGACATCTGCCGAGGCGTTGGCGGAGAAGAACAGGCTACCAGCCATTAAAGACATGGCACACCAAAGTTGCTTCATTACTGCGATTGCGTTCCTAACGTTTGATATCCAGGCACCTGAACAGCAGCTTGCTGAGTCTGGGCTTGTTCAAACTGAAGCTGTTCGGAGTGCAGACGACGCTGCAATTCGTAGTCCTGAAGCATCGCGTTGATACGGCGGCGCTGTTCCTGGACCTGCTGCTGACCTGTACCCGCATTACTACTCGCACTGGCATCGGCAGGAACACCCAAACTGACCGGACTTGCTTTGCCCATCATCGGCAGTGTGTTAAACACCGGCGTTTCAGGTTGGTCGGTCGAATTGGATTGCCCGTTGTAGTGCTGAACGCCCACGATCACCGCAAGTGATACGCAAGCTGCAACGCCCATTTGGGTAAGGGAGCTGGCCCACGGACGCACTTTTTTCCAGAACGGCATATTCTGCCACTGGTGCGGTGCGGGTTGGGCTTCAGGAATGAGCGGCGTCGCCAGACGTACAGGTTCATTCTCAATAGCGGCCATAACGCGGGCTGAAATATCAAAATTGAGAGTCTGCGCCGTCTCACCACGCATGGTATCGCGGATAAGATGGTAGCTCTCCCATGCTCTTTGCATCTCAGATGAACGGGTCAGCTCGTTGAGCAACTCGTTATCCAGCGTTTCACCATCCATTAAGGCGGAAAGTTTTTCTTTCTGCATGCCTAATACCTTTTCCAGTATTCCGCTATCGTCAACGCCTGATTAGCGGTTGAACTTTATTATCAATAGCTTCTCGTGCACGGAAAATGCGCGAGCGAACCGTACCCACTGGACAATCCATGATAGCCGCTATCTCTTCATAGCTCAGGCCATCCAACTCCCGTAACGTGATTGCCATGCGTAAATCTTCCGGGAGAGACTCAATGGTACGGAACACTATTTGTCTCAGTTCTTCTGACAACATTAAGTTCTCAGGGTTCGAAATTTCTTTCAGCGCACCGCCACTTTCGTAATTTTCTGCTTCAATCGCGTCAACATCACTTGCTGGCGGGCGTCTCCCCTGAGCAACCAGGTAATTTTTTGCCGTGTTCACGGCGATTCGGTACAGCCATGTATAGAAAGCACTATCTCCCCGGAACGAATCCAGCGCACGATAGGCCTTTATAAAAGACTCTTGTACTACGTCAGGCACATCGCCAGACGGTACGTATCGGGAAACCAGATTTGCCACTTTATGCTGATAGCGTATCACCAGCAGGTTGAAGGCCTTCTGATCTCCCTTTTGGACCCGCTCGACAAGGACCTGATCCGTTAACTGCTCGCTCATCCGAGGTAATGTCTCCTCAAACCTTATTCCCATGCGTAATCAAAACGCCACTCCACATACTGCACTATGAGCAAGCAACAGCTTAGAGTGGGCTATTATCGTAAAGTTCAGTTACGCCTTTGCTTTTTGTGACTGCGGATAGACAGTTCATTATCACTCATTATAAGTCTACCACTGCTAAATGAAGTGTCAGGCGCACAATAAACGTCTGAAATCTGTCTGCAGAGTACCGTAATGCCACCTCTTTTTCATCATAAAATCTGAAGGTAACGACCTGCTTCGCAATAATTTTCTTTGATTTACAAACTTTCCCGCTCAGCCTCTCTGTTTAGCCATTACAACCACACAGAAAAATAATCGTGCTAATAGCGGGACTCTGGTGCTACATTGCCTGAACCTTGTTTAGTAAATTAAACACAGACTATGACAACGACTCCCGATCTCTCCTGTGATGTGCTCATTGTCGGTAGCGGTGCTGCCGGTTTATCCCTTGCGCTACGCCTCGCCGAGCACAGTTCAGTCATTGTGCTCAGTAAAGGACCCATCAGCGAAGGCTCGACGTTTTACGCCCAGGGCGGGATTGCCGCCGTGTTCGACGAAACGGACAGCATTGAATCTCATGTCGACGATACGCTGATTGCCGGGGCTGGTCTTTGCGACCGCCATGCAGTGTCGTTTGTCGCCAGCAACGCCCGCCCTTGCGTCCAGTGGCTTATCGACCAGGGCGTGCTGTTTGATACGGAAGTCCAGGCCAATGGCGAAGCCAGCTATCATCTGACACGCGAAGGCGGACACAGCCATCGCCGTATACTTCATGCCGCCGATGCCACAGGGAAAGAGGTCGAAACAACGCTTGTCGGAAAAGCGTTAAATCACCCAAATATTCAGGTCATTGAACGCAGCAACGCCGTGGACCTGATCGTCTCCGATAAAATTGGCTTGCCCGGCACCCGACGAGTCGTTGGCGCGTGGATCTGGAATCGCAATAAAGAAGCGGTGGAAACCTGCGCGGCGAAATCTGTGGTACTGGCGACCGGCGGCGCCTCGAAGGTGTATCAGTACACTACCAATCCGGATATTTCCTCCGGCGATGGCATTGCGATGGCCTGGCGTGCGGGTTGCCGGGTGGCGAATCTTGAGTTCAATCAGTTCCATCCGACCGCGCTTTATCATCCAAAGGCGCGCAATTTCTTGCTGACCGAAGCCCTGCGCGGCGAAGGCGCTCTGCTCAAACGCCCTGACGGCTCGCGCTTTATGCCAGACTTCGACGAGCGTGAAGAGCTGGCGCCGCGCGATATTGTCGCCCGCGCGATTGATCATGAAATGAAACGTCTCGGCGCGGACTGTATGTATCTCGACATCAGCCACAAACCGGAAGCATTTGTCCGTCAGCATTTCCCGATGATCCACGAAAAACTGCTGAGCCTCGGCATCGATCTGACGAAAGAACCGGTGCCGATCGTTCCCGCTGCGCATTACACATGCGGAGGCGTGATAGTGGATGATTTTGGTCGTACTGACGTTGACGGGCTTTATGCCATCGGTGAAGTCAGCTACACCGGCCTGCACGGTGCCAATCGCATGGCGTCAAACTCACTGCTTGAGTGTCTGGTGTATGGCTGGTCGGCGGCTGAAGATATCAAGAAACGGATGCCTTATGCCCGCGAAGTCAGTTCACTGCCTGCCTGGGATGAAAGTCGGGTAGAGAACCCGGATGAACTGGTGGTTATTCAGCATAACTGGCACGAACTGCGGCTGTTTATGTGGGACTACGTCGGCATTGTGCGCACCACCAAACGTCTGGAGCGCGCGCTGCGTCGTATTACCTTATTGCAGCAGGAACTGGACGAGTACTACTCCCGTTTCCGCGTGTCGAATAACCTGCTTGAATTGCGCAATCTGGTGCAGGTGGCGGAGCTAATCGTACGCTGCGCCCTGATGCGTAAAGAGAGCCGCGGCCTGCATTACACCCTGGATTATCCGGACTTGCTGGAAAACTCAGGGCCGTCGGTACTCTCCCCGTTGACTCACATAAACAAGTAAAATGCCTGGGTCAGTGCAGTGTAGCCTTCGGAATATTGCTGCTCTGGCCCACGGATAACCAGCCTGTCGCTGAAGCATTCGCCCGCCTGTGGCGAGAAGGCCAGAAGCGCGCGATGCGGCAGACGCAGCTCGGTTTCTGCTACGTCGGTTCGCAGACGCAAATGCCAACCCATCGACAGCGCGCGTTCGGTAAACGCATTACCGATATTCTCTGGCAACACCACACAGAAAAAACCGTCTTCGGTAATCGCATTGGCCGCACAGGTAAGCAGCGCCGCGTGATCGAGGGTGGTGGTATATCGTGCCTGCTCGCGCTGAGGTGTGGCGCATTCCACCCCCTGCTCATAATACGGAGGATTACTGATAATCAGGTCATAGCGGCTGTTTTCTTCCACCAGCCACCGCTGTACATCGGCGGTATGAATATGAATACGATCCGCCCATGGCGACTCGGCGACGTTTTCCGCAGCTTGCCCAGCGGCATCGGCGTCGAGTTCAACGGCATCAATCATCACTGTGTTTTCCGTACGCTGCGCTAACATTAACGCCAGCAGTCCACTGCCGGTCCCCATGTCGAGGATCCGTTTTACACGGGCAATGGGAGCCCAGGCACCGAGCAGGATACCGTCCGTCCCGACCTTCATGGCACAGCGATCGTGAGCGACAAAAAATTGCTTAAACGTAAATCCATTGCGACGAAGCACGGATGAAGACTGACTCATCATCAACAACCTTTTTCCTGATAAAATCCCCTGAGCGTCGGGTACTGCACAATACCCGAGAACAGATAGCCATACAAACAGATGAAGATTACGGCCATAACGTCTATAATCGGCGGCCCATACTGAGGTAGAACATGACTGTAACGACTTTTTCCGAACTAGAACTCGACGATAGCCTTCTGGATGCGCTCCAGGAAAAAGGCTTCACACGCCCGACCGCCATTCAGGCCGCTGCGATCCCGCCTGCGCTCGATGGCCGTGATGTCCTCGGTTCTGCGCCGACAGGCACCGGTAAAACGGCGGCGTATCTGCTGCCAGCGTTGCAGCACCTGCTCGACTTCCCGCGAAAAAAATCCGGCCCGCCGCGCATTCTGATTGTGACCCCAACTCGCGAACTGGCGATGCAGGTTGCCGATCATGCTCGTGAGCTGGCGAAAAATACCCATTTAGACATCGCTACCATCACTGGCGGCGTGGCCTATATGAACCACGCTGAAGTGTTCAGTGAAAATCAGGACATTGTGGTGGCCACCACCGGACGTCTGCTGCAGTACATCAAAGAAGAAAACTTTGACTGCCGCGCGGTTGAAACGCTGATCCTAGATGAAGCGGACCGCATGCTGGACATGGGCTTTGCCCAGGATATCGAAACCATCGCTGCGGAAACGCGCTGGCGTAAACAGACCATGCTGTTCTCCGCTACGCTGGAAGGCGATGCGATCAAGGAATTTTCCGATCGTCTGTTGCAGGATCCGGTGGAAGTGTCTGCGACACCGTCCACCCGCGAACGCAAGAAGATCCATCAGTGGTACTACCGTGCCGATGACGTTCAGCATAAAACGGCGTTGTTGATTCACCTGCTTCAGCAGGAAGACGCGACGCGTTCAATCGTGTTTGTGCGTAAACGTGAGCGTGTGCATGAGTTGGCGGGCTGGCTGCGTGAGAAAGGCATCAATAACTGCTATCTCGAAGGTGAGATGGTTCAGGCCAAACGTAACGAAGCTATTTTACGCCTGACCGACGGTCGCGTGAATGTACTGGTTGCCACCGACGTTGCTGCACGCGGGATCGACATTCCGGATGTGAGCCACGTCTTCAACTTCGACATGCCACGCAGCGGTGATACCTATCTGCACCGTATCGGCCGTACGGGCCGTGCCGGACGTAAAGGTATCGCTATTTCGTTAGTCGAAGCGCATGACCATCTGCTGCTGAGCAAAATCGGTCGCTATATTGAAGAGCCACTGAAAGCTCGCGTGGTTGATGAAATGCGTCCGCAAACTCGTGTCCCAAGCGAGAAACTGCAAGGCAAGCCGTCTAAGAAAGTAATGGCTAAACGCGAAGAGAAGAAAAAAGCGGAAAAAGAAAAACCGCGCGTGAAGAATCGCCATCGCGATGCCAAAAACATCGGTAAGCGCCGTAAGCCAAGTGCAGTCGCTGCCGCGGCGACCGAGCCGAAGAAAACCGAAGAGTAAAAAGCGAGCCGGGAAATTTCCCGGCTTTTTTCTATCCTTTCCACGCCACCCTGTCTCACTTTTTTTTGCATGACATCATCCCGATACACGCATAAAAAAACGGAGAATGACTGAGTCATTCTCCGTTCTGTGCTGAGCGTTTTGGCTTTCGTTAACTTAGCCGATCGCCGTCACTTCCCACCCCTGAGAAATTACAGGCTTTCGGTGAAAGTACGAGCGATAACGTCGCGCTGCTGTTCTGGAGTCAGTGAGTTGAAACGCACCGCGTAACCAGAAACACGGATGGTCAGCTGTGGGTATTTTTCTGGGTGCTCAACGGCGTCCATCAGCGTTTCGCGACGCAGAACGTTCACGTTCAGGTGCTGACCACCTTCAACGCGGACTTCTGGCTGAACGTCTACCGGGATTTCACGGTATTCGATTTCGCCCAGAGCGTTAACCGCAACAACCTGATCTTCAGTGAAACCGCCTTTAGCTACCAGGCAACGCGCTTCGCCTTTCTCGCTGTCGAGCAGCCAGAAAGAGTTGAGCAGGTCGTCGTTTGCAGCTTTAGTAATCTGGATACCAGTAATCATTTGATGCCTCCCTAGGCTCATTTATTCGTTTTTGCATTGGCCAGACGCTGGCCAATTGGTAAAACCATTGTTGCTTGAGTGTATATATATCAGTCTGACACCCGGCAATCATTGATTTAAATCAATAGAATTGGTGTGTGTACTGAGTACATCCATGAATTTTGTTGTTTTAAGTCAATTTTCAAGCCCTGCAAAACACAAATATGCCTGTAAACATTCAATTTTATTTGAAATAGAGCGAACTTTCCCGCTGACAAAATTTTGTTCCCTACCAAGAAGCCGTTAAGCTATCGCCAACGATATTTGCAGGAGAGCGACATGACCACGTCTTTAACCTGGCACGACGTGCTAGCCAGTGAAAAAGAACAGCCCTACTTCATCAATACCCTGGCAACCGTTGCCGAGGAATGTCAGGCGGGAACCACGATTTATCCGTCGCAAAAAGATGTGTTCAATGCGTTTCGCTATACCGAACTGCGCGATGTAAAGGTAGTGATCCTCGGGCAAGATCCGTATCACGGCCCAGGCCAGGCGCATGGGCTGGCGTTTTCCGTTCTCCCGGGTGTTGCCACGCCGCCTTCTTTGTTAAACATGTACAAAGAGCTGGAAGGCACCATTCCGGGCTTCACTCGCCCAACGCATGGTTATCTGGAAAGCTGGGCGCACCAGGGCGTACTGTTGCTCAACACGGTACTGACGGTCCGCACAGGCCAGGCGCATTCACATGCCAGTCTTGGCTGGGAAACCTTTACCGATAAAGTGATTGCCCTGATCAATGAACATTGCGAGGGCGTGGTCTTTTTACTATGGGGTGCGCATGCACAGAAGAAAGGCTCGATTATCGACCGCAAGCGTCATCACGTGCTGAAAGCGCCGCATCCGTCGCCGCTGTCAGCCCATCGTGGCTTCTTTGGCTCAAATCACTTTGTACTGGTCAACGAATGGCTGGCGCAACGCGGCGAGCCTCCAATTGACTGGATGCCGGTCCTGCCGGCTGAAAGCGAATAAAAAAAATGCCAGCATCTCGCTGGCATTTTCATTTTAGCAATGTTGAAGCATCACCCTTTGTTCTGACGCCACCATTCGGCCAGCAGAACGCCGGTTGCGACGGAAACGTTCAGGCTCTCTACATTGCCGGTTCCGTTGATAGCGACGCTCAGGTCTGAAGACTCAAGAGCGGCATCGGACAGACCATCACGTTCCTGACCCAGCACCAGTACCATTTTCTTCGGCATAGTCGCTTTGAACAGCGGGGTACCTTTATGGCTGGAGGTGGTCACAATCGCATAGCCCGCTTTGCGGAACTGATCCAGCGCGTCAATGAAGCTGTCAGCGGTGATCGGCTGTACGTGCTCTGCGCCACCTTCTGCGGTACGGATTGCAGCACCGGACTCCAGTACTGCAGCATCCTGAACCACGACACCTTTAACACCGAAGTGTGCGCAGCTACGCATAATTGCGCCGAGGTTGTGTGGGTTGCCCACATCTTCCAGCGCCAGTACGCAGTCTTCTTCGGCCGCTTCACTCACCCATTGCTTAACGCTGGTACCGTTACGCTTTTTAATCAGGAAGCAAACGCCGCCGTGGTGTTCGGTGCCAGAAGCTTTCTCCAGCTCCGCTTCGTCTACCACGTGATAGGCTTTACGGTTTGCCGCCATCCAGCGCAGGGCTTCTTTGAAACGGGGGGTCACGCTCTGGATGAACCAGGCGCGAACGATGCAGTCCGGGCGGCTCAGGAACAGCGCCTGACAAGCATTTTCGCCGTAAACACGGGTTTCTTCTGCGCGCTGACGACGGATAACTTCTGGGTCGACAAAGCTCTTGCCGCTGATCCCGCCGTGATCGGGTTTGTCTGCAACAACTGCGCCCGGTGCGCGTGAAACGGTGCGCCATGGGTTGTCGTCGCGCGGTCCGCTGTCACGTGAATTATCACGGTCGCGGAAACGGTCACCGCCACGCGGTTTGCCATCGCGAGACTTTCCATCACGACTATCGCGCGCAGGACGACGACCACCTTCGGAACGGGACGGGCTATTGCGGCTCAGACCAGCGCCTTTACCGGTGCGCGGGTTTTCCGTGCGTTTATCCGAGTCATCATCACTGCGGACGTACATCACTTTGACCTTGCCGCTTTTATTTTTCAGTTCGTCGTTCATCTTTATTCTCCACCTGCGCTGCGCGAAGCGCGAAGATTACCCGATGTGTCCGAGCTTCGCCATGATTTCGTACCAAAGACTGCGACTATTGTATTCATCGAATAAATCACATTGTCCTTTAAAACAGTCTCATCGATAATACGTAACATTAAAGAAACATTTCGGCCATTCAGGCCGTTGACTCAACCCGATTACCCAGAGGTTAGCTATGAATACCGTTTGTGCCAGTTGCCAGGCGCTTAACCGTATCCCCGACGATCGTATTAACGACTCCGCCAAGTGTGGCCGCTGCGGTCACGAGCTGTTTGATGGCGATGTTATCAATGCTACCGGTGAAACGCTGGATAAATTGTTGAAAGATGATTTGCCGGTCGTGGTTGATTTCTGGGCACCGTGGTGCGGCCCATGCCGTAACTTTGCACCAATTTTCGAAGACGTCGCGGAAGAGCGCAGCGGTAAAATGCGTTTAGTAAAAGTAAATACTGAAGCCGAACGTGAGCTTAGCGCACGTTTCCGTATTCGCAGCATTCCAACCATTATGATTTTCCATAAAGGTGAAGTGCTGGACATGCTCAACGGTGCAGTGCCTAAAGCACCGTTCGACAGCTGGTTGAACGAAGCTACCGAAGCTTGATCTGCCGGGGCACGTCTTGTGCCCCGCTTTCCCCTCTGCGACAATGGCGTTTTTCCAGCACAACGCAAAATGACTGATAACGCCGTCCTCCGCCTGCGCGCCGAACGTCTCGCTCGCGCCACTCGCCCGTTTCTTGCCCGTGGAAATCGTATTCGCCGCTGCCAGCGCTGTCTTTTACCGCTGAAACAGTGTCTGTGTGAAACCCTCATGCCTTCTGCTGCCCGGAGCCGTTTTTGTCTGGTGATGTTTGATACCGAGCCGATGAAGCCGAGTAATACCGGCCGCCTGATTGCCGATATTCTTCCCGATACCGAAGCCTTTCAATGGTCGCGCACTGAGCCGCCTCAGGCGCTACTCGATTTAGTCCGCAATCCGGATTATCAACCGATGGTTGTATTTCCGGCGTCTTATGCCGGGGCTGAACGCGAAGTCATTACCTCCCCCCCGTCAGGTAAACCGCCGCTGTTTATTATGCTTGATGGCACCTGGACCGAAGCACGGAAGATGTTCCGCAAAAGCCCTTATCTTGATGGCCTGCCGGTGATTTCTGTCGATTTATCACGCGTTTCTGCCTACCACCTGCGGGAAGCGCATGCTGAAGGTCAGTACTGCACGGCAGAAGTGGCGATCGCACTGCTAGATTTAGCGAATGACACCGAAGCCGCTGGCGCACTGGGCAACCATTTTCAGTGTTTCCGCACCCGTTATCTGGCAGGAAAACCTCAGCATAAGGGAAACATCACAGTGACGGAGCCAGAAAGCGTTTAAAATCATTCAGGAACGATCGTCCAGGAGAGAGTGCGATGAGCCAACGGGGACTGGAAGCGTTACTGAGACCCAAATCAATAGCCGTCATTGGCGCATCAATGAAGCCACAGCGTGCAGGCTATCTTATGATGCGCAATCTGCTGGCCGGCGGTTTTAGCGGGCCGGTTTTGCCGGTGACGCCTGCCTGGAAAGCGGTTCTGGGGGTGCTGGCCTGGCCTGATATCGACAGCCTGCCATTCACGCCGGACCTGGCCGTTATCTGCACCCATGCGAAACGTAATCTGGAACTGCTGGAAGCACTCGGTCAGAAAGGCTGTAAAACGTGCATTATTCTTTCCGCACCGCAGGAACAGTTCAGCGAACTGAAAGCCTGCGCCGCCCGCTTTCAGATGCGCCTTCTTGGCCCTAATAGTCTGGGGCTGCTTGCCCCCTGGCAAGGGCTGAATGCCAGCTTTTCGCCGGTGCCGATCCGTCGCGGTAAGCTGGCGTTTATTTCGCAATCGGCGGCGGTGTCCAATACCATTCTTGACTGGGCGCAACAGCGCGAGATGGGCTTTTCCTATTTTATCGCCCTGGGTGACAGTCTCGATATTGACGTGGATGACCTGCTCGACTTTCTCGCCCGCGACAGCAAAACCAGCGCCATTCTGCTCTATCTGGAGCACCTCAGCGACGCCCGACGTTTCGTTTCGGCTGCCCGTAGCGCCTCGCGCAATAAACCAATTCTGGTCATTAAGAGTGGACGTAGTCCTGCAGCCCAGCGCCTGCTGCATGTGAATTCAGGAATGGATCCGGCCTGGGATGCCGCCATTCAGCGAGCCGGTTTATTGCGCGTGCAGGATACGCATGAGCTGTTTTCCGCCGTCGAAACGCTGAGCCATATGCGGCCGCTGCGCGGTGAACGCCTGATGATTGTCAGCAACGGCGCAGCACCTGCGGCACTGGCACTGGACGAACTTTGGCTTCGCAATGGAAAGCTGGCAACGCTCAGCGACGAGACGCTGAACCGTCTTGGTGGTGCGCTGCCGGGGAGCGTAGAAGCGGCGAACCCGCTCGACCTGCGCGATGACGCCAGCAGCGACCACTATCAAAAAGCGCTGAGTATTCTGCTCGACAGCCAGGATTATGATGCCCTGTTGGTCATCCATTCCCCGAGCGCAGCCGCACCGGGAACAGAAAGCGCCCAGGCGTTAATTGATACCCTCAATCATCACGCCCGTGGCAAATACGTCACCGTGTTAACCAACTGGTGCGGGGAATATTCCTCACAGGAAGCACGCCGCTTATTTAGCGATACCGGTATTCCCACCTACCGCACGCCGGAAGGTACCATCACCGCATTTATGCATATGGTGGAATACCGCCGTAATCAGAAGCAACTGCGTGAAACACCGGTATTACCGGACAATCTGACCGCCAATACCGCCGACGCCCATGCGCTGCTTCAGCACGCCATTGCGGAAGGTGCCACGTCACTCGACACTCACGAAGTGCAGCCAATCCTCAAAGCTTACGGCATGCATACGTTGCCTACGTGGATAGCGGCAGACAGTGCCGAAGCGGTGCATATCGCTGAACAGATTGGCTATCCGGTGGCGTTGAAACTGCGTTCGCCTGATATCCCGCATAAGTCAGAAGTTCAGGGCGTCATGCTCTATCTGCGTACCGCCGCAGAAGTGCAGCAGGCGGCTGATGCCATCCTCGATCGCGTGAAAATGACCTGGCCTCAGGCGCGGATTCACGGGCTGTTAGTTCAGAGTATGGCGAACCGCGCGGGTGCTCAGGAGCTGCGGATCGTCGTCGAACACGATCCGCTGTTTGGCCCGCTCATCATGCTCGGTGAAGGGGGCGTTGAGTGGCGCGCAGAAGATCAGGCCGCCGTGGCGCTGCCACCGCTGAACATGAATCTCGCCCGTTATCTGGTGATTCAGGCGATTAAAAGTAAAAAGATCCGTGGCAGAAGCGCGTTACGTCCGCTGAATGTCGTTGGCCTCAGCCAGGTGCTGGTCCAGGTGTCGAATCTGATTGTCGACTGTCCGGAGATCCAACGACTGGATATTCATCCTTTGCTGGCTTCCGGAGACGAATTCACCGCACTGGATGTGACGCTTGAGATTGGACCGTTTGAAGGGGATAGCGAAAGCCGTTTAACGGTGCGTCCGTATCCGCAGCAATTTGAAGAGTGGGTCGAGCTGAAGAACGGTGAACGCTGCCTGTTTCGCCCCATCCTGCCGGAGGATGAACCGCTGTTGCAGAAGTTTATCGCCCAGGTCACAAAAGAAGATCTCTACTACCGCTACTTCAGTGAAATCAATGAATTTACCCATGACGATTTAGCCAATATGACGCAGATCGACTACGATCGTGAAATGGCTTTTGTCGCCGTGCATTCCATGGAGACTGGGATTGAAATCCTGGGCGTTACACGTGCCATTTCAGACCCGGACAATATTGATGCAGAGTTTGCCGTACTGGTGCGATCCGATTTGAAAGGCCTCGGCCTGGGGCGTCGTCTACTGGAAAAACTCATCGACTATACGCGTGAACATGGGCTATCGCGCTTGAATGGCATTACCATGCCCAATAATCAGGGAATGATTGCACTGGCCCGTAAGCTGGGTTTTGACGTCGATATCCAGCTTGAAGATGGCATTGTCGGGTTGACATTAAGACTATCCTCATCGCCATCGTAACTAAGCTGCTGGAAATGTTGACCACTTTAGCTGGCACTGATGGTATTATTGCTCGCTTCTGTCGTCTGCATGGTACAGAGGACCCTTGATTAATCAGAGAAGAATCGCACTGTGATGTTGTCAAAATTTAAGCGCAACAAGCATCAACAACACCTTGCTCAACTACCTAAGCTTTCTCAGTCAGTTGATGATGTCGAGTTCTTTTATGCCCCTGCGGATTTTCGGCAAGTGCTGTTGGCTAAAATCGCCAACGCGACTCGCCGCATCTGCATTATCGCCCTTTATCTGGAACAAGATGATGGCGGTAAAGCGGTTTTGCAGGCTATTTATGACGCCAAGCGTCAGCGCCCTGAACTCGATGTCCGTATCCTGGTTGACTGGCACCGCGCCCAGCGCGGACGCATTGGTGCCGCTGCATCTAACACCAACGCCGATTGGTACACCCGTATGGCTCAGGAAAACCCTGGCGTGGATGTTCCTGCGTTCGGCGTGCCGGTTAATACCCGCGAGGCGTTAGGCGTTCTGCACTATAAAGGCTTTATTATCGACGACTGCGTGCTCTACAGCGGCGCGAGCATCAACGACGTTTACCTGCATCAGCATGATAAGTATCGCTATGACCGCTACCAGTCGATTGGTAATGCGCAGATGGCCGATATCATGTTTGACTGGGTGGATCAGAATCTGGTGCATGGCCGCGGCGTAAACCGTCTCGATGATAATGAGCGCCCGAAAAGCCCGGAAATCAAAAACGATATTCGTCTCTATCGCCAGGAACTGCGTGACTCCGGTTACCATTTCCAGGGCGATGCTGATAACGAGCAGCTCTCCGTTACGCCACTGGTTGGGCTCGGGAAATCGAGCATGCTCAACAAGACAATTTTCCATTTGATGCCGTGCACCGAAGAGAAGTTGACTATCTGCACGCCTTATTTCAACCTTCCTGCCGTATTAGTGCGAAACATTATCCACCTGCTGCGCCAGGGGAAAAAGGTTGAAATCATTGTTGGTGATAAAACGGCCAATGACTTTTATATTCCAGAAGATCAGCCGTTTAAGATAATCGGCGCGCTGCCTTATTTGTATGAAATCAATCTGCGCCGTTTCCTTAGCCGCCTGCAGTATTATGTGAATACCGACCAGTTGGTCGTTCGCCTGTGGAAAGATGAAGACAACAGCTACCATCTGAAAGGCATGTGGGTCGATGACGAATGGATGCTGCTGACCGGCAACAACCTGAACCCACGTGCATGGCGACTGGATCTGGAGAATGCAATTCTCATTCACGATCCGAAACAGCAGTTGGCCGAGGCCCGGGATAAAGAGCTGGAACTGATCCGCAAACATACCACAGTGGTAAATCATTATCGCGATCTGCAAAGTATCGCCGACTATCCGGTTAAAGTCCGTAAGCTGATTCGCCGTCTGCGTCGAATTCGAATCGACAGGCTCATCAGCCGCATTCTGTGATCCTCAAGCCCCGATGGTCGGGGCTTTTTTACAGGGAGCCTGCTATGCGTATTCTGGTTCTGCTGTCTTCACTGTGGCTTTGCGGTTGCAGCCATATGGCTAATGATGCCTGGACCGGACAGGATAAGGCACAACACTTTATTGCGTCCGCCATTCTCTCCGCAGCAGGCAACGAATACGCCCAGCATCAAGGATTCAGTCAGGACAGAAGTGCAGCCTATGGCCTGATGTTCTCTCTCAGTCTTGGTGCAGGGAAGGAAGTATGGGACAGCCGCCCATCAGGCAGCGGCTGGAGTTGGAAAGATTTTGCATGGGATGTCGCCGGGGCCACAACCGGCTATACGGTATGGCACATGGCGCATCAATAAACTACAGACGTAACCCCTTCCCTTTGCTGTGCAACATCAGCGACACCACAAATGCCACCGCACTCAGCAGAGTGACATACCAGAAGAACGCACTCTCAAAGCCCATAGATTTCAGCGACAGGGCGACATACTCTGCCGAACCACCGAACAGCGCGTTGGCGACGGCGTAAGACAACCCAACGCCAAGCGCACGCACCTGAGCGGGGAACATTTCGGCTTTAAGGATCCCACTTATGGACGTGTAAAAACTGGCGATCAGCAGGGCGCACATTACTAATGCAAACGCGGCATACGGCGAATGCACATGTTGCAGTGCGGTGAGGATCGGGACGGTAAACAGCGTGGCCAGCCCACCAAAACACAGCATCGACGTACGACGACCAATTCTGTCGGACAGAGCACCGAACAACGGCTGCACCGCCATATAGCAAAAAAGCGCAGCCGTCATCACGATGCTAGCCACGCTGGCGCTCATACCCGTGGTGTTCACCAGATACTTTTGCATATAGGTTGTAAAGGTATAGAACACCAAAGAGCCACCGGCGGTGAAGCCGAGCACCATCAAAAACGCTTTGCGATTGCGCCACAGGCCTTTGAACGATCCGGCCTCCTTCAGGGCGCGCGTTTCCTGCTGCGACGTTTCATCCAGCTGACGACGTAACCAAAGTGCAACTAACGCCAGTACTGCACCCAGCGCAAAGGGAATACGCCAGCCCCAAGTATGCAAATCCTCATTGCTCAGCACTTGTTGAAGAACAACGACCACAAGCAAAGCCAGCAGCTGGCCGCCAATCAGCGTTACGTACTGGAACGAGGCAAAGAAACCTTTCCGGCCTTCAATCGCCACTTCACTCATGTAGGTGGCGCTGGTGCCGTACTCTCCGCCGACGGAAAGTCCCTGGAACAATCTTGCCAGTAGCAGTAATGCCGGAGCCCAGGTGCCAATCGTCGCGTATCCAGGCAGACAGGCAATCACCAACGAGCCAAAACACATCATGCAGACCGAAATCAGCATCGACTTTTTTCGTCCGTGACGATCGGCAATACGTCCAAACAGCCAGCCGCCAATCGGCCGCATCAGAAAACCCGCAGCAAAAATGCCGGCGGTTTGCAGAAGCTGTGTGGTGGTATTGTCTGAGGGGAAGAAGATATGTGCAAAGTAGAGTGAGCAAAACGAATAGACGTAAAAATCAAACCACTCGACAAGGTTACCAGATGAAGCACCCACGATAGCCCAGACCCGACGCCGTGAATCACTGCCCATCAGGGACTCTCGGGATGAATACGTATTCTCGGTCATTGTTATTATACTCCAGCAAAAAACCAGGTCTGCTCCTGATACAAATATTGAGGATCGCTCAGGAAGAACAATTATCGCTCGAAATGTTACACAATTGTTATAACGCGATTTGTGATCAAAAGCACAAATTCAGTTAGCAGGATCAGTAATCAGGAATTGTCGCAAGAGATTAAGGTGGGTATATTGCTGGATGGATTTATGACGTATAAACGCAAAAAACCCCGGCCTTTCGGTCGGGGTTTCTTACTTGTTTGATGCCTGGCAGTTCCCTACTCTCGCATGGGGAGACCCCACACTACCATCGGCGCTACGGCGTTTCACTTCTGAGTTCGGCATGGGGTCAGGTGGGACCACCGCGCTGTTGCCGCCAGGCAAAT